>DATHUR010000206.1:0-51705 GCA_035462025.1 Egicoccus sp. | reverse complement strand
AGGTCGGCGCCCGAAGCGGCGGCGGCCGTCGCGGCCGTCGCGGCCGCCGCGATGACGGTCAGGATCGTGCCCTCGACCGGTTCGGCGACCGCCTCGTAGGCCAATTCCCGGGCGCGGTCGAGCGCGCGCGCGTACAGGTCGGCGTCCACGACCCGTTCGCTGCTGACCACCTCGACGACCGCGCGAACGACCTGGCTCAGGATCACGCCGGAGTTGCCCCGCGCACCACGAACGGCGCCACGGATCACCGCGGCCGCCTGGAGTTCGGGGGTGGCGTCCGCCGCGGCCAGCAGCGCCTCGAGGCCGGAACGCACGGTGAGGGTCATGTTCGTGCCGGTGTCGCCGTCAGGCACCGGGAAGACGTTGAGTTCGTCGATGGCGTCGCGGCGGGCCGCCAACGCGGCGTGCATGCGCTCGAGCAACGCCGGCAGCTCCGCGACCGCCAGGGGCGCACCCCCACCACCAGCCACCGTCGCCAGACCTCCCGCCCGCCGTGTGCCGCGTGCGCCGCGAGGCTAGCGCCGTACCTGCCGGACCCGGGCGGGTGCCGCCGGCGGGCCCCGCCACGGTCGCGTCCCCGCAGGGTCACTGGTAGGCTTCCCCGGTCGTCCTCGTCGGACGACACCCGACCGTCCATCCCGTCGTGCGCTCCGGGCGCCGTACGTGTGGGCGGTCTCCCCCGGTCCCCCGGACTCATCCCGGTGGCGCCCACGAGCGGCGCACGTCCCGGGTCCGCGCATCGAGAAGGACTTCCATCATGGCCTCCGTCTGCTCCTACTGTGGCAAGAAGCCCTGGTTCGGCAAGCAGGTCAGCCACTCGCACCGTCGGTCGAGCAAGCGCTGGAGCCCCAACATCCAGCGGGTGAAGGCGTTCGTCGACGGTCGCACCGTCAAGGTCGACGTCTGCACTGGCTGCCTCAAGGCCGGCAAGGTCACCCGGCCGCCGGTCAAGACCGCCAACTGACGGTACGCCGGCCCCCGCGGCCGGCGACTGGCAACGTCGAACGCCGCGTCGGACCACCGACGCGGCGTTTGCTGTGCCCGGATGTTCCGCCGACCCGGGCGCCCGCGTCGCGCTACGGTGACGTATCGCGCGGACGGGAGCAGTCATGGTGGACGTGTCGGCCTACATCCTGATCCAGACCGAGTTGGGCCGGGCCGCCGCGGTGGCGCAGGCCGTGGCCGAGCTACCCGGCGTGACCGAGGCCGCCGACGTCACCGGCCCCTACGACGTCATCGTCAAGGCCTCGGCCGGCAACGTCGACGAACTCGGCCGCATGGTCGTCAGCCGCATCCAGGCGGTCGAGGGCATCACCCGCACCCTGACCTGCCCGATCGTGAACCTGTAGACCTCAGCTGCGCGGCACCGGCTCGAAGCTGGTGGCGGCGGCGAACTCCGGGCGACGCTTCGACGCCGCGAACGGCTCGTCGAGCGTGTTCTCGACCGAGTTGTAGACCAGGAACACGTTGCTGCGCGGGAACGGGGTCTGGTTCTCGGACGAGGCGTGCATGATGTTGCAGTCGAAGAACACCACCGACCCGGCCTTGCCGGTCAACTGCCGGATCTCGCGGTCCTGACCGACGATCAGTTCGGTGAGGCTGTCGTGGTCGGGCGTGCCGACCTCCTGCTTCTTCAGCGACGCCTTGTAGTGGTCCTCGGGCGTCTGGCCGACCGTGGTGATGAAGGTGCGGTGCGAGCCCGGGACCACCATCAGCGGCCCGTTGTGGGGGTAGTTGTCGGTCAGCGTGATCGACGCCGACAGGCACCGCATGCGCGGCATCCCGTCCTCGGCGTGCCAGGTCTCGAAGTCCGAGTGCCACCAGAAGCCCTTGCCGACGAACCCGGGCTTGACGTTGATGCGGCTCTGGTGGATGTAGACGTCCGAGCCGAGCAGTTGGCGGGCGACGTCGGCGACGCGTGGGTCGGCCGACAGCTTCGCGAACCGGGGGTCCGACTTGTGGATCTCGAAGATCGAGCGGACCTCTTCGGACTCGAGTTCGGTGATCGTGCGTTCGTCGGCGCGCACGGTCGGGTCGGCGGACAACTCGTCGAGGCGGGCGCGGATCGCGGCGACCTCGTCGGCCGAGAACACCTCGGGCAGCACGAGGTAGCCGTCGCGGTCGAACGCCTCGAGGGCGTCCTGGCCCAGCGGGCCGTCGTCGACGCCGCCGCGCACGACGGGCTCGGTGCGCTCGAGCAGTTCGGGCGTGTCGCTCACCCGGGTCGGATAGGCGTCCTGTCTCATCGTGTCGGTGGTTGCCATGGAAGACCTCCTTGGCATCGTGGAGTTGGGATGTTCAGCCGGCGGCCGCGGGCTGCGGGGGCGGATACGCGCCGTCGGGGCCGTGGACCTCGCGGCCGGTCAGTGCGGGCGTGAACACGCACACCATGCGCAGGTCGGTCTCGGCGTGCAGCGTGTGCCGCTCGTGGCCGTCGAGGACGTACAGCGTCCCTGGTGCGATGGGGTGTTCCTCGCCCGTCTCGAGGTTGGTCAGCGTCCCGGTGCCGCCGATGCAGTACACGGACTCCTGGTGGTGCCGGTAGTGCATCTGCGTGGTGGTGCCGGCGTGCAGCACCGTGTCGTTGAGCGAGTAGCCCAGCCCGTCCTGCGCGAGCAGGAACCGGCGGCTGGACCAGGTGTCGGCAGCGACGTCGCGGTCGGTGCCGACGAGGTCGTCGAGGGAGCGGACGATCACAGGGTCGCCTTTCGGGTCAGGCCGACGTGGACGCCAGCGGGGCCGCCGTCGTGGCGGGCACCGCGTCGACCACGGCGCGGACGAGCAGTTCGAGACCCTCGTCGAGGTGCTCCTCGGAGATGGTGAGCGCCGGCAGCAGCTTGACGACCTCGTCGCGCGGACCGGACGTCTCGACGATCAGGCCGAGTTCGAACGCTGCTTCGCAGATCTTGGCGGCGTAGCCCTCGGCGCAGGCGAGCCCCTGGACCATGCCGCGACCACGGCGCTCGGCTTCGAGGACCGGGTGCGCGACGGCGAGGCGGTCGAGGGTCCGGCCGATGATCTCGGCCTTGCGCTCGACGTCTCGGGTCAGCTTGTCGTCCTCCCAGAAGCGCAGCGCCTCGGTGGCCGTCACGAAGGCGGGGTTGTGACCGCGGAAGGTGCCGTTGTGCTCGCCCGGCTCCCACACGTCGAGTTCGGGCCGGAACAACGTCAGGGCCAGCGGCAGGCCGAACCCGGACAGCGACTTCGACACCGTGACGATGTCGGGCTTGATGCCGGCAGGCTCGAAGCTGAAGAAGGTGCCGGTGCGGCCGCACCCGGCCTGGATGTCGTCGACGATGAGCAGGACGTCGTGGCGGTGGCAGACCTGCTCGAGGTCGCGCAGCCACTGCATCGAGGCGGTGTTGAGACCGCCCTCGGCCTGCACGGTCTCGACGATGACGGCGGCCGGCAGGTCGAGGCCGCTGCCACCGTCCTGCAGCAACGAGTCGAGGTAGTCCGCGGTGTCGACATCGGGGCCGAAGTAACCGTCGTAGGGCAGGCTCGTACCGGCACCGAGCATGATCCCGGCACCCTCGCGCTTGAGCGCGTTGCCGGACACCGCCAGGGAGCCGACCGTCATGCCGTGGAAGGCGTTGGTGAAGCCGATGACGCGGTCGCGGCCGGTCACCTTGCGGGCCAGCTTCATGGCCGCCTCGACAGCGTTCGTGCCGGTCGGGCCGGGGAACTGCACCTTCCAGTCGCCCATGCCGCGCGGCTCGAGGATCACCTCGTTGAACCGGGCGAGGAAGCGTTCCTTGGCCGGCGTATAGGTGTCGAGGCTGTGGACCACCGCGTCGCTGCGCAGGTAGTCGATCACCGCCTCCTGCATCGCGGCGTCGTTGTGGCCGTAGTTGAGCGCGCCGGCGCCCGCGAAGAAGTCGAGGTAGCGGCGACCCTCGGTGTCCCAGACCTCCGAGCCGCGGGCACGTTCGAACGTGGCAGGCCAGGAGCGGCAGTAGGACCGGACCTGCGATTCGTGCTGGTCGATGATCGCGTTCACGGGGTTCCTTGACGTGTTCGGGGATGGGTGGGTTCGGGTGGCACAGGGCGGACCACGCACCGCCACGTGCGTGTCGGCGATGCGCCGGTCAGTCCGCGGGCAGGGGCCCGATGCGCAGTGCGACCTCGGGCTCGTGGTCGCCTGCCTCGGCGGGGAACACGCTCGCGGGGAAGCGCTCGCGTTCGGCGCAGTCCACGTCGAGGTGCGCCGCGGCGCCACGGAACAGCGCCAGCGAGGCGGTGTTCGACGGCGTGACGGTGGCGGTCAGCCAGCGGGCGTCACGGTTGCCGGGTTGATCGAGGAAGGCGAGCAGCAGGCGGCGGCCGAGGCCGCGTCCCCGCTGGTCGTCGGCGACCGCGACCTGCCAGACGAAGGCGCTGTCGGGGTCGGATGGGGGCCGGTGGCCGACCACGAACCCCACGACCTCGTCGCCGTCGGTGGCCAGGACCGCCGTGTCGGCGAAGTCCGTGCACCACATCAGGTAGGCGTAGGGCGAGTTCAGGTCGAGCGAGCCACTGTCACGCGCCAATCGCCACAGGTCCGCAGCGTCTGAGGCTGCGGGGGCGCGGAACGTGATCAACTCGACCATGACAACCGCTGGACGATCCGGTCCGCTGCGCAGGGCGCAGCGGGCTACCGGACGGGGCCGCTCGGGCTGACCCCGCCAGCGAAGAACTCACCTCCAGGTGCACTCGCCAGTGACACCACGCCTGAGCGCAGGGCGCGTCCCGGTCGTGGTGCGGTCGCCACCGTACGTGGCACCCCCCGGGGGAACGCAAGGCGAGGGCACCGGACGATCGACGGGTCGCCGAGGTTGCATGCTCGGCGCCGACCATCTATATGGCCGGCTCCTGGGCGAGGTCGAGCAGGCGGTCGACCAGTTGCGGGTAACTGACCCCCTCGGCGTCCCACAGGCGCGGGAACATCGAGTTGGGCGTGAAGCCGGGGATGGTGTTGATCTCGTTGACCAGCAACTCGCCGTCCGCGGTGAGGAAGAAGTCGACGCGGGCCATCCCGGTGCACCCGATGGCCCGGTAGGCCTCGCGCGCGAGGTGGTCGATGCGTTCGGCGACATCGGCGGGGATGTCGGCGGGCACGACCAGTTCCGAGTCGTCGAGGTACTTGGCCTCGAAGTCGTAGAACTCGTGTGACGGCCGGATCTCGCCGGGCGCCGTGACCTCGATGTCCTCGTTGCCGAGCACACCGACCTCGAGTTCGCGGGGCGAGGCGAAGCCCTGCTCGACGATCGCCACGTCGTCGTAGCCGTACGCCTCGGTGAGGGCCGCGTCGAGGTCGTCGCGCGTCGCGACCCGGCCGATCCCGATCGACGAGCCCTGCCGCGCCGGCTTCACGAACCACGGGTAGGGCAACTGGTCCTCGAGCGTGCCGGCCACCAGCGAGGGATCGGCGTCCCAGCGCCGCCGGTGCACGCTGACGTAGGGGCCCTGCGGCAGGCCGCGTGCCGCGAAGGCGGCCTTCATCGCGCTCTTGTCGATCCCGATCGACGAGGCCGTCACGTCGGCGCCGACGTAGGGCACCCCGACGGTGGCGAGCAGTCCCTGGACCGTGCCGTCCTCACCCCAGGGGCCGTGGAGCACGGGGAAGGCGACGTCGACACGGCCGACCACCTGCGCGGTCTCACCGTCCTCGTCGACCTGGACCAGCCGGGCACCGTCCTTGCTACCCACCAGTGCGACCGTCGGGCCGGCATCGGCCACCTCCGGCAGCGCGCGCCCGGCGCGGGGCCGGATGACGCCGTCGGTGAGAGTCCAGCGGCCGTCACGGGTGATGCCGACCGGGACCACCTCGTAGCGGTTGCGGTCGATCGCCGCCAGAACCGAGCGGGCCGACAGGCACGAGACCTCGTGCTCCGACGAGCGGCCTCCGTACAGCAGCAGGACTCGCTTCACGTTGGCTCCTTGTCGTCAGCGCAGGGCGGCTGCGGCGGTCAGCGCCTGCCGCACGTCGTCGACCAGATCCTGCTCGTCCTCGATGCCGACCGCGAGCCGGATCGTGCCCGGCCCCAGGCCGGCGGCGCTCAGCGCGGCGTCGTCGAGTTGGCGGTGGCTCGTCGACGCGGGGTGCAACACGAGGCTGTGGGTGCCGCCCAGCGACGCTGCACGCGCGAACACCCGGCAGCCGTCTGCGAAGGCTTCCGCGGCGGCGCGGTCGGGCAGGTCGAACGAGAGCACCCCGCCATGGCCGCGGCCACCGAACAACCCGGTCGCGAGGTCGTGCTGGGGGTGGTGCTCGAGGCCGGGGTAGCGGACCTCGGCGACGACGTCCGAGTCCGCGAGCGCACGGGCCACCGCCAGGGCGTTGGCGCCGGCGGCCCGCATCCGCAGCGGCAGGGTCTGGATGCCCCGCACCACCAACCACGCCTCGAACGGGCCGAGGGACGCGCCGAGTTCGACCGTGTGGTGGCGGACCGCTGCCACGACCTCGGCGTCGGCCGCGACCACCCCGGCGACCACGTCCCCGTGTCCGGCCAGGTACTTGGTGGCCGACTCGACCACCGCCGTCGCCCCGAGTTCGTACGGGCGGCACAGCCACGGGGAGGCGAACGTGTTGTCCACCACCAACGGCACGTCGCGTTCGCGGCACACCGCCGCCATGCCGGCGAGGTCGGCGACCGCCGTGGACGGGTTGGCCAGCGTCTCGACGTAGACCAGCGTGTGGGCGTCGGTCAGCGCGGCACGGAGGTCGTCGGCGCTCAGCAGGTCGGCGTGGTCGACGGCCCAGCCCGACTCGGCCGCGAGCCGCTGCAGCAACGCCCAGGTGCCGCCGTACAACCTCGAGGTCGACAGGATGCGGCCGTCGCCGCGCAGCACCGACAGCACCGAGTGGATCGCGGCGGTACCCGACGCCGACGACCACGCCGCCGGGGTCTCGTGCAGCGAGGCGATCAGGCCGTGCAAGGTGGTCGCCGTCGGGTTGTCGTAGCGTCCGTAGACGTAGCCGGGCGTGCCGTCGGTGAGCAGGTCACCGACGCCCGACGAGGTGGGCATCGCCCAGGTCGCCGACGGCCAGATGGCGGGGCCGACCGGCTGCTGCGTGACCTCGGGGACGATCGCGGCGCCGTGGACGGCCCGGGTCGCGAAGCCGCCGCTCGGGCGGGGCAGGGTGGGTTCCACGCGGCGCGCCAGACGTCGAGGTGGCGGATGTCGCGGCAGCCTAGCGACGGGTCATGGAACGTTTCCGTCCTACTCGTCCCACCTGACTAGGGTGCCGCCTCGACGAGCCGACAGCAGCGTCGGCACCCCCACGACCAGGGAGACCCTCGTGGCCCAGATCGACTTCGACGGACGTGTCGCCATCGTCACCGGTGCCGGCGGCGGCCTCGGCCGCAGCCATGCCCTGCTACTGGCCAGTCGCGGCGCCAAGGTCGTCGTCAACGACCTCGGCGGCAACCGTGCCGGTGAAGGCGGCGGGTCCGAGATGGCCGACCAGGTCGTGAACGAGATCGTCGAGGCAGGCGGCGAGGCCGTCGCCAACTACGACGGCGTACACACCTGGGAGGGCGGGCAGTCGATCGTGCAGTCCGCCATCGACGCGTTCGGCCGCGTGGACATCGTGGTCAACAACGCCGGCATCCTGCGCGACGTCTCCTTCGCGAAGCTGGAGGAGGCGCAACTCGACCTGGTGCTCAAGGTCCACCTCTACGGCGGCTTCCACGTCGCCCGTGCCGCCTGGCCCCACCTGCGCGAGCAGGGCTACGGCCGCGTCGTCAACACCACGTCGGGGTCGGGCCTGTACGGCAACTTCGGTCAGTCCAACTACTCGGCCGCGAAGCTCGGCCTGGTCGGGCTCACCCGGACGTTGGCGATCGAGGGCGCCAAGTACGGCATCACCTCCAACGTGATCGCGCCGGTCGCCGCGTCGCGGATGACCGAGGACATCATGCCGCCGCAACTGCTCGAGCGGCTCGAGCCCGACTACGTCTCGCCCCTGGTCGCCTATCTCGCCTCCGAGGCGTGCACCGACACCGGCCGCATCTACTCGGTCGGCGGCGGCTACATGGCGCGCGTCGCCATCCTCGAGGGCGAGGGCGCCACCTTCGACGCCGTGCCCACGCCCGACGAGGTCGCCGACAAGTGGGAGCAGATCCAGCAGGTCGGCCCCGGCTCGGCCGAGTTCACCCAGGGCGTGATGGAGCAGACCGGCAAGATCGTCCAGGCGCTGGGCATCTCCTTCGACTGAGCGCTGCTCACGCAGGCCCCGAGAGCCTCACCCCGCGCCACCAGCGACTTCGAGTAGCGGGCGGAACAGCCGGGTCATAGCGGCGGTTGCGGGCATGTCGGTCGCCCGACCATGTGACGCTCGATCGCGGGGACGTTCGGTGATGCCAACGCGCAACGGTGACGCCGCTGCGCCCCTCTACAGCGCGCCGACGTCACCGTTGCCGCCGTTCGTCACCGCCTGCCGACACCGACTGAGCAGAACGCCCGTCGCAGCGAGCGTTCGGGTCGGCGCCGGTCACCCGCCGACGTCACACCAGTCGAGCATCTCGGCCGACCGGGCTTGATCGGAATCGCTATCACCCTCGGCGCGCATGAGCGTGATGTGGCGATGTTCGGGCAGGAGCCGGACCATGTGGTGTCCGGCAGCGGGTCACAGCTGTTTCACGGTGAACAGCACATCCCCGCGGCCCTCGCCGGGCTCCACACGGTCGGTCTCGATGAACTCGAGCTTCGCCAGGACCCGGCGAGAAGCAACGTTCCAGTCACTGACTGTGGCCCACAGCCGCCGGTAACCCGACGCCTGCGCCCAGCTGAGGACCGCCCACGAGGCCTCGGTCGCGTATCCCTGCCCCCAGACCCTACGAAGGAACTCGAACGCCAGTTCCGGCTCGCCTTCGGCCACCTTGCTGTTCTCGGTCAGTCCGCAGTAGCCGATGACGTCACCGGAAGCCTTCCGCTCCGCTGCCAGAAGCCCGAGAGCGTTGGCGTGGAAACCACTGCGGATTCGGTCTTCGAGGTCCTCGACCGTGGGGTCACCTTCGGCGTCGATACGACGATGTGGAGGGACACGAGGATCTCGCTCAGTCCACAGTTGGTGCAGGATCACCGCCTCGGACACACGCCAGGGACGCAGCAGTAGTCGATCGGTTTCGAGCACGATCTTCCGCTCGTGTGCCGTGGGACGTCCCATGGCGCCCAGGCTATCGACACCGGCGAAAACGCCGCCGGACACCGGTGCGATCCCCCTCGACTGCTCACGGCTGAACCGGGCGACAACGTCCGCTGCAGCGGCGCCTGCCCGAGACCTCGGCTCACATGCCGTAGATCTCGGGCTTGGCGGAGCGTTGCAGCAGGGCGTCGACCAACTGGCTCGGGTCGTAGCCGGCGTGGCAGACCGCGACCACGCCCTCGGTGATCGGCATCTCGACGTCGGCCTGCTCGGCCAGGCCGAGGATCGCGCGCGAGGACTTCACGCCCTCGGCGACCATGTTCATCGACGCGACGATCGCGTCGAGGGACTCGCCGCGGCCGAGGCGCTCGCCGACCGTGCGGTTGCGTGACTTCGGTGACGTGCACGTCGCGACCAGGTCGCCGACACCGGCCAGCCCCGAGAACGTCAGTGGTTGCCCGCCCAGCGCCACCCCGAGGCGCACCATCTCGGCGAGACCGCGCGTGATGACCGCCGCCATCGTGTTGTCGCCGAAGCCGAGCCCGTGCGCCATCCCGGCCGCCAGCGCGATCACGTTCTTGACCGCGCCGCCGACCTCGACACCGATCTTGTCGGGGTTGGTGTAGACCCGGAAGTAGGGCGCCATGACCGCCTGCTGCACCCGTTCCGCGCGGCGCTCGTCGGGGCTCGCGGCGACGGTGGCGGCCGGCAGCCGCTGCGCGCACTCCTTGGCGAGGTTGGGTCCCGACACGACCACGACACGGTCCGGGTCGCAGTCGAGCGACTCGGCGACGACCTGGCTGCCGAAACGCATCGACGCGACGTCGACGCCCTTGATCAGGCTCACCAGTGTCGCGTCCACCGGGATGTGGGCCCCCCAGGCGGTCAACTGCTCCTCGATGCCGACCGAGGGCACCGCCAGCACGACGACGTCGGCACCGCTCAGGGCCGCCTGGGGATCCGCGGTCGCTTCGAGGTCCTCGGGCAGGCGGACATCGGGCAGGTAGCTGTTGTTCGTGCGGCGTTCGCGGATCTCCGCGGCGATCTCGTCGCGCCGCGCCCACAGGGTGGTCGGCTCGCCGGCATCGACGCACATCATGCCGAAGGCCGTACCCCACGACCCGGCTCCCATGACTGCGACCTTGCCCACCGCGCGTGCCCTCTCCCGTCGTGACCACCGGCGCTGTCCGGCCGCGTGACCCTACCGGGATAGCCTGCCGGTGATGTCGTCTTCCACCGTCGCGCTCGTCCCCCTCCGTGCCCCGGGGGCCGGCAAGACGCGCCTGGCTGCGTGGTTGACCGCCGAGCAGCGGGCCGCGCTCGCGGGCGCGATGCTGGCCGATGTGTGCGCGGCCCTGGCTGACGGCCCGGTCGATCGCATCGTCGTCGTGGCCGGCGGCGAAGCGGCCGCTGCAGCCGCCTCGGCGTTGGGCCTCGAGGTCGTCGCGGACCCGCCCGGCGGTGGTGGACTGGATGCGGCGCTGCGCGCCGCCGAGCACCACCTCGGCGATCCCGACGGACTGCTGGTCGTCACCGCGGACCTGCCCTGCATGCAGGGCGACGACGTCCGGGCCGTGCTCGCCGCCGACGGCGACGTCGTCGTGGCCCCGACGGACGACGGCGGTACCGGCGGACTGCTCCGACGCCCCGCCGGCGTCATGCCAACGGCATACGGACCATCGTCGGCCCGCCGACACCATGCCGAGGCGAGACGGCGGGGTCTGACGGTCGCCACGGTGCGAACGCCGGGCTTCGCGATCGACGTCGACACCGTGAGCGACCTGGCGGCGCTCGCATCGCGTCCCGTCGGGCCGGCGACGGCGGCGCTGCTGGCCGGCTGGGACCGGCACGACGCCGAGACCGGCTGACGCGAGCACCCCGGCTATCCTCGGCGCTCCAGGACTTCCCCGGGGCCGAACCAGGCCCGGGGACCCCCGACGCGAGGAGTACCCGGACATGCCGCAGGGCACGGTCAGACACTTCGACCCGGCGACACGTTCCGGCACGCTGCTCGACGACCAACTGCGCGAGTACCGCTACGGCGCCGAGACGTTCGACACCTCGGGCCTGTTCGAGTTGCGCATCGGTCAGCGGGTCCGCTTCGAGCTCGAGGGCGACGAGGACGACCCCACCGTCACCCACCTCGGCATCGTCAGCCTCTAGGCCTTGTCGGGGAGTTCGTCGAGCACCAGGGCGGTGCGGGCGAACAGGCCCTGGCCGTGGTCGACACCGTTTTCGTCCGACCACTCACGGGTCTCCTCGAGGGCCTCGCGCAGGACCCGGACGGCGTCCGGCGCCGTCGACCCGTGTTCGGCGAGCGCCGCGGACGCGACCTTGTCCGGGTCGGTCTCGATCAACTCGCGCACGAGGCGGTCGGGGTCCTTCTCGTCGCGCCACGCCAGCGCGCACGCGGCGGTGAACGCCGGCGAGTCGAACTCACCGTCCGAGGCGATGACCGCGAGGTGCATCAGCGCCTTGGCCGACAGTCGATCCTCGTCGGCGACCGCGGCCACCAGCGGCGCGTAGGGGCCGAGGTCGGCCTCGCCGACCAGGGGCGCGTGCAACTGCAGGTACTTCGTGCGCACCGGCAGGTTCTGGTGCACCTCGAGGTCGTCGGGCACGTCACCGTCCAGCCACTCCTTGAGCGGCTTGGCCTGCTCCCAGTACGCCGCCGGCGTCGCGCTCTCGCGCACCGACGCCGGTGCCGCCAGCGTCTTGGCCGGGTCGACCGAGTAGCTGACCAGCCCCTTGCCGTAGGCCTCGGCGTGCGCCTTGGCGTAGTCGAGCGACAGCCAGGCGCTGACCCGCTTGCCGTGGGCGAACGTGCCGGGGGCGGCGGTGTCGAACTCGCTCGGCGGGCCGTACAGCGAGGACAGGTCCGCGCGGGTGCGCAGGCCGTCCTCCTCGATCAGCGGCAACCGGCGGGTCGGGGTGAGGTGGTAGACGTCGACGCGGGGCACGTTGGATGCGCTCCTGGCAGGGGCGGGTGACGGGCGGCGAGGGTAGTCGGCCGTAGCATGGCCGCCGTGTCCGACGACCTGCACGCCCTGACCCTGCCGACGCCGCCGGACGGATTCTCGCTGCGGCGCGCCGCCTGGGACGACCTGTTCACCGTCGCAGGTCTGTACGCCACGTGCTCGATCGCGCGCGTCGGGGCGGTGACGACCCGGCCGGCCGACCTGCGCGTGCGGTGGCTGGAGTTGGGAGGTCCGGACGACGTCCTGCTCGTCGAGCATCCCGACGCGTCGCCGTCGCTGGTGGCTGCGCTCGAGTTCCAGGTCGACGTCGACCCCTGGACCGACGAACTCGACCTGCACGTCGAGGGGCGGGTGCATCCCGACTGGGAGGGCCACGGTCTGGCCACCTATCTGCTCGACCACGCCGAGCAGCGAGCCCGCCACGAGGCCTGGGTGGCCGGGCGCGAGACGGCCGTGTTGCGCACGACCGTCCTCGACGGCGATCGGCGCGCCAGCAGTTTCTTCACCAGCCGCGGCTTCGTTCCGGTCCGCTACCTGCTGGAACTGCGCCTCGACCTGCACGCCGCGCCGCCGGCCCCCAACTGGCCCGACGGCGTCACCGTCCGCACGTTCGAACCCGGGCGCGACGAGCCGGCGCTGTGGGCCGCGCACCTCGACGCCTTCGCCGACAACCCCGAGTTCCTCCCGCTCGAACTCGACGAGTGGGTCGAGGCCCACCTGCGCGATCCCGGCTTCGACCCGGCCCTGGTGCTGCTGGCCGAGGCGGCTCCGGGCGTCGGTGTCGGCGACGACGATCCGCTCGACCAACCGACCCTCGTTGGCTTCGCGTGGTGTCGCGCGGGGGCCGAGGGTGCCGCAGAGGAGGGCTGGATCCGCGATCTCGCGGTCGTGCCCGCCTGGCAGGGCCGCGGCATCGGGATGGCGCTCCTGCGGGCGGCGTTCGCGGCCTTCCGGGCCCGGGGCCTGACCGGCGTGCGCCTCGAGGTCGACGACATCACGCTCGACGGTGCCGTGGCGCTCTACCGGCGCGCCGGTATGCGCATCGCCCGGCGCACCGACGTGCTCGAGCAACTGCTGGTCGCCAACGCGCCCGTCGACGACCCCGAGCCGCCGGCGCCCCTGCCGCCGGCCGCCTGACCTACACGGGTGGTGTGCCGGGCACGGGGATGAGGCCGTCGCGGACGACCTCGGGATCGGATGCATCGGCAGCCTCGACCTCGTCACGCCGGATGCCGAGCAGGAACAGGATGGCATCGAGGTAGGGCACGGACACGGCCGTGTCGGCGGCGTCGCGCACGACCGGTTTGGCGTTGAAGGCGATGCCGAGGCCGGCGGTGGCCAGCATGTCGAGGTCGTTGGCGCCGTCCCCGATGGCGACCGTCTGCTCGAGCGGGATGTGCTCGGCCGCGGCGATCCGGCGCAGGACGGCGGCCTTGCCGGGACGGTCGATCACCTCGCCGAGCACGCGCCCGGTCAGTTTGCCGTCGACGATCTCGAGTTCGTTGGCGACCGCGTGGTCGAGGTCGAGGTCCCGAGCGAGCCCGTCGGTGATGGCGGTGAACCCCCCGGACACGATCGCGACCGTGTAACCGAGCCGTTTGAGCGTGCGCACGAACGTGCGGGCACCGGGGGTCAGGCGGAGCCGTTCGCGGACCTCGTCGAGCGCTTCGACCGGTGTGCCCGCGAGCTTGGCGACCCGTTCGCGCAGGGACGCCTCGAAGTCGAGTTCGCCGTTCATGGCGCGGGCGGTGATGTCGGCCACCTCGCGCGCGCATCCGGCGACGTCGGCGAGCAGTTCGATGACCTCGTCCTGGATCAGTGTCGAGTCGACGTCCATGACGACCAACCGCTTCGCGCGGCGCTCGAGGCTCTCGCGCTGGATCGCGACGTCGACGCCGTGCTCACGGCTGGCGGCCACCAACGCACGACGCATCTCCTCGACGTCGCCGTCGACGACGACGAACTCGAAGGACACGACCGGGTAGCGCGACAGTCGCTGGATGCGATCGATGTTGCCGCCGCCGTCCGCGATCGCGCCGGTCACCCCGGCCAGTGCGCCCGGTGGCAGGGTCTGACCGATGACGGTCACGACGAACCGGGGACGCGTGGGCGCCTCGGCGGTCTCGTCGACGACATCGAATTCGAGCTGCAGACCCTGCTCCCACCCGTGGAACAGCAGGTCCTTGAGCACGTCGTCGCCGGTCGAGATGCCGACGAGCAGGTCGAGGGTCAGCCGCTCGCGGACGACGACCTGCTCCATGTCGTACAGATGCGCGCGGGTCTCGGCGAGCACACCGAGCAGCCCGGTGGTGATCCCGGGGCGGTCGCGTCCCGTGCAACGCACCAGGATCGTCCGGAGTGCTTCGTCCATGACATCGAGCCTATCCCCCGCCCGCATACGCTCCCCGCTCGGCAGCGTGATGTTCCCGGAGGGTGGGAGGCGCCATGGCAACCAGGAACCCTGCGCTCGAACGACTCGGCGGCTATCCCCTCGCGCACCTGCAGGATCTGGCCAACGAACTGCGGGCGGACGGGCAACCGCTGGCCGACTTCTCGATCGGCGACCCCGACGAGCCGACGCCGCCGTTCATCCGCGACGCGTTGATCGACGCGGTCGGACCGGTGAGCCGCTACCCCACGGCGGCCGGCCAGCGCAGCCTGCGCGAAGCGGTGGCCGCCTGGGTGATGACCCGGCACGGGGTCGAGGTGGACCCCGACCTGCACGTGTTGCCCTCGGCCGGCAGCAAGGAGGCGATCTTCCACCTGCCGCTGGCCGTGCTGGACCCGCACGGGGACCGTCGGAACGTGATCTGGGGCGACCCCGGCTACCCCGTGTACGGCCGGGGTGCCCTGTTCGCGGGCGGCGAGTCGGACCCGGTCGCGCTCACCCACGAGGCGGGCTGGCGGCTCGACCTCGACCGCCTCGAGGCGGACCGGCTGCGTGCGGCCTGCATCGCCTGGGTCAACTACCCGCACAACCCCACCGGGGCGACCGCCGACGCCGACTGGTACCGGCGCCAGGTCGCGGTCGCGCGCGAGCACCGCCTGCTCCTGGCCTCGGACGAGTGCTACCAGGAGGTCTGGTTCGACGAGCCCGCCCCCAGCGTGCTGGAGGTGTGCGACGGCGACTTCACCGACGTGCTCGCGTTCGTGTCGCTGTCGAAGCGCTCGGGCATGACCGGCTACCGCGCCGGCGCCATCGTCGGCGACCCGGAGTTGATCCGGCGGTTGCGCCTGCTGCGGCCCAACATGGGCACCGCCTCCCCCGACTTCGTCCAGGCCGCCGCCACCGCCGCCTGGCGCGACCAGACCCACGTCGATGCCCGGCGGGCGGTGTTCGCGGCGAAGCGTGACGTCGTGCTGGGCTTCCTCAAGGACGCGGGCATCGAGGTCAGCGGGTCACAGGCCACGTTCTACGTGTGGTTCCGCGCGCCGGGTGGCGACGACGCCGCCTACACCGAAGCACTGCTGAAGGAGCGCATCGTGGCCTCGCCGGGGCGCGCGTTCGGGCCGGCCGGCGCGGGCTGGCTGCGCCTGGCACTGGTGCCCACCGTGCAGGGCTGCCGGGAAGCGGTGGAGCGCTGGGCCGAGGCGATCGACGCGGGGCGCCTGCCGACCTGATTCGCGGGACGCTACGTGCGGTCCGCGATGCGTTTCGCGACCGCACCGACCGCGAGCACCGCGAGGCAGGCCCCCACGGCCAGGCCGAGCGCGACCGGCCACTCGTCGGCGACGGGGGCGTGCAGGCGTACGTCGCCGACGCCCTCCTTCGGGTCCGGCGGCCACGGCCACAGCACCCGGACCGAGCCGACCATCAGCCCGATCATGCTGGCGAGCACCAGATCGTGGTAGTGGGTCAGCAGCCAGTTCAGCAGGGTCGAGAAGGCGGCCAGGCCGACCACCGTGCCGATCCCGAACACGGCGATGACCACGAGGTCGCGGTCGCTGACCGCGTCGATGACGGCCGTGTACATCCCGAGCATGAGCAGCAGGAACGAACCCGAGATGCCCGGCAGGATCATGGCGCAGATCGCGACCATCCCGGCGACGAGGAAGACCGCCAGCGACGGGTCGGTCACGGCCCCGCTCCGCCAGCCGAGCAGCACGAAGAACAGTGCGCCGACGGCCAGCACGACCAGGGCGTGGATCGGCGCGGGCCGGCGCAGTTCCCGCCACGCCAGGACGGTCGCACCGACGATGAGGCCGAGGAACACCGCCTCCATCTGGACCGGGCGGGTCTCGAGCAGGTGCGACATCAGCGTGGCGAGCGCGAAGACGGCGCCGAGGATGCCGAGCAGCAGGCTGGCGACGAAGCCCCACTCGATCGCGGCGAGGGCGGCGAGTGCCGCGCGGGCCTGGCCGCGGACCAGCAGCGACAGGCTGCGTGCCCCCTGCCGGACGTTGGCGATCAGGCGCGGGTAGATGCCGGTGATCAGCGCGACGGTGCCGCCCGAGAAGCCGGGGACGAGGTCGGCGGTTCCCATGCCGACCCCGACCGCGGCCGTGCCGAGCAGGTCGAGCGGTCGGCGTGGCGCGGTCGCGGGCCCGGCCTCGGGCGGCCGTGGCACGACGGGGGCGTCGTCCTCGGGGCGGGCGTCGTCCACGGCGGATCCGGGTCTCGGGGGCGGGGAGGGCACGGGCTCGGCGCGCAGCACGCTATCCGGCGTCCCCGTCCACGGGCCGCCACGCACCCCGGTCGACCAGGATGTCGCGCAGCGCTCGGGTGCGGTCGCTGACCAGGCCGTCGACGCCGAGGTCGAGCAGGCGGTGCATCTCGGCGCGCTCGTTCACCGTCCACACGTGCACCGGCTTGGCCGCCCAGTGTGCCGCCGCGAGGAAGCGGGCATCCACGATCGGGATGGCGCCGAAGCGGAGCGGCACCTGCAGGACGTCGGCGCGGATGCGGACCCGGCTGCCGCCACGCCGGGTGAGCGATCCGATGCGCATGCGCCGGACCTCGGCCGGACCGGCCGAGGTGCACACGCGTCGGCCGAGCGCGTTGCGGATCCGGTCGAGACGTGCGTCGGAGAACGAGCCCAGGCAGATCCGCTCGAGCAGGCGGTCGTCCCCGCGCAGCCGTTCGATCATCGGGTCGACGGCGAGGTCGTCCTTGAGGTCGACCACGAGCCGGACGTCGGGGAAACTCGACACCAACTCGTCGAACCGGGGCACCGGTTCGCGGCTCGAGATCCGGGCGCGTGACACGGTCTCCCAGGTGAGCCCGGCGATGGCGCCGACGGTGTCGGTCACCCGGTCGAGGCTTGGATCGTGGTGGACCACGAGCACGTCGTCGCTGGACACGTGGACGTCGGTCTCGAGGTAGCGGTAGCCGAGCGCCACCGCGTCGGCGAACGCCGCCATCGAGTTCTCGGCGCCCACGTGGTCGCCGCCGCGGTGTGCGATCGCGGCGGGACCGTCGTCGTCCAGGAACGGGTGCGGCACGGAGTCCTCGGGAACGGAAGGAGGGACCGGTTGGGTGGGCTCCGGGGAGCGACCGGCCGTCGGGGCAGTCTGACACAACCGTTAGGCTCGGCCGCCTGACACCGTTGTCCAGACGAAGGACCCTGAACGATGACCTCGACGGCCGCCCTCGGGATCGGCCTGGCGACGATCTCGACCGCCGGTGACGGCAGCAAGGTGCTCGACACCTTCTACCCGCTGGTCAAGCTCGACGACGCCCCGACCGCCGCCGCGGCCCTGGGTGGGGCGGTCGGCCACAGCGGCGGGGCCGGGACCTACGAACTCGATGACACCCACGTCGAGGCGGTCACGGGCCAGCAGTCGGTCTCCGACGCCGTGCGTGACGCGGTGGCCGCGGCGAGGGTCGCGTCGCCCGTCGACACCGGCACGCAACGCCGGGCGGTGGTCACCTTCATCGAGGACCTCGACGCGGCCCCGGTCGACGCCCACGACGTCTACCTGCGCCTGCACCTGCTCTCGCTCCGGCTCGTCAAGCCGCACGGCGTGTCGTTGGAAGGCGCGTTCGGCCTGCTCAACAACGTGGTCTGGACCGACCTCGGACCGTGTGACCCGGACGGGTTCACCGCACTGCGCCTGCGCCTCGAGGCGCAGGGGCACCGCGTCCGGGTCACCAGCGTGGACAAGTTCCCGCGCATGACCGACTACGTGGTGCCGTCCGGCGTGCGGATCGGTGACGCCGACCGGGTCCGGCTCGGCGCCCACCTCGCCTCGGGCACCACGGTCATGCACGAAGGGTTCGTCAACTTCAACGCCGGCACGCTGGGCGCCTCGATGGTCGAGGGCCGCATCTCGGCCGGCGTCGTGCTCGGCGACGGGTCCGACCTCGGCGGCAGCGCCTCGGTCATGGGCACGCTCTCGGGCGGCGGCAAGGAGGTGATCCGGGTCGGCGAACAGTGCCTGATCGGCGCCAACGCCGGGGTCGGCATCTCACTCGGCGACCGCTGCGTGATCGAGGCGGGCCTGTACATCACGGCCGGTACGAAGGTCACCCTCCCCGACGGGGCCATCGTCAAGGCGAAGGAGTTGTCCGGGCAGGACGGGCTGCTGTTCCTGCGCGACTCGGTGACCGGGAAGGTCCTCGCGAAGAAGCGCTCGGGCGAGGCGGCCGACTGGGGCGGCCTCAACGCCGACCTGCACGCCAATGACTGACCGGGAGGGGCTGGTCGCCCGCCTGCTCGAGCATTGCGGCTACGTCTGCACGACCGGGGACGAGGGACCGATCGCCGACGCGATGCAGGCCCGCTACACCGACCTCGGCGAGGAGGTCAGCCGGGTCGCACACAGCGTCGTCGTCGACGGCCGTCGCGGCGACCCGTCGCGGCCCCTGGTGTTGCTGGTCGGCCACCTCGACGTGGTCCCGCCCACCGACGATGACATCGAACCGCGTGTCGAGCAGCGCGACGGCCGTGATGCCGTCGTCGCGCGCGGGGCGTCGGACATGAAGTCGGGCAACGTGATCGCGATGGCCGCCTTCGAGGACCGTGCCCTGCGCGACGCGTCGCCCTACGACCTCGCGCTGGTGCTGTACTCGGGCGAAGAGGGTGCGGCCGACGGCAACGAACTGCGCCAGGTCCTCGACGAGGTGCCGTGGCTGCGCGAGGCCGCGCTGGCGATCGTGCTCGAACCCACCGACGGCGAGGTCCAGTTGGGCTGCCTCGGCGGCCTGCACGCGGTGTTGACCTTCGAGGGCCGACAGGCGCACTCGGCCCGTCCGTGGCACGGCCGCAACGCGCTGACGATGGCCGGCGAGTTCCTGGCCGAACTCGACCGCGACCACCTCCGCGACGTCGAGGTCGACGGCATCCCGTTCAAGGACGCGTGGTCGGCGACCCAGGCCTGGACCACGGGTCTCGGCCCGGGACCGCGCGCCGGAGCGACGACCGTTCGCAACGTCGTGCCGGGCACCTTCATGGTCAACCTCAATCTTCGGTTCGCGCCGTCCCGCGGGCTCGACGAGGCCGAGGCCGAACTGCGCGAGCGCGTCGGCGAGCGCGCGACCGTCGAGATCGTCGACCGGTCCCCCGGCGCACCGCCGCGCCTGTCCGAACCGGTCGTGCAGGCGTTCGTCCGCAGCGTCGACGCGCCCGTGGCCGGCAAGCAGGCCTGGACCGACGTCGCCCGGTTCGCCGAGGTCGGCGTCCCCGCGCTCAACTACGGGCCGGGTCTGACGGCGCAGGCCCACCAGCGCGGCGAGTACGCCTTCGTCGACGACGTCGTGGCCGCCGACGCCCGACTCCGCCGGTTCCTGTCCGGATCCTCGTGACGACGGCCCGTTACGTCGACCTCGCCGGCGCCGCGCCCGACGACGCGGTGGTCGTGATCGACGTCCTGCGGGCGTTCACGACCGTGCCGTGGGCGCTGCACCGCGGCGCGACCCGGGTCCTGGCCGTCGACACGGCCGAGAAGGCCTTCGCGCTGCGCGACGCCGGCATCGGTGCGGCCGTGTTCGCGGGCGAGGACGGCGGCCGGCCGATGGACGGCTTCGACACCGGAAACTCGCCCAGCGCGATCGCCGAGATGGACCTGACCGGTCGCACGTTCGTGCACCGCACCAGCGCCGGCACGCAGGGTCTGATCCGGTGCCAGGACAGCCCACTGCTGCTGGCCGCGTCGTTCGTGACCGCCGCCGCGACGGCCCGGATGCTGCGGGCGTCGGGAGCGGCGCGCGTCACGTACGTGATCACGGGCGCCTCGCTCGGACGCAACGGTGACGAGGACCTCGCCTGTGCCGAACTGATCGCGGCCCGGGTCGCGGGCGACGATCCCGACCCGCAACCGTTCCTCGACCGGGTCCCGGCCAGCGACGCCGGGCGCAGGTTCGGCGGCGAGGCGTTCCTACCCCTGGTGGACGTCGACCTCGCCTGCGAGGTCGACCGGTTCGACATCGCGCTCGTGGCCCGTCCGGTCGGCGAACTCGCGGCGGTCGAGGTGTCCGCGAGCTAGACCTCACGGTCGATCGAGTGGAGGTGGGCGGATGCTGCTGGCGGAGTTGGTGGCCGCGTCCGACGAGGTCGCCGCGACGCGCAGTCGCAAGGCCAAGAACGCGACGCTCGTGCGGACCCTGCAGGCGCTGGACCCCCTGGAACTGGCCGCGGGCGTCGCCTACCTGTCGGGCGAGCCGCGGCAGGAACGGCTCGACCTCGGCCCGTCGGCCGTCTTCGGCGTCGAGGCCACGCCGGCGGCCGAGCCGTCGCTGACCGTCGCCGACGTCGACACGACCCTGCAGGCGATCGCCGACGTCGAGGCGGGCACCGGGTCGCGGACCCGGCGGCTCGACCTGCTCGCCGACCTGCTCGGCCGTGCCACCGGGCACGAGCAGGACTTCCTGCGCCGGCTCGTGCTGCGCGAGTTGCGGCAGGGCGCGCTGGCAGGGCTGTTGACCCAGGCCATCGCGGCCGCGGCGGGGCTGCCGGAGGCGAGCGTGCGCCGGGCGGCGATGCTGACCGGGGACCTGCGCCGCACTGCCGTGGCCGCGCTGACCGAGGGCGAGGCGGCGCTCGCCGAGTTCGGCCTCGAGGTCGGCACCGCGCTCCAGCCGATGCTGGCGCAGACCGCAGCCTCGGTCGCCGAGGCGATGGCGGATCTCGGCGAGGTCGCGGTCGACGCGAAGCTCGACGGCGCGCGGGTGCAGGTGCACCGCGACGGCGACGAGGTCCGGGTGTTCACCCGCAATCTCCTCGAGGTCTCCCAGCGGCTTCCCGACGTGGTCGCGGCGGCCCGGTCGCTGCCGGTCACCAGCGTCGTGCTCGACGGCGAGGCGCTCGCGCTGGACGAGCAGGGCCGTCCCGCCGCGTTCCAGGACACGATGCAACAGTTCGGCACCGATGCGAGCGCGCCATCAGCACGCCGTGCCGGGGGGCAACGAGCGAGCGAAGCGCCCGGCAAGGTCGGCCCCGGGGGGAAGACCGAGAAGGGGGACCCGGCACGAAGAATGTCCGTTCGGTTCTTCGACGTGCTGCATGTCGACGGGCGGGACGTGATCGACCTGCCGTTGCGCGAGCGGATCGCCGTGCTGGCCGAGGCCGTGCCGCCCGAGTTGCGGATCGAGCAGTTGCTGACCGCCGACCCGGCCGAGGCCCACGAGTTCCTGCGCCGCACACTCGAGGCCGGCCACGAGGGCGTGATGGTCAAGGACCTCGACAGCCCCTACGAGGCCGGCCGGCGCGGTGCCGCGTGGCGGAAGGTCAAGCCGGTCCACACGCTCGACCTCGTGGTGCTGGCGGTCGAGTGGGGCTCGGGTCGCCGCAAGGGCTGGCTGTCCAACCTCCACCTCGGCGCCTACGACCCCGAGGCCGACGACTTCGTCATGCTCGGCAAGACCTTCAAGGGCCTGACCGACGAACTGCTGACCTGGCAGACCGAGCAGTTGCTGGCGCGCGAAACACGACGCGAGGGGCACGTGGTCCACGTCCGGCCCGAGTTGGTGGTCGAGATCGCCCTGGACGGGATGGTGCGCTCGCCGCGGTACCCGGGCGGGCTGGCGATGCGGTTCGCCCGGGTCCGCGGCTACCGGCCCGACAAGGACCCCCGCGACGCGGACACGATCGCCACGGCCCGTGCACTGCACGCCGGCGCGTTGCCGCCACCGATCGACTGACGACCCCGCTCGCGCGTTTCGTGGGTTGTTCACCGGGAAGTGCTTTGCGATGGCGGCGGTCGGGGTAGCGTCCGAACTCTCGACCGGAGACCGGCCGGTACACGGCCATCGTCGGTCGGCACGACCAGGAGGATGCGTGTGAATGTGCGACGGACAGCCGCCGGCCTGGCGGCACTCGCACTGCTCGCCGGTGCGTGCGGCGGCGAGACCGACGAACCAGAGGAACCCACCGGCGACGCCGCCGGGGAGGGATCCGAGGACGAGGCCGCGGCCTGCGGGCCCGACAGCCCCGACCTGTTCCAGGAAGGTCAACTCACCGTCGCCACGGGCGAGCCGGTCTTCCCGCCCTGGATGATGGACGACGACCCGTCCAACGGCGAGGGCTTCGAGAGCGCCGTGGTGTACGCGCTCGCCGAGGAGTTGGGCTTCGCGCAGGACCAGGTCACCTGGGTGCGCACCGGCTTCGACGAGGCCATCGCCCCGGGCGCCAAGGACTACGACTTCAACATCCAGCAGTACTCGATCACCGACGAGCGTGACGAAGCGGTCGACTTCTCCGTGCCCTACTACGAGGTCGAGAAGTCGCTGGTCGCGCTGGCCGACAGCCCGGCCGCCTCGGCGACCTCGCTGGAGGATCTGCGGGAGGGCGTGAACTTCGGCGCCGTCGTGGGCACCACCGACCTCGCCTACATCGAACAGGTCATCGGTGTCGACGACGCGGCCGTGTACGACGACCAGGCGGGCCTGTTCCAGGCGCTGCAGGGCGGCCAGATCGACGCGACCGTCTTCGGTCTGCCGGGTGCGCTGTTCGTCACCGCCGTCCAGGTCGAGGGCTCGGTCATCGGCGGCATCCTGCCCGGCGAACCGATGGACGACGGCCTCGGGATGCTGTTCGAGGACGGCAACCCCTACGTCGACTGTGTGAACACCGCGCTCGAGAGCCTGCGCGCCGACGGGACGCTCGACGCCCTGGCCGACGAGTGGCTGGCCGGCGGCGGCGACATCCCGCGCATCTCGGAGTGATCCCGCAACGCCCTGCCGCACCGGCGCCCCCGCCGGTGCGGCAGCGCGGGTTCACCCGCGACCACGTGCGCCCGCTGCTGATCGGCGGCCTCAGCACGGTGGTCGTGTTCGGGCTACTGGCCTGGTTCGTGGCTTCGTCGCCGTACTGGCCCCGGATCCAGGCCACCTACTTCAGCGCCGAGGCGATGCGCCTGTCCTTCCCCCGCGTGCTGCGCGGGTTCTGGCTCAACATGCGCATCTTCCTCGTCGGCGAGATCGCGATCCTGGTGCTCGCGTTGCTCGTCGCGGTCGCCCGGTCGCTGACGGGCCCGGTGGCGGCCCCGCTGCGCATCGCCGCCGTGGTGTTCATCGACCTGCTGCGCGGCGTCCCGTCGCTGCTGTTGATCCTGCTGTTCGGGTTCGGCGTCCCGGCGCTGCAACTGCCGGGAGTCAGCCGCAGCAGCCTGCTGTGGGGCAGCGTCGCCCTGATCCTGAGCTACTCGGCGTACACGGCCGAGGTCTACCGCTCGGGGATGATCGCGGTGCACGGCAGCCAGCGGGCGGCGGCGAAGGCGCTGGGGCTGTCGCAGTGGCAGGCGCTGCGGTACGCGGTCATCCCGCAGGCGGTGCGCAACGTGACGCCGGCGCTGCTCAACGGGGTGGTGTCGCTGAAGAAGGACGTCGTGCTGCTCAGCGTCATCGGCGCGCGGGAGGCGGTCCGGGAGGCCCAGATCTACACCGCGCGCACCTTCAACTACTCGAGCTACGTCATGGCGGCGATCCTGTTCCTGCTCGCCAGCGTGCCGCTGGCGCGGTTCACCGACTGGTACTCGCGCCGCGACGAGCAGCGCCGTCTGCAGCGGGCGTTCTGATGGTCCCCCGCGTCGAGGTGGAGCGCCTGACCAAGTACTACGGCGACACGCTGGTGCTCGACCAGGTCGACCTCGCTGTCGACGACCACGAGGTGGTCGCGTTGATCGGGGCGTCGGGGTCGGGCAAGTCGACGCTGCTGCGCTGCGTGGCCCGGCTGGTGGACTACGACCACGGCTCGATCCGTCTGGACGGCGTGGCACTGGAGGGCGAGTTGCCCGAACGTGACCTGCGCAGGCGCATCGGGATCGTGTTCCAGTCCTTCAACCTGTTCCCGCACCTGAGCGTGCTGGACAACGTCACGCTGGCCCCGCGCAAGGTGCACCACCAGCCGCGCCACCAGGCCGAGGAACGGGCCCGCGAACTGCTCGAGCTGTTCGGCATGACCGAGCACGCCGACAGCTACCCGGACCGGCTCTCGGGTGGCCAGCAGCAGCGGGTCGCGATCGTGCGGGCCATGGCGACCGACCCGGACGTGCTGCTCCTCGACGAGGTGACCGCGGCGCTCGACCCGGAGTTGATCGGCGGCGTGCTGGACGTGATCCGCGACCTCAAGGCGCGTGGGATGACGATGCTGATCGTCACGCACGAGATGGGCTTCGCCCGCGACGTCGCCGACCGGGTCGCGTTCCTCGACGAGGGACGCATCGCCGAGATCGCCCCACCGGCGCAGTTGTTCGCCGGGCCCGAGCACCCGCGCACGCGCCAGTTCCTGCAACGCATCATCGAGTCGGGACGCCTGTGACCAGGGACCGGTATCCGCCGATCGAACCGTTCGCCAACGGCCACCTCGATGTCGGTGACGGCCACCACGTCTACTGGGAGGTGTGCGGCAACCCCGACGGGCGGGCGGCGCTGGTCGTACACGGCGGACCGGGGTCGGGCTGCACACCCGGCCTGCGTCGGTTCTTCGACCCGGCGCGCTACAGGGTCGTGCTGGTCGACCAGCGCAACTGTGGCCGCAGCCTGCCGCACGCGAGCGAACCGTCCGTCGACCTGTCCACCAACACCACCCGCCATCTCGTCGCCGACTTCGAGGCCGTCCGCGACCATCTCGACATCGACCGGTGGCTGCTGTTCGGTGGGTCGTGGGGTTCGACCCTGAGCCTCGCGTACGCCGTTGCGCATCCCGACCGGGTGTCGGCGGCCGTCCTGCTGGCGATCACGACCGGCCGGCACGTCGAGGTGGACTGGGTGGCGGGTGGCGTGGCGAAGTTCTTCCCGGAGGCGTGGGAGCGGCTGCGCGACGGGTTGCCGGCTGACCTTCGTGACGGCGACGTGGTGGCGGGCTACCACGGGCTGCTGACCGACCCGGCCCCCGAGGTCCACGTGCCCGCCGCCGAGCGGTGGTGCGACTGGGAGGACGCGATCGTCGCGATGGAGGAGGACGAACCGGTCGACCCGCGCTACCTCGAATCTCGCTTCCGTCTGGCCTTTGCGCGCCTGGTCGTGCACTACTTCCACCACCGGCTGTTCCTCGCCGACGGCGAGGTCCTCGCGGGCGCGTCGGTGTTGGCCGGCACCCCGGCGGTGCTGATCCAGGGGCGGCTCGACCTGACCGCACCGATGGACAACGCGTGGCAGTTGCACCGCGCCTGGCCGGGGAGCGACCTGGTGGTGCTCGGCGGGGCCGGGCACGGCACGGGCGAGGGCATGGACGACGCGATCCTCACTGCGCTCGATCGGTTCGCCGAGGCGTGAGCTGGTCAGGCGGAATCGAGGATCTTGTGGAAGCGGACACCCGTGCGTCGGTAGCCGCGCCGCTCGTAGAAGCCGTGGGCCAGGGGCCGGTGGTCGCCGGAGGTGACCTTGAGCCGTTGCGCGCCCGCGTCGACCGCCCACGCCTCGAAGGCGGCGAGCAGTCGGCTGCCCGCGCCGGTGCCCTCGGCCTCGGGCAGCACGGCGAGTCCGACCAGTTCGGCCACAGGAGGGTGGGTCTGCAGCATCCAGTTCAACTGACCCGTCGCGAAGCCGACGATGTTCCCGTTCTCGACGGCGACCCAGCCCGTGTAGTCGGGATGGTCGGCGATGCGCTGCAACCGGACCTCGACCTGGTCCCGTGGCGATCCCCAACCGAGCACGTCGAGCAGCGGAACGAGCCCCGCCGCGTCGGTCACCTCGATCTCGCGAATGTCCACCGTGCATGCCTCCCGCGGATGACGCTAGGCGGCGTGTCCCACCCTCGAGGCACGCTGCTCCCGAACGACCGGCACCACCCTTCAACCATCCGGCAACCCGTGGGGGCGGGTCAGGACGACGAGGTGATCTGCAAGGAGGACGACTGCGGCAAGCGGGCCTACGCCCGCGGCTGGTGCGCCATGCACTACAAGCGATGGCTGCGCACCGGCAGCCCGATCCGTGGCGAACGGCCGAAGCAGTGCGCCGTCGACGGCTGCGAGCGCCCTGCCGAGTCACGCGGCTGGTGCCACGGCCACTACCAACGCTGGCGCAACACCGGCGACGTGCGCGCGCAGCAACCGGTGGCTCGACGACGGCAGGCCGAGCAGTGCCACGTGGAAGACTGCACCAGGAGCGCGCATGGTCGCGGCCTCTGCCGAACTCACCTCGCCCGGCTTACCGAACGCGGCGACGTCATCGCCGAGATACCGATCGGTTCGTTGCCTCGCCCTCCGCAGCGACGCCGCGCAAAGGGCTGGATCACGAACGGCTACCGATACGTGCCCGTGCCCTCCGAGGAGGCTCACCTGACCGGCGGCGCGAGCTACGAGGCCGAGCACCGGCTGGTGATCGCTCGCCACCTCGGTCGACCGCTGCGCGCTGACGAGAACGTGCACCACCGAAACGGCGATCGTCTCGACAACCGGCTGCAGAATCTCGAACTCTGGTCCGTCGCCCAACCGAGCGGCCAGCGGGTCAGCGACAAGGTGACGCACGCGCTGGCCATCCTGCGCCGCTACGCCCCCGAACTGCTCCGTGAATAGCGAGAGGCCCCTGCAAGGACAAGGGCCCCTCGTTCGTGCTATTCCATTGCTTTTGAGTACCCCCGAGCGGATTTGAACCGCCGTTACTGCCTTGAGAGGGCAGCGTCCTAGGCCGCTAGACGACGGGGGCGCGTAGGACTTGCTATGCCTCACCGGGGCGAGGCGGGCGGAGACTAACGCAAGATCGGTCTCCTGGTCGAACCGGCGCCTTCGCGCTGATCGACCAGCTCGGGGGGAAGGACTCGAACCCTCAATAACTGGACCAGAACCAGCCGTGTTACCGATTACACCACCCCCGAAAGGGCTCGGCACCGGTCTCGGCGGTCGGTGTTCCTCGCGTCGTCGGTCCCGGACTCTGGTCCCCAGGTGACGCTCGGCCGCCGTACTCGGTGCGCGGTCGGGAAGGGTACGTCGCCGCTCGCGATGTCGCAAAGCGCCAGCCGCTGTCAGCCCGCCGGGCCGTCCAGACGCTTCTCGTACAACACGTGGTGGTCGTACTGGTCGCGATAGCCGACCGCCGGATAGAACTCGTGCGCGGCGACGCGCTCCGGGCGACGACCGCAGTTGAGCTGCATGAGCCGGCTACCGCCGTCGGTCGCCATCCGCTCCGCCTCGGCCACCAACGCTGCAGCCACGCCCCGGCGACGGATCCGGGGGTCGACGGCCAGCGCCGTGATCCGCGACCACCAGCCTCCGCCCGCAAGCAGAGGCGTCAGGCTCAACGCCACGATGCCCACAAGCGCCCGTCACCCTCGGCTACGAGGACCGCGTCGCGGTCGGAGGTCGCGAACTGCCGAAGTCGTGCGGCGACCGCCTCGACCTCGTCCGGGTAACCGAGTTCGCCCAACATCTGCGCAACCTCGGCGGCATCACCTACGCCCGCGTGACGGATGGTCACGCCGGGACCGTCGTCGGCGAGCGGCATGATGCTCAGGCCTCGCCGCGCGCGTCGCGGGCGACCGGGAGGGCGGCATCGAGGCGGGCCAGGGTGCGCTCGCGGCCGAGCAGTTCGACCGACTCGAACAGCGGCGGGCTGACCGACGAACCGGTCACCGCGACGCGGATCGGCTGGGCCACCTTGCCGAACCCGATGCCGAGCTCCTCGGGCAGGGCACGGAACGCGGCCTCGATCGCCTCGACGGTCCAGTCGACGTCGGGCAGCACCCGGCGGGCGGCCTCGATCGCCTCGACCGAACCGGCCTTGGCGAACACCTTCGCCACGCTGTCGGGGTCGAACTCGACCGTCTCCTGCAGGAACGCCGGCGCGTAGCGCTGCACCTCGTCGAGGCGTTGCATGCGCTCCTGCACGAGCGGTACCAGCCCGGTCAGCACGGCCAGCTGGGCATCGGTCGGCGGCGAGTCGACAAGCACCTCCTCGCCGTACGTGCCGTCGAGGAACGGCACCAGGCGGCGCGCCAGTTCCTCGGCCGGCAGGTCGCGGATGCGCTCGCCGTTGAACGCCGTGAGCTTGTCGACGTCGAACGCGGCGGCGGAACGGCCGACGTCGCCGAGGTCGAACGCAGCGATCATCTCGTCGTCGGTCAGCCGCTCGCGGCCGTCGCCGGGCGACCAGCCCAGCAGGGCGAGGTAGTTGCGCAGCGTCTCGGGCAGGAACCCCTGGCGCGCGAACTCCTGGATCGACACCGACCCGTGCCGCTTCGACAGCTTCTTGCGGTCCATGCCGACCACCATCGGCAGGTGGGCGAACGCCGACGGCGGCCCCCACGACGGGTCGCGGGCCGGCAGGCCGACCTCGGCAAGTGCGGCATCGAGGATGGTCGAGCCTTCGCCGTCGTCGGCGGTCAGCAGCTCATGCAGCAGCACCTGGCGCGGCGTCACCGACAGCAGGTCCTCGCCCCGACAGATCAGCGAGATCCCCTGGGCGAGGTCGTCGACGGAGTTCGCCAGTGGGTAGGTCGCGCTGCCGTCGGAGCGGGCGATCACCGGGTCGGAGATCTGGTCCCAGTCCCAGCCGACCTCACCCCGAACGAGGTCCTGGACGACCACGCGGCCGGACTCGGGCGTGCGCAGCCGCAGCGACGCCGGCCGGCCCTCGGCCGCGAACCGCTCCAACTCCTCCGCCGAGTGTTCGAACGTCGACGCCTTGACGACCGGCGGCCCCTCTCCCTGGCCGGCGCGCTGCGCCTCGCGCCACGCCTCGAGGTCCTCGGCGGTGCGGTGGTCGCGGTAGGTCGCCCCGGATGCCTCGAGCCTGCGGGCGACGGCCGCATACAGCTCGGTCCGCTCGGACTGCCGGTACGGCCCGTACCCGCCGCGCGAGCCGAACCCGTCCCCCTGGGGCTCGGGCCCCTCGTCGAAGTCCAGCCCGATCCAGGCCATCGCCTCCATCATCGAGCGCATCGACTCCTCGGTCGCCCGCGTGGCGTCGGTGTCCTCGATACGGAACACGAACGTCCCACCGTGGTGGCGGGCGTGGAGGAAGTTGTAGAGCGCGGCGCGGACGCTGCCGACGTGCAACCAACCGGACGGGGCCGGGCAGAAACGCACGCGGGGGGCGGAAGGGGAAGCAGACACGACGGGAAGCCTCTTCGGCGGTGCGAGAACGGGACGGGTAGGCGCCGATGGTAGGGCCGTCGCCGGGAAGCCCGGGACCTTGGCCCCTAAGGCGATCGGCTGCGCATCCATACGGTCGCCAGGCATCCTCGCGACATCCCTGCCCAGGAAGGAGCCGCGATGACCACGGTCACCGTGCGCCGGCAGGTGCCCGCCGCCCCCATCGACGTGTGGCGGCGACTCATCGACGTCGAACGTCTCGTCATCGACGACCACACGCTCGACCTGGTCGAACTGGACGGGAACGGCGACCTGCATCCCGGCGCGCGTGCGGTGGTGAGCCGCCGGCACGGTCTGCGCCTGACGACCTACGACGTGCGGGTCATCGACGAACTGCCGGGCCGGATGCTGTGCCTCGGCGTCACCGTCGGCAAGGAGTCCTGGCTGGTCGAGGCCCACGTGCGCCCCGACCCCGCCGGCGGTACGGAACTGCTGGTGATCGCCGAACTGGACCCCGCACACACCCCACATGCCGTCCTGCGTGGGCTCACCCGCCCCTTGGACCTCGGCCTGTACCACCAGGTCAGCGACCTGATCGAACGCTGGATCGGCCACGCCGAACTGGTCAGCACCCGCTGAGTCGCTACAGGATGGCGCCCGGCCGGTAGGTCGCCGCCTGAGGGTGGCGGGCCGTCAGCGCGGCGACCGCGTCGACGAACCGGCCGACCTGGTCACCGGCCGCGCCGACGAACCCCAACCGGTCGTCGAGGAGGCGTTCGAGGCCGGCCCGGTCGAGCGGCACGCGGTCGTCGGCCGCCAGGCGATCGACGAGGTCGTTGTCGGTCCGGCCGTCCTCGCGCAACGCCAGCGCGGCCGCGACGGCGTGCTCCTTGATCGCCTCGTGTGCCGTCTCGCGCCCTACGCCGGCCCGGACGGCGGCGACGAGCACCTTGGTGGTCGCCAGGAAGGGCAGGTAGCGCGCGAGTTCGCGCTCGATAACGGCCGGATAGGCGCCGAACTCGACCAGGACCGTCAGGAAGGTCTCGAACAGGCCGTCGACGGCGAAGAAGGCGTCCGGCAGCGCGACCCGCCGCACCACCGAGTCGGACACGTCGCCCTCGTTCCACTGGCTGCCCGCCAGCGCCGCGACCATGGTGAGGTGGCCGTCGAGGATCACTTTGAACCCGTTGACCCGCTCGCACGAGCGCGAGTTCATCTTGTGCGGCATCGCCGACGAGCCGACCTGCCCCGGCCGGAACCCCTCGGTCGCCAGTTCCTGGCCCGCCATCAGCCGGATCGTGGTCGCCAGGCTCGACGGTCCCGACGCGACCTGGACCAGCGCCGACACGACGTCGAGGTCGAGGGAGCGGGGGTAGACCTGACCGACGTTGTCCAAGCGTGCGGTGAAGCCGAGGTGGTGCTGCACCCGCGCCTCGAGGTCGTCGAGACGTCCCGCGTCGCCGAGCAGGTCGAGCATGTCCTGCTGGGTGCCGACCGGGCCCTTGATACCGCGCAGCGGGTAGCGGTCGAGCAACTCCTCCACCCGTCGGGTCGCCTGCAGCAGTTCCTCGCCGGCGTTGGCGAACCGCTTGCCGAGCGTGGTCGCCTGCGCCGCGACGTTGTGGCTGCGTCCGGCCATGACCAGCGCGGTGTGCTCGGCGGCACGGTCGGCGAGCAGTCCGAGCGTGGCGACGCACCGGTCGCGGACCAGTTCCAGCGAGCGGCGTACCTGCAGTTGCTCGACGTTCTCGGTCAGGTCGCGCGAGGTCATGCCCTTGTGCACGTGCTCGTGCCCGGCGAGCGCGCAGAACTCCTCGATGCGGGCCTTGACGTCGTGTCGGGTCACACGCTCACGCGCGGCGATCGAGCCGAGGTCGACGTCATCGACCACCGCCTCGTAGGCCTCGACCACGCCGTCGGGGACGTCGACGCCGAGGTCGCGCTGCGCCCGCAGCACGGCGAGCCACAGGCGACGTTCGAGCACCACCTTGCCCTCGGGTGACCACAGCTCCTGCATCGGCGCCGATGCGTAGCGGGCCGCCAGCACGTTCGGGATCGTCACGGTCGGCAGGTCCTCTCGGGTGGTCGGGTGCCATCCTTCCATGCGCCGTGCGTAGCGGCGAACCCGCCACGACTCAAGCCACGGACCCGGATGCCGACAGGTGCCTCGGCGCGACCGCGTCGACGACCGGAGCCCGACGTGACCCCGACCGAGCGCGACTGGCGAGCCGGACTCGAAGCGGTCCTCACCGACGTGAGCCCTCCGAGCCTGGTCCTGCAGCCGATCGTGGACCTCCGCCGCGGCACGATCGTGGGCCACGAGGTGCTCGCCCGCTTCCCGGGTCCACCGACGGCGACCCCGGACCGGTGGTTCGCCGCAGCCGAGCGGCTCGGCTGCGGTCCGGTCCTGTCACGGGTCGTGCTCGCGCAGGCGCTCGAACTCCTCCCCGACCTGCCCGCCGACACGTTCCTGACCGTCAACCTCGAACCGGGACACGTCGGCGACGTCGACCTGCAGGCCATGCTGCTCGGTGTCGGCCGACTCGACCGCCTGGTGATCGAGCTCACCGAGCACGCGGCCATCGACGACCACCACGGACTCCTGCGCGGACTCGAGGTCCTGCGCTCCGCCGGTGCCCGCACCGCCATCGATGACGCCGGTTCGGGCTACGCAGGGCTCCAGGCGCTGCTCCGGCTCCGGCCCGACTTCGTGAAGCTCGATCGCAGCCTCGTCGAGCACCTCGACCTCGACCCCAGCAAGCGAGTGTTGCTGCGCGCGCTCGGCGAGATCGCCGACGGCATCGACGCCTGGGTGCTCGGCGAAGGCATCGAGACCCGCGGCGAACTCGACGAACTGGTGGCCGCCGGCGTGCCGCTCGGGCAGGGCTACCTGCTCGGCCGGCCGGCGGCGACGTTCGCCACCGAGATCCCGGTGGAGGTGGCACGCGCCGCGATGGATCGCATCGCGTTGCTCGAACGATCGACGCTGCTGGCGGCGCTGACCGAGCAGCCGACCGAACGCGTCGGGGACGTCCTGGTGTTCGACCGCGACCTCGCACTGGAGATGGACGAACTCCGCCGGCCGGTGGCACTGCTGCAGACGGGACGCATCCGCGAGGACGCGCTGTTGCTGGCCAAGGCGGCCGAACCGATCCGCGAGGTCGCCCGACGGATCGTGACCCGACCCGCCCGCACCTGGTCCGACCCGGTGGTCGTCACCGATGGCCGCGGCACGGTGGTCGGGGTCGTGCGGGTCGTGCGGATCCTCGAACACCTCGCCTCGAAGACGCCGCAGCCGGCCGCCGAGGCGGCCGGCTGACGATTCCGCGTCGGTCAGACCCGAACGATGTGGTCGCGGACCTGCTGCACCAGCGAGTCCGGGATGTCGGTCAGGCCGTGGTCGGCGTGCGCGTGGGCGGCGACCTGCGCGAGGATCACCTCGTCGTCGGCGCCGACGAACGCGGACTGGCAACCGGGGACGACGTCCCCACAGGCGAACTGCTTCACGTTTGGCGTCTCCCAAGGGCTGGCTCAACTGGCGGCCCTGTCGGCGGCGCGGGATGCGGCTCAACCAGAGGATGGCCGGACCGGGACCGAATGGGCGCACACCGAACCGGGCGGCGATCGAGGCTTCCGCGGCCGCCGGGAATCCGCTAGGCGGAGGCCTGCCCGTTCGGGGGCGGCGGTGTGGCCGAGGCCTCACGGTCGACGAGTGGGTTGTCGAGCACCCCGATGCCGTCGATCTCCACGCGGACGCGCTGGCCGGGTCGCATCGGTCCGACTCCCGCCGGCGTGCCGGTCAGGATGACGTCGCTGGGCAGCAACGTGGTCACCTGCGAGGCGACGCTGATCAACTCGGCGACGCCGAAGACGAGGTCCGCGGTGGTGCCGTCCTGGCGCAGTTCGTCGTCGACCCAGCAGCGGATGCGCACGTTCGACGGATCGAGGTCGGTGGCGATCGCCGGCCCGAGCGGGCAGAAGGTGTCGAAGGCCTTGCCACGGAACCACTGGTTCTCGCGACGCTGCAGATCCCGGGCCGTGACGTCGTTGGCAATCGTGTAGCCGAGGACGCCCTGCATGGCCTGCTCGGGGGTCACGCGCTGCATGAGCGCACCGATGACCACGGCCAGTTCCGCCTCGTGGTGGACTTCGGCGGTCATGTCGGTCGGCACCCGGATCGCCTCGCCCGGACCGATGACCGACGACGACGGCTTGAGGAACAGCAGCGCCTCGTCGGGCACGTCACCGCCCATCTCGGCCGCGTGGTCGGCATAGTTCTTGCCGGCACAGATCAGCTTCGACGGGATGACCGGCGCGAGCAGTTGCAGGCCCTCGAGCGGGGCCCGTTCGCCCGTCGGCTTGAATCGGGTGAACGGGTGCGGCTCGATGACCGACACGTGCCCGTCGTCCTCGAGCACCCCGTAGCGCGGGTTCGGGCCGGTCTGGGCGTGGACGAAGCGGACGATGCGGGGCACGACGATTCCTGGTGTCGGCAGGGGGCCACCCACGGTAGTCAGCGGACCGAGCCTCGCCGTGCCATCCTCCCCCATCCCAACAGCCACCACGCGCGACGGGAAGGGCGCGGCATGCGGGACATCGAAGCGATCGTCCTCGACGTCGGCGGTGTACTGCTGCTCCCGGATCCGGCCGCGGTCGGCGCAGCCCTGCGCAGCGCCGACGTCGACCACGACACGGATTCGTTGTCGGCGGCCCACTACGGCGGGGTTGCCGCGCTGGACGCCGCACCGCAGGACTGGCAGTTCGGCGGCGCGCCGAGCCCGTACGTCCGTGGCCTGCTCGTCGCCGCCGGTGTGGCTGAGGACGACCTCGACCGTGCTGCCGCGGCGCTGGTCCCGGTCTTCGCCCGCCCCTCGATCGAGGTCTGGAGCCACGAGACGCCCTGGGCACGGGCCGGGCTCCGGCGCCTCGCCGAATCCGCCACCCCCACTGCGCTGGTGAGCAACGCCGACGGAACCGTGGAGGCCCAAATGCACCTGCACGGGTTCGCCCAGGTGGGTCGAGGGCAGGGTCTGGACGTCGCCGCCATCGTCGACTCAGGGGTCCACGGCGTCTCCAAGCCGGACCCACGGATCTTCGACCCGGCGCTCGATGCGCTGGGCGTGGCCGCCGAACGCTGCGCCTACGTCGGCGACACCGTCTCCTACGACGTGCTCGGAGCCCGCAACGCCGGGCTGGTCCCCATCCACCTCGACCCCTTCGGGAGCTGCCGCGACGACGACCACCCCCACGCCCGCACACTGGATCAGGCGGTCGATCTCGCCCTGACCGCCTAGGCACCGGCACTACCCCGGAGATGGCCATCGTGGAGTCACCTGCATGGAAACCGGGCCGCACCGCGGTGCGGCGGTTCCTCTACGCCGGACGCGCCGGTCCGACGATCCCGACACGTGTGGTCACCGACGATGCCCATGGCCCGGTGCTCGCCCACTGGACAGGTGTCAGCTGCCGGATGACCGCCGGCTACGGCGGCCCGGGTTCGACGCGTCCCCGTGAGGGCCGTCTCTCGCTGCTGGACGACCTCGCGGCCGGCCGCTTCCGCCTGGTCGAGTACGCCTGGAGCGACACCATCATGCTGACGGTCCTGCTGCCCGGCGAATGGTTCTCGGTGGCCGCCATGTTCGCCGAGGACGACCACCGGCTGCTGTTCTGGTACGTGAACTTCGAACTGCCGTTCCGGCGAACCACCCTCGGGTTCGACAGCAGCGACCTCTTCCTCGATCTGGTGGCCGGTCCCGAGGGCGGCTGGCTCTGGAAGGACGAGGACGAGTACGTCCACGCACAGCGGATCGGACTGATCACGCCGGAGCAGGAACGCCAGATCGAAGCCGCCCGCGAGCGTGCCGTCGCGATGGTCGAGCAGGGCGCTGGCCCCATGGCGCAGGGGTGGGAGGCCTGGCGGCGCGAGGCGGACTGGCCGCGGCCGGAGCTCCCGGACGGGTGGGACCGCCTCGAGACGTCCCGGTGACCGACCGCGACGCGGACGGGCCGGGTCAGGCGGTCCAGTCGACGCGCAGGATGGCGTGGGTGTAGGCGTCGGACAGCGCCATCCACGACGCCTCGACCACGTTGGGGTGGACGCCGACGGTGTCCCACACGTCGACCCCGTCGGTGGAGCTGACCAGGACCCGGGTGACGGCGCCGGTACCGGCGGTCGCCTCGAGGATGCGCACCTTGTAGTCGGACAGGTGCACCCGGTCGAGCTGCGGCCAGGTGCCGTTGACGGCATTGCGGAACGCGTGGTCGAGCGCGTCCACCGGACCGTTGCCCTCGCCCGCCCCGAGCCGGCGGACGCCCCCGACGTCGACGGCCAGGATCGCCTCGGCCGGCCCCTGCGGACCCATCGCGTCGTCGGTCCCTCCGCCGACACTGACGCGGTAGTGGCGCGAGTGGAACGGCTCGTCGTCGGGCGGCAACAGGCCGGTGATCCGGCGCAGCAACAGCTCGAACGAGGCGTCGGCCGCCTCGTAGGTCCAGCCGCCGGACTCGCGCCGCTTCACTTCGGCCAGGACGGCGCGGGCCTGGGCGTCGTCGACCTCGAGCCCGAACTCGCGCGCCTTGAGCAGGATGTTCGAGCGGCCGGCGAGTTCGCTGACGACGAGGCGCTGGCGGTTGCCGACCTCGTCGGGGTCGATGTGCTGGTACATGTCGGGCGCCTTGGCCAGCGCCGAGGCGTGCAGCCCGGCCTTGTGGCTGAACGCGGTGTGGCCGACGTAGGGCGCCATCGACGGCGAGGTCTGGTTGCACAGTTCCGCGACGGTGTGGCTGATCTCGGTCAGGCGCTCGAGCCGCTCGGGCTCGACCAGCTTCAGCCCGCGCTTGAGTTGCAGGTCGGCCATGATCGTGAACAGGTTGGCGTTGCCGCAGCGCTCCCCCAGCCCGTTGGCCGTGCCCTGCACGTGGGTCGCGCCGGCCTCGATGCCCAGCAGCGAGTTCGCGACCGCACAGCCACCGTCGTCGTGGAAGTGCAGGCCGACCTGGCTGGGCAGGTCGCGGACCAGGCTGCCGACGATCTCGGCGACGTCCCACGGCATCGCGCCGCCGTTGGTGTCGCACAGCACGACGCACTCGGCGCCGGCCTCGGCTGCGGCGGTGACCACCTCGCGCGCGTAGTTGTGGTCGCGGGCGAGCCCGTCGAAGAAGTGCTCGGCGTCGAAGAACACCCGCTTGCCGAGACCGGTGAGGTGGCGGATCGAGTCGGCCACCATCGCGAGGTTCTCTGCCCGCGGCACGCCGAGCGCCTCGTCGACGTGGTAGCCCCACGACTTGCCGACCAGGCAGATGACGTCGGTCCGCGCGTCGACGAGTGCCTGCAGCAGCGTGTCGGCCTCGGCCGGGCGGCCGGCGCCACGGGTCATGCCGAACGCGACCAGCGTCGCGTTGTCGAGGACCAGCTCACCGTCGGCGGCCCGCGCGAAGAACTCGGTGTCCTTCGGGTTGGCGCCGGGCCAGCCGCCCTCGATGTAGGCGACGCCGAGTTCGTCCATGCGGCGGGCGACACGCAGCTTGTCGTCGACGGACAGGCTGACGCCCTCGCGCTGGGTGCCGTCGCGCAGCGTCGTGTCGTACAGGTCCAGGCCGGGCCCGGGCTCGGGCAGCGGACTGTGGTGGCTGGCGCTGGTCACGGTCGTCGTCCTCCTCGGCTGCTGCGGTTCGCACGTGGCGACCGGACGACGGGAGGGACCAGGCTGACCGGGCCGCTCCCGCAGCCCGGTGCACACCGGCTACGGGAGCGGTGGAATGATGATGTCGAGGACACGGCCGGCACACGCGTCGCCGGGGGTGGCCCCCTGCGGTGCGGTGATCGGACGCATCGTCGGCTCCCTGCGGTGACGTGCAGGCCACCGACGGTAGCGCCCGGGTCGCGCGGGTGTCGACTTCGCGGCCGCGAACCTCAGCCCGCGCCGCCGTCCTCGAGCCGGAAGCCGACCTGCAGCGTCACCTGGGTGTGCTGGACGTCACCGTCCTGGATCCAGCCGCGGATCTCCTTCACCTCGAACCAGTCGAGGTGGTGGACGGTCTCGGCGGCCTTGGAGATGGCACGGCGGATCGCGTCGTCGACGCCCTCGCGGCTCGACCCGACCAGTTCGATCTTCTTGTACACGTTCGACATGGCAGTCCCTCCGACGGCTGGCCTTCACCGTAATCGTCCACGGATCGAACTAGAACTCGAAGGGCGTCCAGGGGGCGAGGTCGGTGGCCACCAGGCGGTCGAGGTCGGCGGCCGCGCCGGGGCGCCGTTCGACGACGCGGCGGGCGGCCTGGAGCTGGACCGCCTTGATCCCGCCGAGCCAGACCGACGCGAGCGCGTCGATCGGCAATGCGAGGTCGGCGTCACGGTCGGTCCGGGTCATGGACGCGCCGTCGGGCGACGCGTCGAGCAGCCACGTCCCCGACTGGTCACGCGTGGCGTCGGTGACCTCGAGGCAGACCTGACCGGTCGTGGCGTAGGTGCGCCCCTCGAACGCCGCTGCTACGTCGAGGATGCGGGCGTACAGCGGCGAGGAAGGCTGAGCGCGCAGCTTCAGCCGGTCGGTGACCAGTTCGGGCAGCGGACAGTCCGGTGGGCGCAGGTGGGCGGTGATCGTCGAGGTCAGGTCGATGTCGCAGACGAACTGCCACAGCGCGGCCTCGGCCTCGGGGTCGGTGGCGACCACCTCGGCGAGCCGGACCGTGCCGTCGGGCAGGTTGTGCTTCCACTCGCCGTCCTTGACCCGGAAGCCGGCGTAGCCGCGGCCGGGAACGTGGATCAGGCGCCGGGAACTGGCCCCGCGGCGCCACGAGTCGGGGTCGTACACGACGGCGCCACGCCACCATTCCGGCGTACGGGTCGCGCAGCCGGGCCGCCGATCACGCACCGCGTCGAGGATCGCCGGCCACTCGGCATGTGCCTGTTCGGGAGTGGCCGCCTCGACGATCGAGGCGTCGACCGGGTCACGGAAGGTGACGCCGCGATCGATGCGGTAGTTGAACGACGGCGCGACCACACCGAACCCGAAGCGGCCGTAGATCACCGACTCGGACGCGTACAGCATCGCGACCGGCTCGCCGCGTTCGGCCGCGTCGTCGAGACCGGCGGTCATCATCTGCTTGAGCAGGCCTCGACGGCGGTGGGTCTGGGACACGCCGACCGCGGTCACGCCCGCCATCGGCATGCGGCCGCCACCCGGCATCGAGATGTTCATCGAGTAGATGCCGTAGTTGGCGACGATCTGTTCGCCGTCGCGCACGACCCAGCCGCGGAAGCCGAGTTCCGGTTCGCGGATCAGCTTGACCCAGACGTCGAGGTCGGTGTCGGACTCGTCCTCGTAGAAGTTGCGCGACACCGAACGGGCGAAGGGCAGCGCGTCGTCCAGCGAGAGCCGTTGCAGGTCGAGGTTCAAAACATGACTCCGGTCCAGGGGGCGACGTCGGTCGCGAAGAGACGGTCGAGGCGGGCCGGGCCGCCCGGGTCGGTGGTCGTCAGCCGGCCTGCGGCCGCGTAGCGGGTGGCGCGCTGGCCACCGAGGATCAGCGCGCCGAGGACGTCCGCATCGAGTTCGACGTCGGCCTCGGCTGCGCCGTCGGCGGCCTCGCAGACGGCCTTGCCGTCGTTGGTGCTCAGCCGCCAGGTCCCGTCGTTGCTCCCGCGGAAGCGGTCGTGCACGCGCAGTGTGAGCGTGTCGTCGACGCCGTAGCCGCGCGACGCGAGCGCCGTGGGCAGGTCGACCAGCGCGACGTACAGCGGCCAGTCCGCGTTGACCTTCGCCCGGCCGGCGTCCTGCAGCAGCAAGGGCAGCGGGTCGTCGGCCGGTCGGCGGCCGGCGCGGGTGGTGGCGCTCAGGTCCGTGTCGATCACGAACTGCCACATGATGGCGGTCGCTTCGGCGTCGTTCGCGATCAACTCCTGGACATGAACGGTGGCGTCCGGGAGCCCGCCGTCCCACGACCCTTCCTTGAGGCGGTAGATGGCGAACCCGCGGTCGGCCAGCAGCGCGTAGCGCTTCTCGCCCGCCCCGTCGCGATGGTTGGGGTCGTCCTCGAGCAGCCGCTCCCACCACGTGTCGGCGAACCCGAGCATCCCGGGCCGTCGGCGTCGTGCCGCCTCGTAGATCGGCGGGAACCGCTCGGCGGCCGTGGCACGGTCGACGAGTTCGACCTCGGCGGTTGCGACCGGCTCCCGCAGCCGAGCGTTGGCCCGTTCGATCTCGAGGTGGATCCCCGGGGCAGCGGGACCGAAGCCGAAGCGGCCGTAGATCGGCGCCTCGGAGGCCCACAGCGCCGCGAACGGTTCGCCGCGCTCGTCGGCGTCGTCGAACAACTGCCGCATCATGCTGGTCAACACGCCGCGGCGTCGCTGGTCGGCGCGAACGCTGACGACGGTGACGCCCGCGCAGCGGGCGGTGTCGGCGCCCGGCATCGACAGATCGAAGCTGTACGCGCCGGACGTGCCGACGATGCGGCCGTCGACCCGTGCGGCGACGGCGCGGTCGAGTTCCTGCCACGGCCGGATCCGCGCCAGGTCCTCCTCGGACATGCTGTACCCGAAGGTCTGGGTGAACACGCGCCGGAAGTCGGCGTACTCGTCGGCGTCGACACGCCCGATGGTCACGTCGCTGGCCACGTCGGCCTCCCTGGAAGCAGGCGAGCCGGCCAACGCTAGTCGCCGACGCGGACCAGGGCGAGCCCGTTTTCCACGCGCCCCGGCGGACGAGATCAGGCGTCGCTGGCGGTGTGTCGTCGCATGAACGCACCGATCTCGCGGAGGGCCTGGCGCGACTCGGGGAACCCGGGGAACGCGTGGAAGACGTGCCACAGTCCGGGGAACTCACCCAGCGAGGCGTCGACGCCGGCGATGCGGGCGCGCTCGACGAGCCGACGTGCGTCGTCACGCAGGATCTCGTCGCTGCCGACGTGGACCAGCATCGGGGGCAGGCCGGCCAGATCCGCGTACAGCGGTGACACCCGCGGATCGTCGAGGGCGAGTTCGCCGGCGTACGCGCGTGCCGCGGGCTCGACCAGACCCGCGGACAGCCACGGGTCGACCCCGTCCAGGTCCTGCATCGACGGGCCGGTGCCCGCGAGGTCGGTCCACGGCGACATCCCGACGTAGCACCCGGGCAGCGGGAGACCCTCGTCGCGCAGGTGGACCATCAGCGCCAGCCCCAGCCCACCGCCGGCCGAGTCACCGCTGACCGCGATCCGGTGCGCCGGTACCGCGTGGGTCTCGGTCAGCCACCGCCACGCGCTCAGCACGTCCTCGAACGCGGCCGGGAACACGTGCTCGGGGGCCAGGCGGTACTCGGGCAGCAGCACCGGCGCGCGGGCCGTGCGCGACAGGGCGGCGCCCAGGCCGCGGTGGCTGCGCGGTGAGCCCATGGCGTACGCGCCACCATGGACGTGGAAGACCGCGCGGTCGGTCGTGTCGGCTGCCCGCTCGTCGCGGACCCACTCGCCGAGCACGCCCGGCATCTCGCAGGCCTCCCACGACGCCGTGCGCGGCAGCGGCAGGCGGTTGGCCATCTCCTCCATCTGTCCCCGTAGACGGAGTGCGTAGGCCTCGAGGTCCTCGGGCGGCCCACCCGGATCGGGCGCCCCGCCGCCGCGTGACCGCAGCATGCGAACCGACGTGACCAGGCCCCGCTTGACGATCTGTGACCGAACCGACGGCAAGGTCACTCCACCACCGTGAGCCAGTCCTTGTAGGCGTCGACGCGCCCGTGGATGGCATCGATGAAGGTGGACTGGATGCGTTCGGTGACCGGGCCGCGCGGCCCGATCACGCGGCCGTCGACCTCGCGGACGGGGGTGAGTTCGGCCGCGGTGCCGGTCAGGAAGATCTCGTCGGCGAGGTAGAGGTCGGTGCGCACCAGGCTGGTCTCGTGCACCTCGATGTCGAGGTCGCGCGCGATGGTCATGACCGACGCGCGGGTGATACCCCCGAGCGGCCCGTCCGAGAGCGGCGGGGTGAGCACCATCCCGTCGCGGACGACGAACAGGTTCTCGCCGGTGCCCTCGGCGACGTAGCCCTCCTCGGACAGCATGATCGCCTCGTCATAGCCGGCGCGGAGCGCCTCGACCTTGGCGAGCGAGGAGTTGAGGTACTGCCCGTTGGCCTTGCCGGCGGGCGGGATCGTGTTCTTGCCGATCCGGCGGTACGAACTGATGCCGACCCGCACGCCGTTGACCGCACTGTCCTCGCCGAGGTAGGCGCCCCACTCCCAGGTCGCCACGATCGTCTGCGGCTTGGACGGCAGCGGGTTGAGCCCGATCTCGCCGTACCCGAGGATGATCGTGGGACGGATGTAGCAGCCGCCCTCGTGGCCGTTGACGCGGATCAACTCGCAGACCACGTCGCACAGGTCGTCGACCGTGTACGGGATCGTGTCCAGCGGCGGGTAGATCTTGGCCGACTTCAGCAACCGCTCCATGTGCGGACGCAGTTGGAACACGGCCGGGCCGGCGTCGGTCGGGTAGGCGCGGATGCCCTCGAAGACGCCGTACCCGTAGTGGATGGTCGGGGTCAGCACGTGCACCGTCGCCTGGTCCCAGTCGACGTATTCGCCGTCCATCCAGATCTTGTCCGACTTCGGAAACGGCATCGGCTTCCCGCCCTCTTCGGTGATCGCTTCCCGGCCTGTGGTCCCCCGGCGCTGCTACGCGCCGACCAGTTCGACCAACTGGTCGCCGACGTCGGCGGTCGAGTATGCCGAACCGTCGGGTCGCGCGTCGCCGCGCTCGCCGAGCAGGGTGGCGACGGCGCGGTCGACACGGCCCGCGGCGCCGTCCTCGCCCAGGAACGCCAGCATCTGTCCCAGGCTCATCACGGCGGCGACCGGGTCGGCCTTGCCGGTGCCGGCGATGTCGGGGGCGGAGCCGTGGACCGGTTCGAACATCGACGGCGCCCTGCGGGTCGGGTCGAGGTTGCCGGACGCGGCCAGCCCCATCCCGCCCTGCACCGCGGCGCCGAGGTCGGTGATGATGTCGCCGAACAGGTTCTCGGTGACCACGACGTCGAACCGCTCCGGCTGCGTGACGAAGTACAGGCAGGCGGCGTCGACGTGCACGTAGTCGCGGGTGACGTCGGCGAACTCGGCCTCACCGAGCCGTTCGAAGGTCTCCATCCACAGCGCCCCGGCGTGGACGAGCACGTTGGTCTTGTGCACCAGGCTCAGGTGGCCGTCGCGCTGCTGGGCGAGTTCGAACGCGTAGCGCAGCACCCGTTCGACCCCGTGGTAGGTGTTGACCGACTCCTGGGTCGCGACCTCGTGCGGCGTGCCCGGGTACAGCCGCCCGCCCGCGCCGGCGTAGACCGACTCGGTGTTCTCGCGGATCACCACGAAGTCGCATCGCTCGGGGGTCAGGCCGGCGATCGGCGTTGCCACGCCCGGGTAGAGCTTGACCGGGCGGTGGTTGACGTACTGGTCGAACGCGAACCGCAGCTTGAGCAGCAGGCCGCGCTCGATCACGCCGGGCGGGACGTCGGGGGTGCCGACGGCGCCGAGGTAGATCGCGTCGAACCCGCGCAGTTCCTCGAGGGTCTCGTCGTCGAGGATCTCGCCGGTCTCGAGGTAACGGCGCCCGCCGAGGTCGTACTCGACCCGCTCGGTGCTGAAGTCCTCGATCCGTTCGAGACGATCGAGCACTCTCAACCCCTCGGCGACCACCTCGGGCCCGATGCCGTCGCCGCCGAGGATTGCGATGCGGTGGTCTGCCATGGGAAGCGACTTGTCGTCTGCCTGCGCGGGCGATCCTATGCAGCCCGTCGCGCGGCGCCCCACCCGGGTCTAGGTTGGTCGGCATCCCCTGCACCGGAGTCTCCAGATGAGCGCCCAGCCACCACAACCGCAGACGCCCGGCGGCCCGCACGGGTCGGTGTTCTCCGGCACCGCCGACCTCGGTCCGCGGATCGGCGCCCGCCTGCTCGACATCCTGATCGTCGCCATCCCGGCCAGCATCGTGCTCGGGATCATCGGCCTCGGGGTCTTCGGTGGGTTCGGCACCGGCTCGTGGCTCGGCAGCGCCATCACGTCGCTGCTCTGGTTCGGCTACTTCGTCTTCTTCGAATCGAACCGGGGCGCGACCCTCGGCAAGCAGATCCTCAACCTGAAGGTCATCTCGGCCAGCGGTGCACCGCCATCGACGGAGGACGCGGCCAAACGCAACGTGTGGATGCTGTTCGGCCTGATCCCCTGGATCGGCGGCCTGCTCAGTTTGATCGCGCTGATCGTGATCATGGTCACGATCTCGTCCGACAGCCACAACCGCGGCTACCACGACACCTTCGCCGGCACGGCCGTGATGCGGGCCTGAACCCGCCCGACACCCGCACGGTCCACGCCGACGACGTCGACCGCGCCCGGCTGCGCCGCGCCCTCCTCGGGGTGGCGCCCTGGTTGGCGACCACCGAGGTCGGTCCGGCCGCGGTCGAGGCGGGCGACTGCGACCGCTGCGGTCGCGCTCCCCGGCTGTTGCCGCTGTGCGGCCCGGTCGCATGGCAGGCGGTGTGCCGCGACTGTGGCCTGGACCTCGCCGACGAAGGCTGGTGCGCCGGGCACGAGGCCGACGGGGCCGATGCCAGGGCGTGGGCGGCTGCACTGCCCGACGACTGGCCGCAGACGGTGCTGTTGTGGTGGCTCGCGACCGGAGAACTCCGCGCCGTCGACCTGCTGCCCCCCGAGCGCGCAGCCCTGTCGGCGATCGTGGCCGAGACACTCCCCTGAGGCCGTGCCGTCTGGCACCATGGCCGGACCGGGCGCACGGGGCCGAGCCGTCCGGTAGGGGGACGGCATGCAGGCATCATCGCGTCGCATCCGACGGACGGTCCGCGGGGCGCGCAACCACTGGTCCCGCCTCGGGGTGCCACGCGACGTCCGCGACCGCCTGGCCGCCGACCTGCGAGCCGAACTCGAGGACGCCGCGGCCCGTGACCTCCCGGTCGAGTTCGTGGTCGGCGACGATCTCGCCGCGTTCGCCACGACCCGCGCACCTCGCGAGGGGCGTCGCAGCCTGGCGTCGTTCGTCGGCGAACTTCTCATCGGCGTCGTGCTCGTTCCCCCCGGCCTCGCCCTGCTCACGTCGGTGTTCAACGACCGCCCGGTGGGCTTCCACGTCCACGAACTGGTGTGGGTGCTCGGTGTCGTTCTCGGATCGGCCTGGCTGCAAGCACTGCACGAGCGCCGCGAGTTCCTGGACCACGCCACGTGGCTGCGACTCGGATTGGCCGGAGTCGTCCTGTTCGCCGCTGGCGGCTTCGCGTTCAGCTCCGCGCTGCGCACCCCGGCCCGCTTCGTGGAGGTCGCGCCAGGCCTGGCCTGGGGCGTGATCGGCGTCACCGTGCTGGGACAGCTCGTGGTCTCACGGCAGCGCCGCGCCCGCTGGCGCGAGTCCGTCGACGCATCAGCCTGACGCGACCCGGACACCGTGGTCGGCCAGGAAGGCGCGGACGCCGGCGGCGTCCTCGAACCGATGGGCGGTGATGCCGACCTCGCGTGCCGCCTCGACGTTGACCTCGCGGTCGTCGACGAACAGCACCTCGTCCGCCGTACATCCGAGGCGGTCCAGCAGGCGCTCGTAGAACTCCGCGTCCGGCTTGCGGGCGCCGAGGTGACAGGACGCCACGACCTCGTCGAACCGGCCGGCCAGGACCGTGTCGGCGAGGTCGTCGATCCAGCGCGGGTAGTTGCTGGCGGTCGCCCGTACGACCCGGCCCGCGAGGTCGTCGAGCAGTTCGGCCATGCCGGCGAGGAAGGTCGTGCCCTCGAGGCGGACCCGGTGGAACTCGGACGGGTCGACCTCGACGCCGAGGTCGTCGTACATCGCCCAGTACGCGACCTCCTCGAGTTCGTCGCGCTCGAAGGCCGGATACACATTGGGCGGCCGACGGGCGAACAACTCCTCGAGTGGCAGGCCGGTCGCGGCACGCAGGGCCTCGCGGAACGGATCGCGCACCACGGTGTCCATCAGGTCGAAGGCGACGACCCGGATCACCCGCCGCCCTCGCCCGCCAGTGCGTCGAGGCGTTCGCGCAACTGCTCGCGCGAGAGTTCACCGAGCACCCGGTCGACGTCGCCGTCCGGCGTCACGAACAGCCACGCCGGCTGGGCACGGACCCCGAAGTGGGGCCACAGCGTGCCGTCGTCGTCGACCACGGTGGTCATCGATCCCAGGCCGTGGCGGGTGCGGAACTCGTCCATCGCCTCGTCGGTGTCGTGCGCGGCGACGCCGACGAAGCGGATCGGCTCGCCGTAGTCCTGCAGCGCCTCCGCGACCGCGGGGGCCTCACGGTTGCACTGCGGTCACCACGGCGCCCACATCCACAGCACGAGGTGTTCGCCCGCGAAGGTGCCGAGGTCGACCTCGCCACCGTCGAGCGAGCGGCCGGACACCGCCAGCAGGGGTGCCGCCTCGTCCGGGCCGGGCTCGGACGGGGCGACCGGCGACGGCGACCCGGGGGCGTCGGAGCCGGCATCGGGGCCGGCGGCGGAGCCGGACGGCGAGGGGGAGGTCGCGGCCGTGGGCCGCGTCGTGTCGCGCTCCGCGCCACCGTCACCCGACGCGCAGCCGCCGAGCAGGGCCGCGCACAGGGCGGCCGTCACGGCGCTGCGACGGGGGCGCATCGGGAAGCGCATCCTCGGGGTCGGTGCCATAGGTTCGCGACCCTACCGCCGCCGGCTTGCCGTACTGCCGACGCCGACCACCGGGAGCAACCACGTGGACCCGCGCGACCTCCTCAGCGCCAGCATCGACGGCCGCCGTGACGCGCTGGTGGCGCTCTCGCACGGCATCCACGGCGACGCCGAGATCGGGTTCGAGGAGTATCGCTCCTCGGCCAGGGTCGCCGAGGCGCTCGCCGCCGGCGGGTTCGACGTCACGCACGGCGTCGCCGGCCTGGACACCGCGATCGTGGCCCGGGCCGGGTCGGGTCCGCTGCGGATCGGGATCTGCGCCGAGTACGACGCCCTGCCCGGTATCGGCCACGCCTGCGGGCACAACATCATCGCCGGCGCCGCTGTCGGGGCGGGCCTGGCGCTGGCCGAGGTCGCCGACGACCTCGGCATCGAGGTGGTCGTGCTCGGCACCCCCGCCGAGGAGGGTGGCGGCGGCAAGATCGTGATGCTCGAGGGCGGCGCGTTCGACGGGCTCAACGCCGCGATGATGGTGCATCCGGCGCCGGTCGAGACGCCGCAGATGACCTGCCTCGCCGTCCAGCACTTCGAGGTCCGCTACCGCGGCCGTTCCGCGCACGCCTCGGCGTATCCGCAGCTCGGCATCAACGCCGCCGACGCCCTGACCGTGGCGCAGGTCGGCATCGGTCTGCTGCGCCAGCACATCCGCGCGACCGACCGCATCCACGGCATCGTCACCGACGGTGGCGACGCCCCCAACATCGTCCCCGAGCGCACCGCCGGCACCTGGTACGTCCGCTCGAGCACCCTGACCGAACTCGCCGAGCTGTACCCGCGGGTGCAGCGCTGCTTCGAGGCCGGAGCGCTGGCCACCGGCGCGACGCTCAGCTTCGACGAGCCGGGCCCGGCCTACTCGGAGTTCCTCACCGACGAGGCGCTACGCGACGCCTACGTCGTCGAGGCCGAGGCGATCGGCCGCGTCTTCCCCGCCCCGGGCGAGGAGACGACGCTGGCCGGCTCGACCGACATGGCCAACGTGTCGCTGGCGATGCCGGCCATCCACCCGATGATCGCGATCGAGGCACGCGGGGCGGTCAACCATCAGCCCGAGTTCACGGCCGCCTGCATCACCGCGTCCGCCGACCGCGCCGTGCGCGATGGAGCACTGGCCATGGCGCGCACCGTGATCGCGGCCGCGACCGCCGGTCCGCTGCGCGAGCGGCTGCTCTCGCGTGCCTACGAGGCGCGCTCGACCGCGACCTGATCGTCGGCCGTCCACCGGTGGGCGGCCACGTCGGTGAGCGGGGTACCGAGGAAGCGTTCCCCGAGTTCGGCGAACCGTGTCGGGTCGCCGGAGGTGAGAAACCGCAGGCGCCCACGCGGAGCCTCGCCGGCCAGCCAGCCCATGCGTTCCAGCAGGTCGCGGACCTCGAAGGCGGTCTCGTCGGCGCTCGACACCAGGATCACGCTGCGGCCGACGACCTCGCCGATCGCCCGCGACAACAGCGGGTAGTGCGTGCATCCGAGCACGAGGGTGTCCGTGCGCGCGGTCAGCAGCGGCGCGAGCCGTTCCCGCACCACCGCGATCGCCTCGGGCGTGTCGGTCCGGCCCTCCTCGACCAGTTCGACGAAGCCCGGGCAGGCGAGGACGTCGACGTCGAGGTCGAGCTTGAGCCGGTCGGCGGTGTGCTCGTAGACCCGGCTGCCCGCCGTCATGCGCGTGCCGATGACGACCGTCCGACGACTGCGCGAGGCCTTGTCCGCCGCCCGGAGCCCCGGCTCGACCACGCCGATGACCGGGATGTCGAGCCGGTCACGCAGGTGCTCGAGCGCCGCCGCGGTCGCCGAGTTGCAGGCCACGACCAGCATCTTGGCACCCTGGGCGACGAGCAGGTCGGCGATCTGGTCGCTGAACCGGCGCAGTTCCTCGGCGCTGCGGTCGCCGTAGGGGTAGCGGGCCGTGTCGCCGAAGTACACCAGGTCCTCGCCGGGCAGCAGGTCGGCCAGAGCCTGCAGCACCGTGAGGCCGCCGAGACCGCTGTCGAAGACGCCGATGGGCCCGTCGTGCACCGGGAACTTCCCTCGCCAGGAGTGGTTGCGAAACGGCACGGTAGCCGTGCCTGCGGCACGCCCCGACCCGGCCGTCGGTCACGTCCCACGGCCGGACACCGCTAGCGTGACGGCAGCCCCGGATCGTCGAGGAGCGCCACGGTGGCCCGACCGAAGATCGCCGTCCTGCCCGACTCGAGCCCACAGGTGCTGCGCGACGCGGTCGAAGCCGGCGGCGGCACCGTCGTCGGGATCGCGGATGCCGACGCCCTGATATGGGCGGATCCCAAGGATCCAGGGGGGCTGCGCGGCGCCCTGGACGCCAACCCGCAGGTGCGGTGGGTGCAGTTGCCCTACGCCGGTATCGAGCCGTTCGTCGACGCGCTCGACCACGACCGGACCTGGACCTGCGGCAAGGGCGTGTACGCCGAACCGGTCGCCGAGCACGCGCTGGCGCTCGCGCTCGGCGGCATGCGCGGCATCGGCCGCTACGCCCGCGAGACGGCCTGGAGCGAGCCGTACGGCGTCAACCTGCTCGGTGGGCGCGTCACGATCCTCGGCGGCGGCGAGATCACCCGCTCGTTGGTGCGCCTGCTCCGCCCGTTCGGAGCCCACCTGACCGTCGTGCGTCGCAACCCCGAACCGATCGACGGCGTCGCCGAGGTGATGGGCAGCGACCGTCTCCACGACGCCCTGCGCGGCGCCGACCTGGTCGTGCTCGCCCTGGCCCTGACCCCCGAGACCGCCGGGATCATCGACGCGGCCGCGCTGGACGCGATGCCCGAACACGCATGGCTGGTCAACGTCGCCCGCGGCGGCCACATCGTGACCGAAGACCTCGTCGCCGCCTTGCGCGAGGGTCGCATCGGCGGGGCGGCACTGGACGTCACCGACCCCGAACCGCTGCCCGAGGGTCACGCGCTGTGGGACCTGCCGAACGCGATCATCACCCCCCACACCGCCAACACGCCCGAGATGGGCCGCGTCCTGCTCGCCGCCCGGGTCCGCGAGAACGTGCAGCGGTTCGGCGACGGCGCCGAACTGATCGGCCCGGTCGACGTCGACCTCGGGTACTGACGTGCCGCTGCCGCGACCGCGGCCACCGCGGTACGAGACGGCCGGCCTGGCGCGTCTGCTCCCCGACGCGGTCGCTGCCCTGAACGGCGGCACGACGGACCTGTTGGCGTGGCCGGACCGTCCGCGGGCGGTGATCGTGCTCGTCCTCGACGGCCTCGGTCGGCACCAACTCGACGAGCATGCCGATGTCGCACCGTGGTTGGCGCAGGCGCCGGGGCCCACGCTCGACGCGACGTTCCCGACCACCACCGCGAGCGCGCTGACCTCGCTCGGCACGGGCCGTCCGCCCGGCGAACACGGGATCGTGGGGTTCGCCATGCGGGCCCCCCACCGGCCCCGCATGCTGGTCACCCTGACCTGGAGTTGGGACCGCTACGAACCGGTGACCGACGCGCGCGCCGACGCGGTGCCCGAGTCGATCCAGCCGCTGACCACCGTCTTCGACCGGCTCCGACCGACCGCGGTGCGACCGGTCGCGGTCCTGCGACCCGAGTTCATCGGATCCGGCCTCACGCGCGCGGCGTTCCGGGGCGCGGACCAGGTCCCGGCCGTCGGACTGCAGGACACGCTGGCTGCCGCCCGCGACGCCGTCACGGCGGGCGGGCAGGCGCTGGTGTACGCGCACCACGGCGACATCGACCAGGCCGGGCATGCCGCCGGACCGGGCTCCGAGCCGTGGTGTGACGCGTTGGCCGCGGCCGACACCGCGCTCCAGCAGTTCGTCGTCGATCTGCCGCCCGACGTCGCGCTCGGCGTGACCGCGGACCACGGCATGGTCGCCACGCCCACGGACCGGCTCACCGACGTGCGCGACCACCCCGACCTGGCCGCCGGGATCGAGTGGTTCGCCGGCGAACCGCGCGCCCGACAACTGCACGCTCGTGACGGCGCGACGGCCGACGTCGCGGCGGCATGGCGTGAACTGCTCGGCGACGACGCGTGCGTCGTGCTCCGCGACGAGGCGATCGACGCGGGCTGGTTCGGCGCGGTCGTCAGCCCGGCCGCGCGCCGTTCGATCGGTGACGTGATCGTCACGGCGACCGGGGACGGCTTCGGCGTCGTCCACGGCGACCTCGACCCGTTCGGCGGGCGTCTGCCGGGCCAGCACGGCGCGCTCACCCCCGCCGAGGTCGAGGTGCCGGCCCTACTGCTGACCAGGAGTGGATGACATGGATTCGTCGCGGGCCGTCGAGGTCGAGGTACTCCGCGCACTCGAGGCGTCCGGGGCGTCCTACGACGCGATCGAGATCGACCCCACGCTGGCCGACACCGCCGACTTCTGCGCCCACTACGGCTACGACCTCGAGGCGTCCGGCAACTGCATCCTCGTGGCGTCCCGCGACGACCCACCGGTGCTCGCCGCGTGTGTCGTGCTCGCCACGACGAGGCTCGACGTCAACAAGCGTGTCCGCAAGCTGCTCGGGGTGCGCAAGCTGTCGTTCGCGCCGGCCGAGCTGACCCGCGAGGTCACGGGCATGGAGATCGGCGGCGTCACCCCGTTCGCCCTGCCCGCGGGCGTGCCGCTGTACGTCGACGCCCGCATCCGCGACCTCGACCGGGTGATCGTGGGCGGCGGCAGCCGCCACCTCAAGCTGCTGGTCTCGCCCGACGCGCTCGCCGCCGTCGGCGGCGAGTTCGTCACCGACCTCGCCGTCCCGCAGGAGTAGCCCATGGAGCGATTCGAGGAGCGGCGACGGGCCGACGCGCCGATCGGGCACGCCTGGGACATCCTGGTCTCGGCCGAGCACGCACCGGACTGGGTGCCGTTCGTCTCGACCGCGACCACGCGCGGCGAACCCGGGATCGGACGGGTCCAGGTCGTGACCGGCTCGCTGCTCGGCATCCGCATGGACATCGAGCAGACCGTCGACGTGTGGGAGCCGCCCAACCACTTCGGCTGGACCGCCCCCGCCCCGTTCCTTGTGCGGCTGCGGGTGGACCTCGCCGAGGTCGACGCGACCACAACCGAGATCACGGCCGTCATCGAGGCCGACCTCGACCGGTTCCCGGTGGGCAGGCGCATCGCCGCCCGCACGGTGAAGCGCCAGTTCCGCAAGTCGGCCGACGCGCTGGTCGAACTGCTCGAGCGCACCGCCTGAGCCTCGCCCGGAAGCCGGCGTGCGCGACGAACACATGCGATGCGGTCGTCGCGCGGGGGTGTGGACGCGCGGGTCGGGATGTCACAGCCGGACGGTTGAGTGGCACCCATGAGTTCTCCGGTCCGCCCTCGTGTCGCGCCCGCCCTGCACGGGCGGCGGACGTTGCGTGCGCGCCGCACCGGTCCCGACCGCATCGTGTGGCCTGGCCTGGCGGCCGAACATGGCGGCGCCTATCACGCGACAGCACCCGAGCCGGACGGTGGTGCGGTGCCGTTCGGGTTGCCGGTGCTGGCCGAGCTGCCCGAACTCGCCGCGGTGCTTCAGCGGCTCACGGTCGCCGA
>DATHUR010000205.1:0-11522 GCA_035462025.1 Egicoccus sp. | reverse complement strand
GTGCCGACCCACCTCGACCCGCACGACGACGGGATCCACGACCCGTCCGCCTACCCGCTGACCCTGCTCTCACCGCACTCGAAGTGGCGCATCCACTCGACCTACGCCAACAACCCGTGGCTGCAGGAGATCCACGGTGGCCGCCCACACGTGATGCTCCACCCGATCGACGCCCGGGCGCGCGGCATCGACGACGGCGACGAGATCGAGGTCTTCAACGGGCGCGGCAGGCTCGGGGCCTGGGCACAGGTGACCGAGGCCGCGCGGCCGGGCTGCGCCACGCTCCACGAGGGCTGGTGGCCACGCTTCTTCCGCTCCGGGAAGGGCGTCAACGAACTGACGACGTCCGAGGTGAACCCGATCCACGAGATCCACAACGTCGCGAACATGTGGGCACCGTCGACGCCGTGGAAGGACTGCCGCTGCGAGGTGCGCCGTGCGTGATCGAGGTGGTGACGTGCTCGGGACGCTGTTGGCCGGCGCCGACCCGAACGAGGGGATCGCCGCGCCGGTCGAGCGCACGTCGGCGATCGAGGCCCTGCCGCCGGCGTCCCGCGCGTGGGGAGCGATCGACACCCGCTCGGACGCGCCGCGCTGGGGCATGCTGGTCGACACCGAGCGTTGCATCGGCTGCTGATCCTGTGCGGTGGTTTGCAAGACCGAGAACGACGTCGCACTGGGTATGTGGTGGAACCGCATCCTGACCGAGGGCAGCGAACTCGACACGCCGTCGGTCGACGACCACGGGCGGCTCGGCATGGCCTGGCTGCCGCTGGCCTGTCAGCACTGCGACGACGCCCCGTGCGAGAAGGTGTGCCCGACGGGGGCCACCTACACCAACGAGGAGGGCATCGTCCTCGTCGACGCCGACAAGTGCATCGGCTGCCGCTACTGCATGGCGGCATGTCCGTACGGGGTGCGCGTCTTCAACTGGGGCGAACCCGAGAAGGCGCCCGGCGTGGGCGAGGGCATGGTGCACGCCCGCCCGGTGGGGACCGTGGAGAAGTGCTCGCTGTGCGTCCACCGGATTGAGGAGGGGCAGCAGCCCTCCTGTGTCGTCAGCTGCCCGGCCCAGGCGCGCATCTTCGGTGACCTCGACGATCCCGACAGCCGCATCAACCGGGTGCTCGCCGACCGCGGCGGCGACAAGCTGCTCAAGGAGAAGGGCACCAACCCGAAGGTCCGGTATCTGCCCCCACGCCGCCGGAGGTCGCTGTGAGCACCGTCGCCCGCGTCGCCGCCCCGTCCGGCGCTGCCGATCGGCGTCTCGGCGGCCCACTGCTCGCCTGGTACGCGGTGCTGGGCGCCGGTCTGCTGCTCGGCCTGTACGCGTTCGGCTACCAGTGGGCCAACGGGCTGACCGTGACCGGCCTGACCAACACGGTCACCTGGGGCCTGTACATCGTCATGTTCATGTTCCTGGTCGGCATCTCCGCGGGCGGCCTCATCGTGGTCGCCGGCGCCGAGCTGCTCGGGACCCACCGGTTCGAGCCACTCAACCGCCTCGCCGTGATCGTGTCCGGCACGGCGATCGCGGCCGCCGCCGTGTCGATCGTCCCCGACCTCGGCAGGCCGCAGATGGCCTGGCAGATGCTCGTCTCACCGCAGCCGACGTCCCCGCTCGTGTGGGACATGGGCGTGATCACGATCTACCTGACCATCGCGGCCGTCGACCTGTGGATACTGACCCGGCCGCGCCCGATGCCGAAGGCGCTGCGCGTGATGGCCATCGTGAGCCTGCCGGTGGCAGTCCTGGTCCACTCGGTGACGGCCTGGATCTTCGGGTTCCTCGTCGCGCGACCCTTCTGGAACACCGCGATCCTGGCGCCGCTGTTCATCTCCTCGGCGCTGGTCTCGGGTACCGCGCTCGTGCTGGTGGTGGCCGCCGTCGTGCGCCGGGTCTCGTCGTGGTCGCTCCCCGACCACGTCTTCGCCGACCTCGGCCGACTGCTCGCATGGTTCGTCGCGGTCGACTTCTTCCTGCTGCTCGCGGAGTTGGTGACCGCCTACACCTCCCAGACCGACTACCACCTCGCGCCGCTCGAGATGCTGTTCGGCGGCCGGCTGGCGCCGCTGTTCTGGGCGCAGATCACGCTCGGCGTCGCCGTCCCGTTCGCCGTCTACGTCGTCCCGGCGCTGCGGCGGCGGACGCCCCTGCTGGTCGCGGCCGCGACCCTGTCGATCCTCGGCGTGTTCGCAAAGCGGGTGAACATCCTGATGCCCGGCATGTACGAGCCGCAGGTCAGCCTGGCGCCCGGTATCCCGCTGGGCCGGCCGGGGCAGGGCTTCGGCATCGACGAGCTCTACGTCCCGAGCTGGGTCGAGTACGGCGTGGTCGTCGGCATCCTCGCCTTCTCGGCCGCGCTGATCACGGTGGGCGTCCGCCGCTGGGTCCTGCCCGCCGACCCGGAAGCCGCCGCGCGGCCGTAGGCTCGGTACCCGCCGAGCAAGGCCTTGCGTCATGTCCGTCTCCAGCCCCTCGCGCCCGGCAACCGCGGCCCGCCGGCTCCTCGGCCTCGTGCTCGCGGCCGCCGGCACCGCCCACCTGACGGTCGCCCGCGACGAGTTCCAGGCGCAGGTGCCGGCATGGGTGCCCGTCGACGCCGACCTGGTCGTCGTCGGCTCGGGCGTACTCGAGATCGCGCTGGGGCTCGGGTTGCTCGCGCCCGTCTCGGCACGCCGGCAACGGCTGCACGGCTGGCTGACCGCGGCGTTCTTCGTGGCGATCTTCCCCGGCAACGTGGCCCAGTACGTCGAGGGCACCGACGCGTTCGGCCTCGACAGTGACCGTGCCCGCCTGGTCCGGCTGTTCTTCCAACCCGTGCTGGTCGCCTGGGCACTGTGGTCCACCGGCGCCTGGCGCTCGTGGCGAGACGGCCGGACGACCGGCCGATCAGCGGGTTGATCCCCGTGCCGACGCGTCAGGGCCCGGTGTACGGTGAAGCTGCTGGGGGTAGGCGTACGACAGGTGGAGCCGTGACCGACCCGATGACACTCTCTGGGGAGGCTGCGCTCGAGACCGTCGCTCAGATCGCCCGCAAGCTGGCGGCGGCACCCAGCCTCGACGAGACGTTGCAGCGCATCGTCGACCTCGGCGTCGAGTACATCGAGCCCTGTGAGGGCGCCAGCATCAGCTTCATCCGGGGCCGTGCCCTGTCGACACCGGTGTGGTCGAACCGCACCGTGTTCGAGGCCGACCGGGCCCAGTACCGACACAACCAGGGGCCCTGTCTGGAAGCCATCTCCGTGCACGAGACGATCATCATCGACGATCTCGCCGAGGAGACGCGGTGGCCCAAGTGGCGCGAGGCCGTGCTCGAGCTCAACCTGCGCTCGAGCATCAGCTTCCGGCTGTTCCTCATCTCCAACGGTGAGGAGACCTTCGGGTCGTTGAACATGTTCTCCTCCCGCGCGCACGCGTTCGATTCCCGGGCGCGGGCCCTGGGCCAGGTCTTCGCCTCCCACGCGGCGGTCGCGTTGAAGGCGGCCATCACCGAGACCGGTCTCGAGCAGGCCGTCCGGTCCCGGGACATCATCGGACTGGCCAAGGGTGTGCTCATGGAGCGGCACGACATCAGCGCCGACCAGGCCCTGCAGATGCTGCGCCAGACCGCCAACGAGCGCAAGATCACGATCCGCGCCCTCGCCGAACAGGTCACCGAGTCGGGCAAGCTACGGGACTGATCCCGCAGTCCGACCTGACGCGGATCGCTCGGACACCCAAGGACCGATGGGACGCTGTGCCGAACAGACTGGCGAACGAGACCTCTCCGTACCTGCGGCAACACCGCGACAACCCGGTGGACTGGTACCCGTGGGGCGACGAGGCGTTCGAGGAGGCCCGTCGGCGTGACGTGCCGGTCTTCCTCTCGGTGGGCTACTCGTCGTGCCACTGGTGCCACGTGATGGCCCACGAGAGCTTCGAGGACGAGGTGATCGCGGCCGCGCTCAACCAGCGCTTCGTCAACGTCAAGGTCGACCGCGAGGAGCGCCCTGACGTTGACGCGGTCTACATGCAGGCCGTCACCGCCCTGACCGGCCACGGCGGCTGGCCCATGAGCGTGTTCCTCACCCCCGAGGGCCGGCCGTTCTACGCGGGCACCTACTGGCCGAAGCGGCCCACCCACGGCATGCCGGCCTTCCCGCAGGTGGTCGAGGCGATCAGCGAGGCCTGGACCGACCGGCGCGACGAGGTGCTCGAGTCCGCGACCTCGATCAGCGATGCGCTCGACCTGCACCGCGACGCCGCGCTGGCCGACGCGTTCGACCCGGCCGTCGTCGACGAGGCGGCCGCGGTCGTGCTCGACCAGGCCTGGGACCGGCACCTCGGCGGGTTCGGACGGGCGCCGAAGTTCCCGCAGGCGATGACCATCGAGTGGCTGCTGGCGCGCCACGCCCGCACCGGCGATCCCGATGCGCTGGCGGCCGCCATCCAGGCGCTCGACACGATGGCGCGTGGCGGCATCCACGACCAGCTCGCCGGCGGGTTCGCGCGCTACTCGACCGACGCGCGCTGGCTGGTGCCGCACTTCGAGAAGATGCTCTACGACAACGCGCTGCTGCTGCCGGCCTACGCGGCCGCCGCCGTGTCGACCGGGGGAGCGGACCTGGACCGGGTCGCGCGCTCGACGGCCGACTACCTGCTCGCCGAACTGCGCACCGAGGGCGGCGCGTTCGTGTCGGCCACCGACGCCGACTCCGAGGGCGTCGAGGGCCGCTACTTCGTGTGGTCCCACGACGAGGTGCTCGAGGTCGCCGGCAGCGTCGATGACGAACCGCAGCTGTGGGCGGACTACCTCGGCGTCACCCGGGCCGGCAACTGGGAGGGCACCAACGTCCTGCACGAGCCGGTGCCGCGCGGGCGCTTCGCCGCCGACCACGGCCTCGATCCGGACGCGTTCGCCGACCGCTGGGAGCGGGTCCGCCTCGCCCTGCTGCAACGGCGCGCCGACCGGGTCCCGCCCGGGGTCGACGACAAGGTGCTGACCAGCTGGAACGCCTACGCGATCCGCGGGCTGGCACGGGCGGGCCGCTGGCTCAACGAGCACGGCTGGGTGGTGGCTGCGACCGCCGCGGCGACGTTCCTGCACGACCACCTGGTCGTCGCCGGCGAGTTGTTCCACTCGTGGAAGGATGGGCACGTCGGCGCGCCGGCCTTCCTCGAGGACGTCGCCGGGCTCGCGCTCGCCGACCTCGAACTGTTCCAGGCGACCGGCGAGACGGTCTGGTTCGAGCGGGCACTCGCCCTGGCGCAGGACGCCGAGGCCCGCTTCCACGACGACGCCGAGGGCGGCTGGTTCCAGACCGCCCACGACGCCGAGTCGCTGTTCACCCGCCCCAAGGACAGCTGGGACAACGCCACGCCGGCCGGCACCTCGGTCATGGTCGAGGTGTGCCGGCTGCTCGCGGGCGCCACCGGTGAGCTGCACTGGCGCGAGCGCGCCGAGGAGGGCGTGCGCCTGTTCCAGGACGGCGCCCGACGTATGCCGACCGGGTACGGCTGGCTGCTGCGCCAGGCCGAGGCCCTGGTCGGCGGGATGCGCGAGGTCGCGGTCGTCGGCGCACCCGGCGCGGCCCGCGACGCCCTGACCCGGGTGGCCAACACCCACGTCGACGCCGGCCTGCTGGTGGTTCCCGCCGGCCCCGACCACGGCGACGCGGTCCCGCTGCTGGCCGGGCGCGGGCCGGTCGGCGACGCACCGGCCGCCTACGTGTGCCGTGACCTGGCCTGCGAGCGGCCGGTCACCACCCCGGACGAACTCGCCGCCCTGCTGCGCGACCGACCGAAGGACCTGCCGTGACCCTGCCCGCCACGACCGACTGGAGCGAACGCAGCGAACGCTGGGCCGGCGTCCGCAGCGACGTCGTCGAGCTGGCGGGCACGCGCGTCCACATGTTGCGCGCCGACGGCCCGGCCGACGGTGGTGGCACCCCGCAACTGCTGGTGCACGGCCTGGGCGGGTCGGCGACCAACTGGATCGAGGTGATGGCCGGCCTCGCCGCGCACGGCCCGGTGGTCGCGCCCGACCTGCCCGGCTTCGGCCGCACCGAGCCGCCCCACCCGCGGGCGAGCCGCATCACCGCCAACGTGGCGTTCCTGGTCGCCTTCCTGCGCAAGCTCGGCTGGGAGCGGGCCGTCGTGCACGGCAACTCGATGGGCGGGATGCTGGCCACGCTGCTGGCCGACAAGGCACCCGAGCGGGTCGAACGGCTCGTGCTCGCCTCGCCGGCCCTGCCGGCCCCGCGCAACCGGATGCACGAGATCCATCCCATGACCGTCGCGCGGTTCCTGCCGTTCCTGGTGCCCGGGCTCGGCACGCTCGCGGTCCGTGGCCTGCATGCGCGGTTCAGCCCCGAGGAGGAGTGGGAGCAGACCGCGAAGTTCCTGCACGGCGACGCCGAGCGGCTGTCCCCGGAGCTGCAGGCGGTCGGCCTCGAGAACCTCGCGGCCGGGCGGGAGCAGCCGTGGCGGTTGTCGGGGCTGGTCGGCGCCGCCGAGTCGCTGCTGTCGGCGTTGCTGCGCGCCCGCGGCCTGGTCCGCGCCATCGACACCATCTCGGTGCCCACGCTGGTGGTGTGGGGCGACGCGGACCGGCTCATCGGGCGGGCCGTGATCGACCACCTCGCGCAGCGGCGTCCCGACTGGCACCTCGCGGCGCTGCCCGCGATCGGGCACGTGCCCATGGCCGAGGCCCCCGACGACTACCTCGCGGCGGTCGCGAGGTTCTATGCCGGCGAAGCTCAGGCCTGAGCGGACTGCCGGTCGATCCAGTCGCGGACCGCGGTGATCGAACGTTCCGGCGCCTCGAACTGCGGCACGTGGCCGATGTCGTCCCAGACGTCGACCGTGGCGCCGGGCAGGCTGTCGATGACCCGGGCGGCGTAGTGGTGGCGGACCAGGCGGTCCTTGCGGCCGAAGATCCAGTAGCTCGGCGTGGTCATGGTCGACAGCCGGGTCCAGAAGCAGTGCTTGCCGCCGGAGCGTTCGGCGCCGAGGTGGCGGGCGCAGGCCAGCAGCGCGAGCCGGTAGCCGGGGTCGCGCAGGTAGTGCATCGTGTCGTCGGCCGCGGCCCGGAAGTTGGCGGCCGGCAGACGGTTCGGGTCGGAGAACAACTCGCGGATGCCGGCCTCGACCCACGGGCGGCGGACCGGCACGGGCGCGGCGCCGACCCAGTGGGGGCGGGTGAAGCGCAGCAGCGGCCCGAAGCGCTGGTACTCGTCGAAGGCGACGGCGGCACCGAGCCCGACGACGCTGCGCACCGATTCGGGGTGGCGCAGGGCCAACTCGACCGCGATCCGGCCGCCCATCGAGTTGCCGACGACGTGGACGTCGCGGATCCGGTTGCGCACGAGGTAGCCGTGGACCATGTCGGCCATCCACGCCATCGTGTAGCGCCGGCCGGTCGGCAGCGGCTTGCCGGACTTGCCGAAGCCGGGCAGGTCGAGGGCGTGGACCTCGTGGTGGTCGGCGAGCCCGTCGAACATCGGCAGGAACGAGACCTTGTTGGCGCCGAGGCCGTGCAGCAGCAGGACCGGGGTGCCGTGACCGGCGACCAGCGACTCGAGCTTCACACCGCGGACCGGCGTCTCGAGGGTCCGCAGAAGGCGGGTCGCCTCGGGGCCGGGCGCGAACATGGTCTCGAAGCGGGCGGCGACGTTGAGGTCGCCCTCGATCTCGAGTTGCCCGGTCAGGAACGCGGCGACGCCGTCGCGGCGGCCCGAGACCAGGTCGAGCCAGGTGGCGGCGTTCGTGCGCAGGCGTGCGGTCGGGTCGGCGGCCGCGCCGGGGGAGACGAGGATGCGTCCGTCGGCCACGTGGAAGGTGGTCGCGGCGGCGGGGTGGTCGGTCAGTTCGATGACCCACTTGGCGTTCAGCCCGCGGGCCTCCTCGGGCCGGAACCGCTCGGCGAGGTGCAGGAACGCGCCGCGCACGTCGTCGGTGGCCGTGGCGCGGAGGCTCCGCGGCAGGTCCTGTGGGCGCTGCGCGACCGTCATGGCTTCCCCTCCCGGGCGTGAAGCCTACGACGCCCGTGGGGCCGAACGGTGGTGGTTCGGTCGGGGTGTCGAAGTTCCCGTCGGCAGCTCCGGCTCCGATTCGCGCGTTTCGCGCTCGGCCCGTGGACGCACGACCGGGCCGATTGCGGTCACCGCGCACCCGTGGGCGCGCTGACGATTCAATCGGTTGCGCGACGGAATCTCAGGCCACGGCTGCCGGGGACCCGCTGGATCAGTCCGGCGGCGAGTGCCGCGTCGAGGGTCGCGCGGGTCGTGTCGAGGTCGGCGAGGCCGAGCTGGTCGCGTGCCTCGGCGATGGTGAAGTCGGCGCCGAGCCCGTCGATGGCCGCGGGGTCGAGCGGCGGGGACGCGAGGCCGAGCGCGAGGCCCGAACCGCGCAGCCCGTCGACCACGGCCTCGGCCCACCGCTCGAGCCACATGGTCAGGTCCCGGCGGCGCAGGGTCTGGGCGACCTCCTCGTGGTAGCCGAGCGGATCGGTCGCGAGGCCGATCTCGGGAACGGCGAGTCCGGCCGGGTCGAGGCCGTGATCGCGCAGCCACAGGCGGGCGGCGGCGCGGGCGAGGCGGCCGTTGGCGGCGTCGTAGGGGTGCAGGTGCAGCAGGTGGAGGTGGAGGATCCCGGCGGCGAGCAACGGGGGCAGGTCGGCGGCGGGACCGGCCAGCCATGCCGTCAGCGCGTCGAACGCCGGCGGCAGCGCGCCGGGTTCGAGCGTGAAGTACAGCATCCGGCCGACGCTGCCGTCGTGGACCGCCTGCTCGCTGGTGCGCAGCCGGGCGGCACGGTCGGGCGCGACCAGCCCCCTGGTGAGCAGCGTGTGCAGCCGGCCGAGTGCGTCGGCCGGTGCCGTCGCCAGCATGGCGGCGAGGTCGTCGGCGGCGTCCGCCGCGGCGACGCCCGCGGCCTCGCGGGCCAGCAGCAGGTCGTCGGAGGGTTCGTCGAAGGCCCGCAGGGTGTCGAGCCAGCCGCCCGGGGCCTGCCCGTCGGTGGTCGCCGGGTCGGCGGCTGCCGGGTCGGACTGGGCCGCGTCGGGGACCGCGAGCGCCAGCGCCGCGTCGTCGGGCCAGGTCGTGAGCGGCGAGCCGTCGAGGCGCAGCGTGGCGAGCAGCGCCGCGCGGCGGCGTTCGGCCGCGGCCGGGGCTGCGGGGTCGGCCGTGCGCAGGGCGGCAGCGGCGTCGTCGGCCGCTGCCAGCAGCGCCGCGAGGTGCGGCGAGCGGGTGTGCTCGGTCAGCACGGGGTCAGCGCCAGGGCCGGCGCAACAGGCGCGCCGTCGCGGCCTCGGAGCTGATCCGTCCGTGCCGCCGGCCGAGCAGGTAGGCGGAGGTGGCGGCGGCGACGGAGCCACCGGCGGCGGTGGTGACCTTGACGACCTGCTTGGTCTTCCGCGAGAAGATCACGATCGGCCAGCCGCGCTGGTGGGCGACGGACTCGAGCGGTCGGTCGGGGTTGACCGCGACCGGGTGGCCGACCATCTCCATCATCGGCAGGTCGGAGGCCGAGTCGCTGTAGCTGTAACACAGGCGCAGGTCGTAGCCGCGTTCGGCCGCCAGCTTCTCGATCGCCTCGGCCTTGCCCGGGCCGTACAGGAAGGGTCCGTCGAGGCGGCCGGTGTAGCAGCCGTCGACGACCTCGGAGACGGTGCCGAGCCCGCCTTCCATGCCGAGCGCGTCGGCGAGGGGCGCGACCAGTTCGACGGGGGAGGCCGAGAGGATGTAGCAGTCGCGGCCGGCCTCGTGGTGCATGTCGATCAGGCCGCGGGACTCGGGCCGGACCCGTTCGAGCACGCGCGGGATGAACTGTTCGTTGAGCGCGATCAGGTCGGCCTGCGCGGCGCCCTCGACGGCGTGGAGGATGCGGTCGCGCACGGCCTCGGAGCGTTCGTCGGTGGCGCCGAACAGCTTGTAGGTCGCGGCGTTGAGCGCGTCGCTGAGCAGGTCGGCGGTCGGGATCATCTTGTTGCGCCAGGCTGCGATGCCGAAGTGGAACGCGGACGACCCCCCGATCAGCGTCCGATCGAGGTCGAAGAAGGCGGCGGCGGCTTCGGTCACGTGGGCTCCTGCTGCGCGCGGCGGCGAGCAGCCCAGGGTAGTCGCGGCCGGGAGGCAACGAGCGAGCGCAGGGCGCGGCAACGGCCGGGCTGGGGGGCAACGAGCGAGCGAAGCGCCGCGGTCCGGCGCGGGGGCTGGGGGGCAACGAGCGAGCGAAGCGAGCGAGAAAGGGGACCCAGCCCAGAATGTTGGAAGTCCCCAGCCCGGTGCCGTCGTGGCGCTCCCTTCCCCGTGGAGCGTCGCGCCGGTCCGGAACTGGGGACCTCGTGGACTCACCGTACGGGTGGGTTCGCCGACCTGTCGAGCGGCTCGTCCACAGGGGCTGGGGACGAGGGGGCCGTGGCGTGTGGATCGCCTGTGGACGGCGGGCGGGTCGGGTCGGGCGGCGCTGGTTGACTGGCTACGTCGTCGCAGGTGGGACGGGTCCGCGCCCGCCCGGCCCGTCCACAAACCGTCCACACCCTGTGGAACGGCGGCTTCCGTCGTGCTCGCTCGCACTCGTGCGAGCCTCGCACGGCGCGGGCCCGTGATCGCCCCCCGACCCCGCCGTGTGCTACCCGGCAACCCACGTCAAGGACACCGTCGTGCCCGTCGAGCACCGCCCGGCCGCCGCCGGGCGACCCGAACTCCACATCCACCGCAGCCCGCGGCGCCGTCGTTCGGCGTCGGCGGCGCCGGACGGTGCCCGCATCGTGGTGCGGTTGCCGGCCGGTCTCGACCGGGTGGAGGAGGAGCGGCTGATCGAGGACCTGGTGGCCAAGGTGACCCGGCGGCGCAGCCGCGAGCGGCTGGGCGGCGACGAGGCGCTGCAGCGGCGGGCCCGGCGGCTCGCCGACCGTCACCTGGACGGGGTGGCGTTCACCTCGGTGCGGTGGTCGTCACGGATGGAGCGGCGCTACGGCTCGTGCACGCCGTCCACCGGCGAGATCCGGATCAGCGACCGGCTGGCGTCGGCGCCCGGGTTCGTCCTCGACGCGGTGCTGGTGCACGAGCTCGCGCACCTGCTGGTGCCCGGCCACGGTCCGAGCTTCGACACGCTGGTCGAGCGCTATCCGCAGGCGCAGCGGGCCCGCGGCTGGCTCGAGGGCTTCACGGCGGGGCAGCTGGTGGCCGGTACGCCATCTCAGCCGGACGCGTCGCCGCCGGAGCCGGAGCCGTCGTCGCCGTCGTCGCGTTGACGCAGCCGTTCCTCGGCGCTGCCCTCGACGGGGGCGTCGCCTGACAGGCCGTCGAGCAGTTCGCTGAGGTCGTCGGGGACGTTGTCGTCGTCGGCGGTGCGGGCCAGCCACGCGCCGGGGTCGGCCAGCTCGGTGGCGTCGGGCAGGTTCTCGGGGTGGGCCAGTGCACGGTGCAGGCCAGCGGGTCCCAGGGCGTCCTCGACGGTGCGGACGAACGCGTCGCCGACGGTCTCGTCGTCGGGCTTGAGGTCGAGGCCGAGCAGCCCCGCGAGCAGCTCCTCG
>DATHUR010000204.1:0-3947 GCA_035462025.1 Egicoccus sp. | reverse complement strand
CCAGCGCCGTGCCGCCGGTCACGCAGAACGGGACGTCGGCGCCGAGCTCGGCCGCGATCTCACGCAGTTCGTCGCGGTCGAGGCCGGTCCCCCACAACCGGTTGAGCGCGAGCAGGGCCGCGGCGGCGTCCGCCGAGCCGCCGGCCATCCCCGCGGCCACGGGGATGTGCTTGGTCAGGTGCAGGCGCGTGACCGGGACCTGCGCCTCCCCGTCGCGCTGGGACGTGCCGACCCCGACCAGTCCCATGAGGTGGCGCGCCGCCTTGACCGCCAGGTTGTCCCCGCCCGGTGGCACGCCGGGACCGGCCTCCTGGGTGAAGGCCAGCTCCATGAACCGGCGGGCCGCCGGGTGCGCCGACGCGACCGACCCGTCCAGCTTCGCCAGCACCGTGTCATGGATGGTGACGGTCTGCATGACGGTCACCAGTTCGTGGTAGCCGTCGGGGCGCAGGCCGCGGACCCCGAGGAACAGGTTGACCTTCGAGGGCACGCGGACGCGGACGCGCGACGCGCCGTCCGCCCCTGCGTCGTCCACGCCGGCCTCCCGGATCGGCTCTCCCCTTGCGCGCAGCCATCCTAGGGAGCATGGCCGCGTGGCCCGATTCGGGGCGGGCGACCAGCCGCCGACCGCACGCCGCCGATGCTCAGACGTCGACGCCCCGGGCCGCGAGCGCGGTGTCGAGTCGGGCGAGGTCGGCGGCCGACAACGTCTCGGCGCGGGCCGTCAGGTCGATGCCGGCTTCCTCGGCGACGGCCTCGATGACGTCGAGGTCGGCCAGGCCGCGCAGGTTGTTGCGCAGGGTCTTGCGCCGCTGCCGGAAGGCGGCCTCGATCAGCCGGAAGCGACGCTCGCGTGCCTCCCCGGTCGGCGCGTCGGCGCGTCGGGTGATCCGCACCATGACGCTGTCGACGTTGGGTACCGGGTGGAAGACCGTGCGTGGGATGGTCAGCGTCACCTCGGCGACAGCGACGGTGGCGAGCTTGGCGCTGATGCCGGCATAGAGCGGGTGGCCGGGCGCGGCGGCCCAGCGTTCGCCGACCTCGCGCTGCACCATCACGAACAGGTCGATGACCGCGGGGTCCTCGAGGGCATGCACGATCAGGGGCGTGGCGACGTTGTAGGGCAGGTTGGCCACCAGGCGGGCCGGTCCCCCGCCCACCAGCGCCCCGAGGTCGGCGCGCATGGCGTCGGCGTGGACCACCTCGACGTCGTCGCGGCCGGCCAGCACCTCGCCGAGCGCCTGCACCAGCCCGGCGTCGATCTCGACCGCGACGACCCGACGGACGGCGTCGGCCAGGCCCAGGGTCAGCGACCCCAGCCCGGGACCGATCTCGAGCACCGTGTCGTCGGGCTCCAGGCCGGCCGCGTCGACGATGCGCCGCACCGTGTTCGGGTCGACCACGAAGTTCTGACCCGAGGACTTGCGCGGCGCGAGCCCGCGCTCGGCCAACAGCCGGCGGACCTCACGCGGGGTCAGCAGGTCGGCGATCGGTCTTCCTGGCGTCGGTCGTCGGGCGCACGATACGGCGCGGGACCGTCAGCGCAGGCCGAGCTTGCGTGAGCAGGCGGGCCAGGCGCCCCAGCCCTGCGCAGCCTGCACGCGCTTGCCGACCACGATCTGCTGGTCGCGGCTGGCCTGCCAGGCGTACTCGGGGTAGCCCGAGGGCTTGTTGCGCGTCCACGTGTCGGGGTGGAACTGCAACCCGCCGTCGTAGCGGCCGTTGTGGCTCCAGTTGCCGCCCGCCTCGCACCTGGCCAGTCTGTCCCAGACCGAACCGGACGCGACCGACGGTGCCGACACCTTCGGCTTCGGCTTCGGCGGCGGGGGCGGGGGGACCTTGGTGCCGACGAGCACGACCCGGTCGACCGGTTCGCGTACCACGGTCTGGTCGACGAGTTCGCGCTGGGTCTCCTCGCCGTCCACCTCGACCACGGCGTAGCGGTCGACCCGCAGGCCGTCCTGCGCCTCCTGCGCGACCTTCTCGGTGCCGCGCAGCAGGTCGGGGTCCTCGCGGCGCTGCTCACCGGCCTCGAGCACGATCTCGACCGTCTCCTCGCCGCTGTCGACCCGCTGGACCACGATCTCGGTCGGCCCGTCGATCGGCGTCGACAGGGCGGGGCGCACGCGGTCGTCGGCGTCGAGTTCGACGTCGAGTTCGGCCAGCACGCCGCTGACGGTGCTGATGACCGTCTCGGTCCGGTGGGTGTCGCCGTCGACGACCACCTCGACGGCCTTGGGCATCGTCACGTGGACGACGTCGCCGTCCTCGACCGCGGCCGTATAGGCCGGCGTGATGACCGCCCCCTCGGCCCGGACGTGGTCGAGTCCGGCGGCTTCGAGGACGCCGGCGACCGAGCCGACGGGTGCGAGGACCTCGCGGGTCTGCCCGTCGTCGACGACGACGTCGACCGCGATGGCGCGCTCGACCTCGATGGTCAGTCCGTCGGACAGCGACGACTCCGGCGCGGGCACGACGGCGTCGGCAGGTCCGATCTCGACATCGAGTTGGTCGAGCACCTCGGCCACGGTCGCCTCGTAGGTGCGCACCGTGTGCCGTTCGCCGTCCACCTCGACCGCGACCGCGTTGGACCAGGCGATCAGGGGAAGGGCCACCGCGCCGACCAGACCCAGTGCTGCGGTCTTGCGGGCGAGGCGGGACGCGAGAACGCGTGGGATTCGCCGGGACATGGGCACGGACGCTAGTCCGTCGGCAGCGCGAACGCGCGCTTGGCGTTGGCCTCGACCGCGGCCTCGATCTCGTCGACCGGCAGGCCCTGCACCTCGGCGAGCGTGCGCAGCGTGTAGGGCACGTAGGACGGGTCGTTTGGCTTGCCACGGTGCGGGTGCGGGGTCAGGAACGGCGAGTCGGTCTCGGTCAGGAGCAATTCGAGCGGCGCGGCGGCGGCTGCCTCCCGCAGGTCGTGTGCGTTGCCGAAGGTGACGTTGCCGGCGAACGACAGGTACCAGCCGGCTTCCGCGCAACGCTTGGTGACGTCGAGGTCGCCGCTGAAGCAGTGCATGACGACCCGCTCGGGTGCGCCCTCGTCGACCAGGATGTCAAGGCAGTCCTCCCACGCGTCGCGGCAGTGGATGACCAGCGCGCGATCGTGCTGGCGGGCGATCTGGATGTGCGCGCGGAAGGCCGCCTCCTGCTGCGCGGGCGTGGTGTAGTCGCGGTAGTAGTCCAGCCCCGTCTCGCCGACCGCCACGACGTTGTCGTCCTGCGCGAGCCGCTCGATCACCTCGAGGACGTGCGGGGTGGCCTCCATCGCGTCGTTGGGGTGGACGCCGACGGCGGCCCACACGCCCTCGAACCGGGCCGCGGTGCGCAGGGCCTGGGTCGACGAGGCCATGTCGGTGCCGACCGTGATCATGGTCTGCACGCCGGCGGCGCGGGCCCGTTCGACCTGTTCGGCCGGGTTGAGGCTCTCGTGGTGGTCGAGGTGGCAGTGCGTGTCGACGTACGGCACGGGGAGGACGCCTGACGGACGGGGACAAGTCGAAGTGCGCGGGCCGGCGGCCGGGACTCCCACCGTCCGGCTGGGCACGCGCGCGGCCCGCCGATGTGCGAGCGGGCCGTGGGGCGGAGGGTACCAACGGATCGCGCTCCCGGCCGGGGGACCGGCCGGGAGCGCAGGAGACTCGGTCAGTCGACCAGTTCTTGCGTGTCAGTCGACGACGTCGCCGTCCATGATCCCCTCGGTGGCAACCCTGCCGTTGACGCCGTCCGCGGTCACCCAGTAGGCGATCCCGGTGTTGGACATGCCGACCAGCACGCCGTCGTCACCGATCTCGCGCATCCAGGTGTCCGGCAGCCCCTCGCCGGGGAAGAACTCCGGCGGCAGGGTCACCGAGACGCTGCGGTCGTCGAGCAGATACACGGTGTCACCCTGGAGCAGCCACCGCGGTCCGGCGCCGGCGACGCCGCCGACCCGGCCCTCGCCA
>DATHUR010000203.1:0-27671 GCA_035462025.1 Egicoccus sp. | reverse complement strand
GGCGCTTCCTGATGGGCGACACCATCACCGAGGCCGACGTGCGGCTGTTCACGACCCTGGCCCGCTTCGATGCGGTGTACCAGACGCACTTCAAGTGCAACCGCCAGAAGCTCACCGAGATGCCGGTGCTGTGGGCCTACGCCAGGGACCTGTTCCAGACGCCGGGCTTCGGCGACACCATCGACTTCGACCACGTCAAGCGGCACTACTACGAGGTCCACCTCGACATCAATCCGACCGGCATCGTGCCGAAGGGGCCGACGCTGGCGAACTGGGCCTCGCCCCACTTCCGTGAAGAACTCGGCGGCCGTCCGTTCGGCGAGGGCACGCCGCCGGGACCACCGCCCGAACACGAACGGGTCCCCGCCGCCCACAATCCGGCGCTGTAGCGCGGGAGGAGCGACGGGGACCGTCGGGCTACTTGGTCGTCGAGCGCTTGTACTGGCGGATGCTCAGCGGTACGAACACGACCAGGATGATTCCGATCCACAGCAGCGTGTACAGGATCGGGTTCTGCATCGACCACGCCTCCGAGATCGGCAGCGTGCCGGTGTTGCCGAACAGGTTGCGCGACGCCTGGGTCACCGCCGACACCGGGTTCCAGTCGGCGAACACGCGCAGCGGCGTCGGTAGCCCGCGGGTGTCGATGAACGCGTTCGAGATGAACGTCATCGGCATGATGACGATGAACGACGCGTTGTTGATCACCTCGACGCTGGGCACCACCAGGCCCACGAACGCCATCACCCAACTGAAGGCGTAGGCGAACGCCAGCAGCAGGACGAACCCGGCGACCGCGTCGAGCAGCGAGCCGCGGATCCGCCAGCCCACCAGCAGCCCGGTCAGCGCCATGATCGCGATCGACACGAGGTTGTAGACCACGTCGGACGCGGTCCGACCGATCAGCACGGCCGAGCGCGACATCGGCAGCGACCGGAACCGGTCGATGATGCCCTTCTGCATGTCCTCGGCCAGGCCGGCCCCGGTCCAGGTCGCCCCGAACACGACCGTCTGGGCGAAGATGCCCGCGATCAGGTACTCGCGGTAGTTCATGCCCGGGATCTCGATCGAGGCACCGAACACGTAGGCGAACAGCAGCACGAACATGATCGGCGAGACCAGGACGAAGATCAGGACCTCGGGGACCCGCTTGATCTTGATCAGGTTGCGCTTGGCGACGATCGCGCCGTCGGCGAATGCATAGCCCAAGGCGCTCATCGTGCACCCTCCGGGGTCGAGTCGGTCGAGGTGGCGACCAGCGGTCCGGCGGCCGCGGCGGCGTCGCCGTCGGACGGCGCGTCGCCGTTGGTCGTCGGTTGCGGCTCGGCGACGTGGCCGGTCAGGGTCAGGAACACGTCGTCGAGGGTCGGTCGGCGCAGGCCGACGTCGCTGATGCGGATCCCGCGCGCGTCGAACTCGCGCAGGGTCGCCATCAGGTCGTCCGCGCCGCCCGAGACCGGCGCGGTCAACAGGCGCGTGTGCGTCTCGACGTGGACGTCGCCGACCGCGATGGTCAAGAGGATCCCGCGGGCCGTGGCGAGGTCGGCGGCGTCGGCGACGACGACCTCGACCCGCTCGCCGCCGAGCTGGGCCTTGAGTTCGTCGGCCGTGCCGTGCGCGATGGAGCGGCCGTGGTCGATCACGACGATGTCGTCGGCGAGCAGGTCGGCCTCCTCGAGGTACTGCGTGGTCAGCAGCAGGGTCGAACCGCGCTGCACCAACTCGCGCAGGATCTGCCACATCTCGGACCGGCTGCGCGGGTCGAGGCCGGTCGTGGGCTCGTCGAGGAACAGCACGTCGGGTTCGGCGACCAGTGCCCCGGCCAGGTCGAGCCGTCGGCGCATGCCGCCCGAGTACGTCTTGACCGGCCGGTCGCCGGCGTCGGACAGGTCGAAGCGCTCGAGCAGGTCACGGGCGCGCTTGCGCGAGGGTGCCCGGCCCAGCCGGTACAGCCGACCGATCATGTCGAGGTTCTCGAACCCGGTCAGCTGCTCGTCGACGGCCGCGTACTGGCCCGACAGGCCGATGCGGTGGCGGACCCCCTCGGGGTCGGCCAGCGCGTCGATGCCGGCGACCGTGACCGTGCCCTCGTCGGGCACCAGCAGCGTGGTCAGGATGCGCACCGCCGTGGTCTTGCCGGCGCCGTTGGGGCCGAGCAGGCCGAGCACCGTGCCCTGCGGCACCACGAGGTCGAGGCCCGCCAGGGCGGTCACGTCCTTGTAGCGCTTGACCAGGCCCTCGGCCCGGATCATCTCGTTCATCGTGTCTCTCCTCACGGGTGTTCGTCGGCTTGGACGCACGACGAACCCACAACTCATCGGGGCCACGCGCCGCCGCATGCCTTCGCCCCGACGTCGAGGACGCTACGTGGGGTCGCGGACCGGTCTTGTCCGGGTGGCTGGGGACGGCCGGACGGTCGCGCGACCAGGTTCGGACCGGGTCGCATCGGTGCGAGGGCAGCCTGCGAACGTAGCGCGCTCGGCCGAGTCCGTCTCCCGTTTCGTCCGCAGGATTTCCCTGGGGAGCGTGGCCGGCCTCGGGGTCGGGTCAGGGTGCTACCCGATGGGGGCGGCGGCCCGCGGCGCGTAGCGTGCCGGCCATGGACATCCCACACCACGATCCCGCAGCGCCCCGCGCCCGGGGCGACAACACCCCAGACGCCACCATGCCGGCGTCCGCCGCGACCGCGCCGGTCGCCCGACCCGCGGCCCGCGCCGTCGACGCCGTCAAGGTGTACGGCCGCGGCGACACGGCCGTCCGTGCCCTCGACGGCATCAGCGTCGAGATCCCGGCGAAGCGGTTCACCGCCATCATGGGCCCGTCGGGCTCGGGCAAGTCGACGCTGATGCACTGCCTGGCCGGGCTCGACCCGTTGACCACCGGCGAGGCGTGGATCGGCGACGTCGCGCTCGGCGACCTCAACGACCAGCAGTTGACGGTCCTGCGCCGCGACCGGATCGGGTTCGTCTTCCAGGCCTTCAACCTGCTGCCGACGCTGACCGCCCGCGAGAACATCACCCTGCCGCTCGCCCTGGTCGGCAACGACCCGGACCCGGCGTGGTTCGACACGGTCGTCGAGGTCGTCGGTCTCGCCGACCGGCTCGGGCATCGCCCGTCGGAACTCTCGGGAGGGCAGCAGCAGCGGGTCGCCGTGGCGCGTGCGCTGGTCAGCCGGCCCGACGTCGTCTTCGCCGACGAGCCGACCGGCAACCTCGACTCGCGCTCCGGTGCCGAGGTGCTCGGCTTCCTGCGCCGCGCCGTCGACGACTTCGGGCAGACCGTCGTCATGGTGACGCACGACCCGGTGGCCGCCGGCTATGCCGACGAGGTGCTCTTCCTCGCCGACGGCCGGTTGGTCGACCGCCTCGCGGACCCGGACGCCGAGAAGGTGCTCGACCGCATGAAGCACCTCGAGGCCTGACATGCTGCGCATCACCCTCACCACCGCCTGGCAGCACCGGCGGCGCCTCGTCGGCACCGTCCTCGCCGTCGTGCTCGGCACCGCGTTCCTGGTCGGGACGCTGGTGCTGAGCGACACGCTGCGCGGCAGTTTCCGCAGCGTGTTCACCGACGTGAACGCCGGCATCTCGGTTGTCGTCCGCGGCCAGGGCGCCGGCTCCGTCGACGACGTCACGGCCCCGCGTCCGCTGGTCGACACGGCGATCCTCGACGACCTCGCGGACCTCGACGGGGTCGCCGCCGCCGAGATGGAGATCGAGGCACTCGCCCAGGTCGTCGGCGCCGACGGGGTCTCGATCGGCGGCCAGGGTCCGCCGACGCTGGGCGTGAACTGGATCGAGGACCCGGGGCTCGCCCCCTACGAGCTCGTCGAGGGGCGTGCGCCCGCCGCGGCCGGTGAGGTGGCGATCGACACCGAGACCGCCGAGGCCGGTGCGCTCGGCGTCGGTGACACCACGACCGTGCGTACCCCGGCCCCCATCGAGGTCGAGGTCGTCGGTCTGCTCACGCCCAAGGGCGGGGCCGGCGCCGGTGTGACCATCACGGCGTTCACGACCGACCAGGCCCAGCAGGTGCTGCTCGGACGCGAGGACCGGGCCACGCGCATCCTGCTGTCCGCCGCACGCGGCACGTCCGACGAAGAACTCGCGACCCGGGCGTCCGACCTGCTGCCCACGGGCGTCGAGGCGGTGACCGGCACGGTCTACACCGAGGAGGCGCTCGACGACCTGGGCCGCGACTTCCTCGACTTCTTCGAGGCGTTCCTGCTCGTCTTCGCCGCCATCGCCCTGCTGGTGGCCACCTTCAGCATCTACAACACGTTCTCGATCACCGTGGCACAGCGTCTGCGCGAGTCGGCACTGCTGCGGGCGCTCGGCGCCTCCCGCCGCCAGGTCCTGGTGTCGGTCCTGCTCGAGGCGGTGATCACCGGACTGCTCGCCTCCGTGCTCGGCCTGGCGCTCGGGATCGGTCTCGCCGCCGGACTCCTGGGCGCGCTCGCCGGGTTCGGGTTGCCCGTCGAGGGCGCGAGCCTGGTCGTCGGCCTGCGGGCGGCCGTCGCCGCGTTCGCGGTCGGCGTCGGGGTCACCATCGTGGCCAGTCTGCTGCCGGCCTACCGCGCCTCGCGCGTGGCACCGCTCGCGGCGCTGCGCGAGGTGGCCGTCGACCGCAGCGACCAGTCACGGATCCGCCTGGCGATCGGCCTGCTCCTGTTGGCCGTCGGCGCGGTGTTCGTGACGCTGGCGCTGGTGATCGAGGGCGGAGCACTGGAGCGCGCCGCGATCGGGGCCGTGGCCGTCGCCGTGGGGGTCTTCCTGCTCGGACCCGTCACCGCCCGGCCGATGACGGCGCTGGTCGCCGGCCCCGTCCAGCGGCTGCGCGGCGTGACGGGAGCGCTGGCGCGACGCAACGCGGTACGCAATCCGCGGCGCACGGCGAGCACCTCGTCCGCGCTGATGGTCGGCGTGGGCATCGTCACGCTGTTCACGGTCGTCGCCAGTTCGATCAACGCGACCATCGAGGACGCGGTCGCGGGCAGCTTCGGCAGCGACCTCATGGTCCAGTCGGCCGGCTTCAGCGGTGCCGGCCTCAGCCCGCAACTCGTGGACGAACTCGGCGCCACACCCGAGGTCGAACGGGCGCTCGGCCTCGCGCTCGGCGTCGGGCGCATCGACGGCGAGCAGAGCGTCTTCAGCGTCGTCGACCCGCCGGCGCTCGAGGGCATGCTCGACCTCGAGGTCGTGGCCGGGTCGCTGTACGACCTGCCCGACGACGGCATCGCCATCTCGCAGTCGCACGTCGACGAGCAGGGGCTGGGCCTGGGCGACGTGGTCGAGATCGAACTGGTCGACGGCACGGTCCTCGAACAGCGGGTCGACGCGATCTTCGTGTCGCAGGCCGCCGACGCGGTCGGCACGCGCCTGGTGCCGATCGCCACCTATGCGCCCCACGCCGTGCAACTGGGCTACATCACGGTCATGGTCGACCTCGCCGACGGCGTGTCCCTCGAGCAGGGGCAGTCCGCGGTCGAGGCGGTCGCCGCCGACCACGGCTCGCCCGCCGTGCTCGACCGTGACGCGTTCGCCGAACGCGCCGTCGGCGACGTCGACCAGCTGCTGGCCATCGTCTACGTGCTGCTCGCACTCGCGATCGTGATCGCGCTGATGGGCATCACCAACACCCTGTCGCTGTCGGTCCACGAGCGCACGCGCGAGATCGGCCTCCTGCGTGCCCTCGGCCAGACCCGATCGCAGCTGCGCGCCATGGTGCGGTGGGAGTCGGTGATCGTGGCGTTCTTCGGTACGGCGACGGGGCTGGTGCTCGGCACGTTCCTCGGCTGGGTGTTCGTCCGTGCGATCGCCGCCGACGAGGGCTTCGGCGTGTTCGCCGCGCCCGTCGGGCAGCTCGCGCTGGTCGTCGCGCTCGGGGCACTCGTCGGCGTGCTCGCCGCACTGCGGCCCGCACGCCGGGCGGCCAGGCTGGACGTCCTGACGGCCATCGCCACGGAGTGAGCGGGCCCTACCCTGTGAGCCGTGGCCGTCCGCGCGGGCGCAGCCACGGGGAGCGGATGGTGGGCGCAGACGCACGAGCCGACGCTGGGGGCATCGAGCCGGCGCTGGCCTCCGAGGCCGAGCGCACCCGGGCCCGCATCGGCGCCCTCGAGCGCGACCTCGCCGCGCTGCGCGAGGCGACCGGTGACAGCCCAGACGACGAGCACGACCCCGAGGGTGCGACCATCGCCTTCGAACGCCAGCAGGTGGCGGCCCTGCTCGCCGCCGCCCGGGAGCGGCTGGCCGAACTCGAGGACGGCCGCGAACGCCTGCGGGCCGGCGACTACGGCTTCTGTGTCGACTGCGGTGGCGCCATCCCGCTGGAGCGGATGCTGGCGCGTCCCGCCGTGCGCCGCTGCACCGCCTGCGCCACCCGCGCCGACGGCTGACGCCGTCCGGCGGGGCAGTCGCCCCGCTCGGGGACCCGTGTGGCCCGTACGGGTGGACCCGGTCCTCGGTGGCACCCGTGCCTGCCCCGAGCGGCAGCCACGCACCCGAGTTGCGAGACAATCTGTTTCACAGTAACTTGTGAGCCGATTCGTCTCAGAGAGCGGTCCGCGCGGCGGACGTCGGGGGCGTCGCATCGAGGAGAAGCTCGTGACGGGATGGCTGTACCGGGTCGGGACGTGGATGGCGCGACACCGCCGCCGCGTCGTCGTCGTGTGGATCGTCGCCGTGACCGTGCTGATCGGGCTCGCGCAGGGCATGGGCGGGGAGTTCAGCGAGGAGTTCGGGATCCCCGGCACGGAGTCCTACGCGGCGCAGGAACTGCTCGCGGACCGGTTCCCCGAGCAGTCGGGCGGCTCGGCGCGCGTGGTCTTCCATGCCCCCGACGACCAACTCGACGATCCCGAGGCGGCGGCGGCCGTCGCGGCGACCCTGGAATCGGTGGCACGGCTGCCGTCGGTCGCCGTGGTCGGTGACCCGCTGAGCGGCCGTGGCGGCGCGGTGTCGGCCGACGGCACGATCGGGTTCGCCGACGTCCGCTACGAGCTGCCGATCGGCGAGCTCGGCTCGGCCGCGGTCGACGAACTCGACGAGGCGGTCGAGGTGGGCCGCGAGATGGGCTTGCAGGTCGAGCTCAGCGGTGAGTTGCCGTCGTACTTCCAGTCGCCCCACCTCGGTGGCGCCGAGATGGTCCTGAAGATCACGGCTGCGCTCGTGATCATGCTGGTCGCGTTCGGTTCCATCATCGCCACCGGGCTGCCGCTCGGGCTCGCGCTGTTCGGGCTCGCCGCCGGCGCCGGGCTGATCAAGCTGCTGTCCGCGGTGGTCGACGTGCCATCGAGCAGCCTGCTCCTCGGGGTCATGCTCGGCCTCGGTGCCGGCATCGACTACGCGCTGTTCATTGTCACGCGCCACCGCCAGAACCTGGCTTCGGGCCACGCCGTCACCGACTCGATCGGACGGGCCAATGCGACGGCCGGCCAGGCGGTCATCTTCGCCGGTGGGACGGTCATCATCGCGATCGGCGGTCTGGTCGTCGCCGGCATCCCCGCCGCGACCATCATGGGCGCGTCCGCCGCGATCGTGGTCGCGGTGATGGTGCTGGCGTCGGTCACGCTGCTGCCCGCGTTGCTCGGCTTCGCGGGCGAGGGCATCGACCGGTTCCGGCTGCCCGGCATGAAGGCGCGGGTGGAGGCGGGCGAGAACAACTTCTGGGGCCGATGGGCCCGCCACGTGTCCCAGCGGCCGTGGCGCTACCTGATCGCCAGCGTGCTGGTACTGGGACTGCTCGCGGTACCCGTGCTCGACATGCGGCTGGCCATGCCCGACGCCTCCACGGCCTCCGAGGAGGAGACCCGTCGGCAGGCACACGAGTTGCTCGTCGAAGGGTTCGGTGCCGGGTTCTCCGGCCCGCTCGTGCTGACCATCGACCTGCCCAGCGACGACGCCGAGGCGACGCTCGCCGCCCTCCGCGAAGCGGTTGCCGCGGACGAGGAGGTCGCACAGGTCTCGCCGGCGATGCCCAATGCCGCGGGGGACACCGCCGTCATGCAGGTCACCCCGCGCAGCGGTCCTTCCGAGCAGGCGACCGAAGACCTCGTCCACCGCCTGCGGCAGGACACGATCCCCGAGGCGCTCGAGGGCACCGACGGGGACGCCTACGTGGGTGGGATCACCGCGAGCAACATCGACCTCACCGACCGCGCGTCCGAGCGGCTGCCGTGGTTCATCGCCACGATCATCGCCTTGTCGCTGCTGCTGCTGATGATGGTGTTCCGCTCCGTGTGGGTCCCCATCAAGGCCGCGGCGATGAACGTGCTGTCGATCGGCGCCGGCTACGGCGCGGTCGTGGCGGTGTTCCAGTGGGAGTGGCTCGGGGGGCTCTTCGGGCTCGACGGGCCGGTCCCGGTCGTGTCCATGGTCCCGATGCTGATGTTCGCCATCCTGTTCGGACTCTCGATGGACTACGAGGTGTTCCTGCTCTCGCGGACCCGCGAGGAGTACCTGCGTTCGGGTGACAACACCGACAGTGTCGTGGCCGGCATCTCCAACACGGCCCGGGTGATCACGTCCGCCGCGTTGATCATGATCGTGGTCTTCACCGGGTTCGCCCTCGGCGACAACATCATCATCCAGCAGATCGGCCTCGGGCTCGCCGTCGCCGTACTCATCGACGCCACCATCGTCCGCGTCGCGCTGGTCCCCTCGACGATGGTGCTGCTCGGCGACCGCAACTGGTGGATGCCCCGCTGGCTCGGTCGTCTTCTGCCCCACCTCGACATCGAGGGTGAAGCCGGCCTGCCAGGCCCCGACGAACGCCGCGACGAGGTGACCGGAGGCGTCGCGACGCCCGGCCGTGCCGCCACCTAGACGTCCCACGGCCCGCGTCGACCGCTACCCGGCCGGCGCCCCCGAGGCCGCCGTGGCGCCGAGCAGGCGGTCGACGTGGGCGCGGAACGCGTCGCGCACCTCGACCGGGTCGAGCACCTCGACGTGGCAGGGCAGCATCGCGAGGTAGCGGGCCAACCAGTCCGCGTCGCTGGCGCCGGTCCGCAGCAGGGTCGTGTCGCCGTCGGCCTCCATGACGCCGTAGCGGGCGGCGGACGTCTGCTGCGCCTCGTCCAGGGGCAGGTGCATGCGCACCGTCGCCTGCAACTCGTACGGGGCGACCGTGACCGCGCGACGGACCAGTTCGACCGGGTCGGGTGACTCGCGGTCGAGCGCCCGCATGCCGGTCGCCATCGGGGCGGTCGCCCGGTCGACCCGGAACGTACGCCAGTCGTCGCGGTCGAGGTCGAACGCCACGAGGTACCAGCGCCACTGCGCGTGGACCAGACGCAGGGGTTCGAGGTGGCGCAGGCTGCGCGTCCCCTCGCGGTCGCAGTACATCAGGCGGATCCGCTCGCGCCGGCGACACGCCTGGGCGAGCACGAGCAGGTGATCGGGGTCGGTGGCCACGCCGGGCCCCGTGCCGACCGACACGGTCGCCGCCTGGACGTCCTGCAGGCGTTCGGCGAGGTGCTCGGGCAGCACACGCTCGAGCTTGGCGAGCGCGGACAGGGCGGCCTCGGCCAGGCCGACCCCGGTCCCCGCGGTCGCGAACCGCAGCCCGACCACGGCGGCCAGTGCCTCGTGGTCGTCGAGGATCAGCGGTGGCAGTTCGGGGCCACGGCCGAGCTGATAGCCGCCGTGCGGGCCGGGGGAGGCCTGCACGGGATGGTCCAGCCGACGCAGCCGAGCGATGTCGCGGCGCACGGTGCGGGTGGTCACCTCGAGGCGATCGGCCAGCTCCGGGGCCGTCCAGCTCGGGCGCGTGTGCAGGAGCGCCAACAGGCGCAGCAGGCGGGTCGCGGTCTCCATGCCGGTCACTCTGTCACGAAACCCGGACCGATGCGGTCCGGGTACCGCACGACCCCGGACAAGCGCTGGAGCCGCGCGAGGGCTGGCCGACTGGCCCGGCCAGGCGTGCGACCGCATGTCGAGGACGAGGTCATGGCGACGATGCCGCCCCCCAGGACGCTGCTGTTCGCCGCCGTCACGGCGGCGCTGGTCGTCGTGCACACCCTGCTGCCGTCCGGGCCGCTCGCGGCGGGTGTCTACACGCTGGGCCTCGCGCTCGCGACCGGTCTGGTGATCGCCGGGGTGCGGCGCAACCGCCCGCGGCACGCCCGCCCGTGGCAACTGCTCGCGGCCGGCTTCGCCATCGCCACGCTCAGTTCCGTCGGCGTCGTCGTCTGCCTCGCGACCGACGTCTCGCCGACCCCGATGTCGATCGGCTTCCTGGCCGCCTGGGTCGTGTCCATGAGCGGCGCCTGGTCCATGGTGCGCCGCCGCTCGTCGGCCGACCTCGGGGCCGCCCTCGACACCGCCATCGTGACGACCGGCGCGGCCGTGTTGATGCACGTCTTCGTGGTGCAGCCGACCTGGGATGCGACCGTCGGCGGCACCGGCGAGCAGGTCGTCGCGGTCATCTACCCCCTGCTCGGGGTCGCGGTGGTCGCCGTCTTCAGCCGCCTCGTCTTCGGCGGCGCCGACCGGGCTCCGGCGTTCTGGCTGCTCGCCGCCGGGCTGGTGCACTTCCTCGTCGCCGATCTCACCCAGGCGATCGTGACGCTGCAGAACCTGCCGGTGGCCACCGGCGTCGACTCGATCCGCCTCCTCGGGTTCCTGCTGATCGGCGCCGGGCCGTACCACCCGTCGATCGACAGACTCACCGACGCGGTCGACCCCGAACGCGCCCGCCTGTCGCGGCCCCGGCTGCTCACCCTGTGGGCCGCCTCGGTGGCCACACCGCTGACCCTGCTGGTTCGGGCCGGCTTCGGCCACGGGCCCGAGCCGATCGTGATCGCGACCGGGTCCGTGGTGCTGTTCACGCTCGTCGTCGCCCGCATGTGGGGACTACTCGGGACCAACATGCGCCTGCTCAGGCGCGAGCACGAGAACCGGTTCCGCGCCCTCGTCGAGCACGCCGAGGACGTGATCGCCCTGGTCGACGAACACGACCTGGTCACCTACGTGTCGACCTCGGTTGGCACGGCGTTCGGCTACGAACCCGAGGCCGTGCTCGGTCACGGCGGCCTGCCGCTGGATGGCCCGACCGGTGGGCGTCTGCGCAAGGCACTCGACGAACTGCGCGCAGGCGATGGTGGGGTGCGGCCGGTCCGCCTCCACGGACGGGTCCGGCATGCCGACGGAGGTTGGCGCCAGGTCGAAGCGGTGCTCGTCGACCGGCGCAGTGACCCCGCGATCGGCCGCATCGTCATCACGATCCGCGACGTGACGGCCCAGCGCGAGCTCGAGCAGCAGTTGACCCACCAGGCCTTCCACGACGCCCTCACGGGCCTGCCGAACCGGGCGCTGTTCGTCGACCGCGCCCGCCAGGCCCTCGACGTCCGCCGCGCGGACGCCACGTTGTGCGCGGTCCTGTTCCTCGACCTCGACGACTTCAAGACCGTCAACGACAGCCTCGGGCACGACCAGGGCGACGCGCTGCTGCAGGCGATCGGCGAACGGCTGGCCGGTGTGGTCCGCGGCGAGGACACGGTGGCGCGCCTGGGCGGTGACGAGTTCGCGATCCTGGTGCCCCGCGCCATCGACCCCCGCATCGTCATCGCGCTCGCCGAGCGCGTGCTGACGGCGGTCTCCGCCCCGATCGTGCTGGCCGGCCGGACGCTGACGCCCGATGCCAGCCTCGGCATCGCCGTGTCGGACGGCAACAGTTCGGTCGACGAACTGCTGCGCGACGCGGACGCCGCGATGTACGCCGCCAAGCGGCAGGGCAAGGGCACCTTCCGCCTGTTCGACCCGGGGATGCACGCCCACGCGATGCACCGGCTGCAGTTGCGCACCGACCTCTTCGGCGCCCTCGAGCGCGAGGAGTTGTTCGTCGTCTATCACGAGATCCAGGACCTCGATCACGACACGGTGGCCGGCGTCGAGGCCCTGCTGCGCTGGCGGCACCCGACGCTGGGGCTGGTTCCACCCGCCGAGTTCGTGCCGATCGCGGAGGAGTCGGGCCGTATCGGGGATCTCGGCGTGTTCGTGCTGCGGCGCGCCTGCCGCGAGGTGCAGGCACTGCGCGCCGACGGCCGGCCGGCGCTGTTCCTGACCGTCAACGTCTCCCCGCTGCAGCTCGAGTCACCCGGCTTCGTCGACGAGGTCAGCGCGGCATTGGCCGACAGTGGTCTTCCCGCCGCGTCGTTGGTGCTCGAGCTGACCGAACGGGTCCTGCTCGAGGAGAGCGAGGCCGTGGCCGACGCGTTGGCGCGGCTGCGCGCCACCGGCGTGCGGCTGGCCATCGACGACTTCGGTACCGGTTACTGCTCGCTGGCGTACCTGACCCGGCTGCCGTTCGACATCATCAAGGTCGACCAGAGCTTCGTCAGCATGCTCGGCGACGTCGACGCCGATCACCGCGTCACGGTCGGGATCGTGGAGTTGATCCACTCGCTCGCGGTCCCCGCCGTCGCCGAAGGGATCGAGACCGAGGCGCAACTGCAGCGTCTGCGTGGCCTGGGGTGCCGGTACGGGCAGGGCTTTTTGTGGGGCCGCCCCGTCCCGGCCGACGAGCTGTCGCTGCGCGCGGTGTCCGCGCCGGCCTGAGCGCGGACGCCGAGGGTAGGGTCCGGCCCCGTGGAGTCCGGCTGGACGCGGTCTCCGGCCGCCCGACACCGACGACCGGGGAGCCGCGCGTTGCTGAAGTCGCTCGGGTTGCTGTTCGCCACCATCGCAAGCCCACTGCGCCGCTGGAACGTGCGCTTCGCCACCGGTCTGATCGTCGCGTTCTTCGCGATGATCGGGATCTACTCGGTGCTGTTCCACGAGATCATGGCGGTGGAGGGCCGCGAGTTCTCGTGGACCACCTCGCTGTACTGGACCTTCGTCACGATGTCGACGCTCGGGTTCGGGGACATCGTCTTCGAGTCCGACCTCGGTCGGCTGTTCTCGATCGTGGTGCTGCTGACCGGGTCGGTCTTCATCCTGGTGCTGTTGCCGTTTCTGTTCATCCAGTTCGTGTTCACGCCGTGGATGCGTGAACGTGAGGCGGCCCGTACCCCACGCAAGGTCGACGACGACGTGTCCGGTCACGTGGTGGTGACCGACGTCAACCCGATCAGCGACGCCCTGATCGAGCGGGCGAAGGCCGCGGACCGCCCGTACGTGGTCGTCGTCGACGATGCCGAGGAGGCGCTGCGACTGCACGACCGCGGCTATCGGGTCATGGTCGGACAGCGCGACGAACCGCAGACCTACCGTCACGCACGCGTGGAACACGCCGCGCTGGTGGCCCTGACGCTCAGCGACGAGGCCAACACCAACGTGGCTTTCACGGTGCGCGAGATCGACGGCGACGTGCGGATGGCTGCGCTGGCCTCGCGCGAGGCATCGGTGGACGTCCTCGAGCTGGCGGGTTGCGACGAGGTCGTCCAGCTCGGCGACCTGCTCGGCCGCGCGATGGCCCGGCGGGTGGTCGGCACCGACGCGAAGGCACACGTCATCGGCGAGTTCGGCGACCTGCGCATCGCCGAGGCCAGCATCCACGGCACGGAACTGGTCGGCCGGACCGTGCGCGAGGCCGCCCTGCGGCAGCGCGCCAACGTCAACGTCGTCGGCGTGTGGGAGGACGGCGGGTTCGTGGCCGCGGACGCCGACACCCGCCTCGGCGAGCGGACCCTGCTGGTGCTGGCGGGCTCCGCCGGTCAACTCGCCACCTACGACGAGCTCTTCGGGCTCGAGCGACACCAGCGCCCGGTGCTCGTCCTCGGCGGCGGTCGCGTCGGCCGCGCCGCCGCGCGGTCACTGGCCGAGACGGGGATCGCGGCGACGATCGTCGAACAACGCCCCGAACGCATACGCGACGAGTTCACCACGATCGAGGGCGACGCCGCTGCGCTCGAGATCCTCGAGGCAGCGGGGCTGCAGGACGCGGGCGCCGCGCTCGTGACCACCCACGAGGACGACGTCAACGTCTATCTCACGCTGTATCTGCGGCGCCTGCGGCCCGACCTCCAGGTCATCTCACGCGCCACGCGCGACCGCAACGTCTCGAGCCTGCGGCGCGCGGGCGCCGACGCGGTCCTGTCGTACGCCAGCATCGGGGCCACGGCCCTGTGGAACGCCATGGGACGCGACCGTCGCCGACTGGTGATCGCCGAAGGGCTCGAGATGTTCCGCATCGCCATCCCGGCCAAGCTGCAGGGCCGCACGCTGGCCGACTGCCAGATCGGTCGCCGCACCGGCCTGCACGTCGTGGCCACCGCCGCGGGTGAGCACCTCGAACCCAACCCGGACCCGAACGCTCCGCTGCCGCGTGACGGCGACCTCGTCCTGGTCGGGGACGAGGCCTGCACCGAGCGTTTCGTCGCCGAGTTCGGTCCTTCGGGGCCGGCGGGCTGAGCGGCCCGAGGCCGTGTCACCCGGTGGTGGCGTCGGCCTGCTCGAGTGCGGCGAGGTCGAGTTCGAGTTCGTCCTCGAACGCCTCGGTCTCGACGCCGTCCTCGAAACGGATCCGGAACAGCTTGGCCACGTCGTCGGTGCCGGCGTCGGGATCCTGCTCGGCAGGTACCTCGTCGAGCACCGTCACGGTCTGGCCGGTGCGTTCCCGGTAGCCGGGGGGACCGTCCACGGCAGCGGACGGGCGGAAGGTGGCCTGGGTCACGACGTCACCTCTGGGGTGGAGGGGATGGGAGGGGACGACGAGCGTCGCCCCCATCACCATCTCCCACCGCGTGTCGGACCGGCCCTTCGGTCAGCGACCTCCGGCGGGGGACCCGGCCGCGTCAGTCCTCGAGCGCGCGGGCGAGGAACAGCGCCATGCCCGCACGGTGCACCTCGGTGCCCGGCTCGTAGCGGTCCCTGCCGACGCCGCTCGCGATGCCGGCCTCCGAAATGGCACCGATGGCCTCGTCGAAGACGCTGTGGGCGGTATCGCGGAACGGCGACGGGCGCAGCGGCAGGTCCAACGCCCGTTGCAGGAACGCGGCCATCTCGCCGCGACTCACCTCGCGGTCGGGGCAGTAGCGACGTCGGGAGCAACCGTTGGCGATGCCGGCCTCGGTGATCGCCGCGATGGCGTCCTGGTGCGCCTTGTCCCCGAGGTCGCGGAACCGGTGCGGTCGGGTCGCCTCGGGGACGTCGAACGCACGGAAGATGAAGCTCGCCATCTGGGCGCGGGTCACCGACTCGGTCGGGCAGTACAGGTAACGGCCGCAACCCGAGGTGACCCCTCGCTTCGCGATGTCCTCGATCGGTGCGTAGTGGCCGTGGGTCGCCGGCACGTCCCAGAAGCGGGTGTCGGGTTTCGGCGGCGTCGGCGCCGCGGGCACGGCACCCGTCGACAGGGCCTGGATCCGGCTGCGCAGGCTGCCCATCTTGGCGTAGAAGTAGCGGCCGGGGCACGCCGTCGAACCGACGTTGCGGTGGGCCGTCGTCACGTTGATCGACTTGCCGTTCTGCGAGATGGTGCGGCTCGCGCGGGCGTCGATGCCGTGCAGGTCGTACTTCCAGGCGACGACGCGGGCCACCGATTCGAGGGCGACGGAGGGGATGTCGGCCTTGTCGAAGTTGCCCATGACGGAGACGCCGATGGAGCTGGTGTTGAACCCGGACGCGTGGGCGCCGATGACGCCGCGCTCGAGACCGCCCGCGCGACCTTCGAAGATCTGCCCGTAGCGGTCGACGAGGATGTTGTAACCGATGTCGTTCCAGCCCTGGGCGTTGACGTGGTAGCTGTAGATGCCGCGCACCACCGACGCCGACTGCGACTTGCTGTAGCTGTTCGAACCGGCCGTGTGGTGGATGACGGCGAACCTCGGGGTCGCGTAGCCGGGCGCGCGGCGCACCATCGACTCGTTCGCGCCCCATTGTCTGCGGCTGATGACGGCCGGGCGGCTGGCCGCCTCGGCCTCGACGGGGACGACCTGCGGCCGCAGGTGACGAACGACCTTGTCGACGGCACTCTCCGAGAAGCCCTCGGTGTCGATCAGGCTGGCGGACAGTTCGGCGACCGCACCGTCGACGCGGACCTCGAAGGCGTCGGCGTCGCCGACCCACAGCGGCTCGGACGCGTCGGTCTCGGCCTGCTCGGCTTCCTCCGTGCCGAGGTCGGGACCGTCGAGTCCGACCACCTCGCGTTCGAGCACCTCCCAGCCGCTCCAGGTGCCGTCGAGGCCGCGCGTGCGCACGGTGACCTCGTCGGCGCCTTCGGGCAGCGTGAAGCCGATCATCGAGAACGGTGTGTCGGTCTCGACGACCGGGGTGCCCTGCGCGTCACCGGCGACCGGTGCCTCGGGCAGGTCGTCGAGCGTGTCGACGACGGTCTCCGGCGGGGCCACCTCGGTGGCGAACGACGGCGCGACCGGCACCAGGGTGGCACCGGTGACGGCGGTCATCAGGAACAGGACGTGGCGACGGCGGACGCGGCGCATGCTTCCCCGAAGGTCGGCGGCAGGTGATGTGTGCGCTCCGGGGTGCCGGGCGCGGCGGGATCTTGGGGACCATCGGCACCGATGGTGGCCGTTCGAAGGGGTTATCCGCATAACGCACGGATTGTCCGGTTCGGGAACTTCGCGGACCCCCCGACCGACGCGCGACGACGGGCTACCCTCACGCGCCCAGGTGCCACCCGGCAGCGGGGTCGAAAGAGGGCGAGTGGGGACCCAGGTGCGCAAGGCCGGTCCCGTCGAACTCGAGTGGGACGACGACCGCCGCTACGCCACCCTGCGCTTCGTCGAGCCCGGCGTGGGCGGTCGCGACGAGGCCGAGACGCTCACGACCCAGCTCGCGGACTGGGTCAGCCAGCCCGAACTGCGGCCCTACCGGCTGCTCGTCGACTGCTCCGACATGGTCGACGTCGACGCGTCGTGGCGGGCCATCTGGGGCGACCACTTCCGGGCGCACCGCGACGTCGCCACGCTGGCATGGTTCAACGCCAACCCGCGGATCCATCTCATCGTGCTGGTGTTCCTCAAGGGCACGGGTGCGAAGGGCGAACCCTTCGCGTCCGAGGCTGACGCCCGCGCCTACCTCGACGCCCAGGACCCGGCCGCGTGAGGATCCCCGATCACGAAGCGCTGCTCGACGTCATCTCGCTGGCCTGTCTCGGCGACAGCGACGTCCGCGTCGACGTCGATCCGAGTGCCCTCGACGATCCCCTCGGCGTGATCGGCAATGCGCTCAACCTCCTGCTCGACGACCTCGAGTACCGGCAGCGCGAGCGCGAGGAGGCCCTGCGGCGGATGGCCGCGATGGACGCGAAGCAGGAGTTCCTCGCCTACCTCAGCCACGACATGCAGACACCGATGGCGGTGCTGCTCGGTGCCGTCACGGTCCTGCGCAGCTCGCGGTCGGAGGACGACATCGCCGCGACCCTGCCGCTGATGGAACAGGCACTCGAACGGCTGCAGCGGTTCGTACGGCAGTTCCTCGACCTGGCCCGGCTCGAGGCGGACCGTGGGCTGGTGCTCGAGGTCGTGCCGTTCGATCTGGAACCGGCCATCAAGCGGGCCGTCGACCTGTTCGCCGACGACGGGGCGATCGAGGTCGACCTGCCTGCAGACCTGCCGCCCGTCCTCGCGGATCCCGTGCGGGTCGAGCAGATCCTCAACAATCTGATGTCGAACGCGTTCAAGTACGCCCGCAGCGCACCGCGCATCACGGCGCAGGCCATCGACGACCGGGTCGAGGTCGCCATCGTCGACGACGGTCCGGGGATTCCGCCAGCCGAACTCGAGCGGATGTTCGGCAAGTTCGAGCGTGGCGGGAGCGCCGGCGGGGCCGGCCTCGGGCTCTACATCAGCCGCGCCCTCGCCGAGGCGCAGGGCGGGAGCCTGACCGCGCAGAGCGTGGCCGGCCGCGGGGCCGCGTTCACGCTGATCCTGCCCGCCGGGCCTGTGGCCTAGGGGCGGCGGGCCGCGGCGTGCAGCTTCGCCAGTTCGTGCTCGAGCCGGCGCAACCGCTCCTCGAGCGCCGCCCGGGTGCCGCTGCCGTGGTGGGGCGGCGCCTCGTGCAGGTGGCGACGGACCGCGTCGAGCTCGGCCTGGACGACACCGACGGTGCGCTCGGGTCGGGACGTCGTCATCGGTCGTCCACCACCTCGACGCGCAGGTCGATCACCCGGCCGTCGGCGACATCGAGCACGCCGAGGGTGCGGTGGGGCATGCGTCGACGCTCGGTGGGGGAGCCGGGGTTGAACAGCCGCTGCCCGTCGACCCCCCGCTCGTCCCAGGGGATGTGGCTGTGGCCGAACACCACCACGTCCACGTCGGGGAACCGGGCGTGCAACCGCGCGGCGCGTCCGCGCGCCGGGCCGCTGTCGTGGATCATGCCGATCCGCACGCCCTCGAGGGTCAGCTCGAGCGTCTCGGGGAGCGCACCGACCAGTTCGCGGTCGTTGTTGCCGAGTACGGCGTGGACCGGCGCGTGACGGGCCATCCGCTCGAGGTGCTCGGCCTGGGTGATGTCCCCGGCGTGCAGGATCACGTCGGCGTCCTCCAGCCACGTCTCGGCCGCGCGTGGCAGGCGACGATTGGGCCACTCACGGCGCAGGTGCGTGTCGGCGGTGACCACGACGCGCACCGGCGGGGCTCCTCGTCCTGTGGGCAGCTGACAGCAAACGCCAGCGTACGCAGCGCGGTCGCGGCTAGCGTCCGCAGGCTCTCGTGCGAAGGACGCAGGCCCGTGGCCCCTGAACTGGAACTCGAACTCGATCCGGCCGACCTGTCTGCCGTCGCGGACTTCCTCGCGGACCGCCAGGCCGACCCGGGGCAGCACATCGGCTACCTCAACACCGAGCCCGAGCCGATCATCGAACAACTGCGCGGACTCGAACCGTTGGGGACCGGCGGATTGATCGTGGCGCGCGCCGATGGCCGCATCGTCGGCGTGCTGGCGGCGGAGTGGGACACCGAGCCGCCACGCTGCTGGTGGCACGGCCCGTTCGTCGCGGCCGACGCCGACCCCGGCGAGGTGGCCGATGCACTGCTGCGCCGCGGTCAGCAACTCCTGCCGGCCACGGTGACCGAGCAGGAGACCTGCGGCGACGACCGCCACGCCTGGCTGGCCGGGTTCGGCCGCCGCCACGGCTTCGTCGCCGAGGAGGCGTCTGCCGTGCTCGGCCGCGAGCTCGGCCCCGACCTGCCCGAGCGCACGGTCGTGACCGTCCCCGTCGAGGACCTCGACGCGGAGCAGCGCGACGCCGTGGCCGCGCTGCACGAGCAGTTGTTCCGCAACACCCACACCTCCGGAGCGAAGTTGGTCAGCGGAGGCACCGATCGCCTGCTCGTGGTGCTCGAGGACGGCGCCCCCAGCGGCTACGTCGCGGTGGAACGGCAGGAGGACGGTGAGGGCTACCTCGACTTCCTCGGCGTCGCGCCCGAGGCCCAGGGTCGCGGGCTCGGAACCGCGCTGGTCGCCGCGGCCTGTCACGAGATGCGCGACGGGCTCGGGTGTCGAGCCACCCATCTGACCGTCCGCGTCTCCAACGCCGCGGCCCGCAAGGTCTACGCCAACAACGGGTTCACCGAGGAACGCGTCCTCGTCCCGTTCCGCAAGGGCTACTCGATCCCGTGACGTGACGTGGCCGGGTCGACGAGCGGACGGAACAACCTGCCGCGTTCGGTCACCACGACGATCGCGACGGCGAGGACCCCGTATCCGAGGAAGCCGATCGACAGCGGCAGGATCGTGCCGTCGAACCGCCGGTCGAGCACCGCGCCGAGCGACGCTCCCACCGCGAGTTGAACCGCGCCGATCACCGACGCGGCGGTGCCGGCCTGGGCGGCCATGGGTGCCATCGCGATGGTGTTGAAGTTGGGGATCAGCAGGGCGTGGCCGAGCAGGACCGAGGCGAGCAGCGGCAGGAAGACCACGAGCGGCGGCCGTCCCCCCGTCGACGCGGCCACGATCAGCAACGTGCCGGCGATCGCGACGTAGCCGAGCAGCACTCCGTGCGCCGTGCGCCGCGTTCCGAACCGGTTGACGAGCCGGGTGTTGCCCAGCATGCCGAGCCCCATGACCGCAGCGACGCCGCCGAAGATGTAGGGGAATGCCTCGGGCCGGCCGAAGGTCTCGCCGAAGATGATCTCCGAACTGGCGAGGTAGGAGATGAAGACGCCGTACAGCGACGTCAGCGCCAGCGTGTAGCCCAGCGTCTGCCGGTTGGTGACCACGACCCGCGCCGCCCGGGCGACGCGGCCGAACCGGAGCTCGAGCTGGGCGTCGACCGGCAGGGTCTCGGGCAGCCGCCGCGACCACAGCGTCATGGCGACGGCGGCGACGAAGCTGAGCACGAACAGCACGCGCCAGGTGGTCACCCCCACGATCGCCGCACCGATCGAGGGCGCCGCCACCGGCACGATGATGAACACGGCCATGATGAACGACATGGCCCGCGCCATGGCCTCGCCCTCGAAGCGGTCACGCACCATCGCCAGCGTGATCACCCGCGGACCGGCAGCCCCCAGACCCCACACGAACCGGCCGACGAGCAGCAGCTCGAGGTCGGGGGCGACGGTGCACAGCAGGGCCCCGAGCGCGTAGACCCCGAACCCGAGATAGAGGGTCGGCTTGCGTCCGAACCGGTCGGCGAGCGGGCCGTAGAGCAGCTGCCCGGCGGCGAGACCGAGCATGTAGGTCGTGACCAGGCCGGCGACGGCCGTCGAGTCGTCGGCCAGCCCGAGGTCGGCGCGGATGGCACCGAACGCGGGCAGCATGAGATCGGTGCCGAGCGCCGCGAGGGCCATCGACATGGCCAGTATCGCGGAGAACTCGACCCGACCGGCGGCGGGACGGGACATGGAGAGGCGACTCTGGGGGAGCGGACGACCACCCTACCCGCAAGCGAAACGGCCGCCCGCCGGGCGGCGGGCGGCCGGATCGACGCGAGGGTCAGATGCTGCGCACGGTGAGCTCGGAGCGGACGTCGATCACCCCGTCGACCTCGGCGACGGCGGCGAGCAGATCACGCTCGTTCTGGGGAGTCGGCACGGTGCCCTTCAGCGACACGGTCCCGGGTCCGTCGACCTTGATGATCACGTCCTGGACGTCGTCGCGGTAGCCGAAGACCTGGCTCTTGATCCTGTCCTCGAGCAACCCCGGGTCGTCGGTCGCCCGGTCGGGCATGGCGTCCTTGACCGCGTCCCGCGCGGCACCCTGCGCCTTGGCGAGCGTCTGTTCGGCCTGGCCACGCAGTTCGTCGGTCTTCTGCGCCGCCACGTGGGTGGCCTGCTCGCGCAGTTCGTCGGCCTTCTTCGCCGCGGCGTCGACGGCCTGGCTCGCCTGGGCACTGGCGCGCTCGCGCAGTTGTTCGGTCTGGCTGGCGACCTGACCCTTCACCTCGTCGGCCCGGGCCGAGAGTTCCTGGCCGAGGTGCTGGCGACGGTCACGCCCGCGGTCGGGGTCGGTCAGGAACGCCGCGCCGTACCCGGCCGCCGCACCGACGAGCAGCCAGAACAGCCGTCGCGGCCAGGTCGTGCGGTTGTCGGCCGAGAGCAGGTCGTCGAGCAGGTCGGTCTGTTCCTCCTGCATCTCGTCGAGCCTGGTGCTCAGGTGCTTCTCGACCCCGGCCACTTGCTTGCTGAGACGGCCGAACTCGCGGAAGACCGAGCCACCGTCGCCTCCGACCACGTCGGCGGTGCGGTCGCGGATCTCGTCGAGACCGGTGGCGAACTTCTCGGACAGATCGTGCAGGTGCATGGTTGGCGCTCCTTGACGGATGTCCCTGACCCCCATCCTCCCTCGCGGGCGGCGCTCCTGCAGGCCGTTCGGTCCGGCGTACGGCCAGGGTGGGAAGCGGCGGATCAGTCGCGTGTGCCGCTGGCGCGTTCCATCCGCCTGGCCACGGCGAAGTAAAGCGGCGGTGCGAGGTGACGCAGGGTCACGAAGGCGCGGTAGAAGGCCGGCACGGTCCGTTCGGTGCCGCCGCTGGCGAGGAGGTCGGCGACCGCGTCGGCGACGATGTCGGGTTTGCCGACGAGACGGCCCGCCGGGCTGCGCTTGATCTGCTCCTGGGTGAAACCCTCGGTCTCGATGAAGCCGGGGTTGAGCTGGGAGACGGTGATGCCGCGGGCGCGCCACGACAGCGACAGGGCCTCGCTGAACCCCACGATGCCGAACTTGCTGGCGGCGTAGGCAGCCGGGCCGATACCGAGCTTGCCCGCGACCGAGGCCATGTTCACGACCCGTGACGGCGCGCCGGCCTCGAGCAGGTCGGCGAAGCCGGCCATGCAGCGCACGACCCCGCCGAGGTTGGTCTCGATCGTGCGCAACGCGTCGTCGAGGTCGTCACGGCCGCGGAACGCGCCGCCACCGATCCCGGCGTTGTTGATCAGCGCGTGACACGCGCCGTGGTCGCCGCGGACCCGATCGACCAGCGCGTCGATGGCTGCCTGGTCGGTGACGTCGGCGGTGTGGGGGATCACGGTCGGGTACTGCTCGGCGAGCGCCTCGAGGCGGTCGGTGCGTCGGGCGACCGCGTAGACGGTCATGCCGACGCCGGCGAGCCGGCGGGTGACGGCGTCACCGATGCCACTGGACGCGCCGGTCACGACCGCGACCTTTCCGCGGGGGTCCCAGGTCATCTGCCACTCCTCACCGACACGGGCGCCGCCCGCCGGGTTCGGCGGGCGGCAGGGATGGTGACACATCGGCGCCACCATGCGGTAGGGCGGGCGCCGTCAGTCCTCGAACACCTCGGTCGATCCGTCCGCGAGTTCGAGGGTCACGGTCGTGACGCGGTAGACGCCATCGGCGTCCTCGTCGAGTTGCACGGTCTTGCGCCCGGGGACCAGGTCCATGGTCAGCATGAACTCCTCGTCGCCCTTGCGCTCGACGCGGACGTCGCCCCAGACCTCGAGGTCCTCCTCGGTGGCGCCGAGCAGCGACGCGGCGTCGCGCCTGGCGACCTCGGCGTCGAACTCGCCACCACCGACGTCCTGGCCCTCGCCGGACAGGTCGGCGTCGACGCAGTCCTCGGTGCCTTCGAGGCAGGTGCTGCCCGCGGGGTCGACGGCGGCGTCCTGCGAGTCGTCGGCCGGCGGGGTGCTGCCACAGGCGGAGAGGACGAACATGAGCCCGATGGCGGGCGTGACACGGCGTAGCAGGCGGTCCACAGCGGCTCCTTGTGTACGTGTGGTCGCCGGGTGTGACGCCGGACCATGCCCCCGGGTTCCCGGCGGCCGAGACGCGCGCGTCCGACGGTCAGCCCCCCTCGTTGGCGGGATCCGCGCCCTGTTCGTCGGTCAACACCTCGTCCGCCTCGGCCGCGTCGTCCGCGCCGGCGTCGGCGAGTCGGAACCGGTCGGCCTCGGCGCCGGCCCTGCGTTCGTGCGTGGTCAGCACCTCGTCGCCGCGGACGACGGCCCAACCGTCGCCGTGCTCGATCACCTGCAGGTCCTCGGCGTCCGGGTTCGCGTCGCTCACGGTGGGCCGCTCCTCGGTCGGGTGGGTACCAGCGTCACCGCTGGCGCCGTCCCCGGCGCCTACCGGCACCGTCGATCGGCCAGAGGGGCTTTCGGATCGGGCGCGACCATGTCAGACTCCAAACAGCCATCGGGAGGGCAGTCATGAGCGTGTCGATCGCGAGCATCCTGGACCGCAAGGGCCGTGAGGTGAAGACGGTGGTGCCGCAGCAGTCGGTGGCCGAGGTCGTCGAGGCGCTTCGCGAGCGCGACATCGGTGCGCTCGTGGTCGTCAACGACGAGGGCGGCGTGGTCGGCATCGTGTCCGAGCGCGACGTCGTCCGGCGAATCGCCCAGGTCGGTACGGACGTGCTGGACCTGCGGGTCGAGGACGTCATGACCGCGCCGGTGCACACCTGCACGCCGTCGGCCACGACCGATGAGTTGATGGAGGAGATGACCGAGCGCCGTATCCGGCACCTGCCGGTGTGCGAGGGCGAGCACCTCGTGGGCATCGTCTCGATCGGCGACATCGTCAAGGAGCGCTTCGAGGAGTTGCGGGACCAGACCCGCCAACTCGAGGACTACGTCTCGGGCAGCTACTGACGCGGTAGCGTGTGGGCCATGGCTCCGACGCATCTCCCCACCCGTCAGGCTCCGGTCGTCGAACCGGAGGTCCGCGAGCGGCTGCAGACCGGCGAACCCGGCGACCACGACCGGTTCACCCACTACGTCCGCCAGCGCGAACTCGAGCGTTCGCGGCGGACCGGGAAGCCGGTGACGGCGCTGTGCGGCAAGAAGTGGATCCCCGACGGTGACCCGTCGCGGTATCCGATGTGTCCCACCTGCAGCGAGATCGTCGCCGAGTCGTTCAACCGCAGCCTGGACTAGCGCGCACCGCTCATGGACGGAACACGGCCTTGACCAGTCCGCCGTCCCGGGCCGCGAAGGTCGCATAGGTCGCCGGCCCGTCGGCCAGCGCGGCGTCGGGATGGGTGACGATCACGTCGGTCGGCAGGGCGACGCCGTCGAGTGCGGGCAGCAGGCGGTCGAGGACCGAGCGCACCGGTGCACGACCGGACACGACCGCGAGGTTGCGGTCGTAGAGGGTGACCGGCGAGAACGCGAAGGCGGTGGCCGTCTGCACCGCGATCAGCGACACCATCCCTCCAGCCCGCACCAGGGCCACGGCGCTGCGCTGGGCGGCATCGGTGCCGGCGGCGTCGACCACGCCGGCCGCGCCTGCCGGATCGAGGTCGCGGACGGCCGCGCCTGCCGCCTCGGGTGCGACGGCGGACGCCCCGAGCGCCTCGGCCCGTTCGCGCCGGGCGCGGACCGGATCGATGCCGACGACGTGGGTGGCACCGAGCCGGCGTGCGGCCCAGACGGCACACAGCCCGACCGAGCCGAGCCCCAGGACGACCACGATCTCGCCGGTGACGGCGCCCAGGCGCTCGACGGCGATCCAGCCGGTCGGCAGGTTGTCGGCCAGCAGCACCGCGTCCGCGTCGGAGCGGCCGTCGGGCACCCGCACCAGGGTGGCGCCGGCGTGCGGGACGCGCAGCCGCTCGGCCTGGGCGCCATGCAGCGCCGGCGCGGTCGGGTCGTCGGGATCGCCCCAGCCGAACAGCGCGCCGAACTCGCAGCGCGCCGACAGTCCGCGCCGGCAGGCCGCGCAGGAACCGCACGAGGTCGTGAACGGCACCAGCACGCGGTCGCCCGGCGCCACACCCCGGACGTCCGCGCCCACGGCCGTCACGGTGCCGACGGCTTCGTGGCCGGGCACGACCCCGGGCCTCGCGGCCTCGCGTCCCTCGTAGGGGTGCAGGTCGGACCCGCACAACCCGGCCGCATGCACCGCCACGACCGCGTCACCGGGCTGCTCGACCACGGGGTCGGGCAGGTGATCGGCATACCGGACGTCACCCGGCCCGTGGAACACCAACCCCTGCATGCGGCCTCCGCTTCTCGGCGGGCGGCAACCTAGAGCGGATGTGCCCGGATCAGCGACCGAGCAGGCTGCGGGCGATGCCGGCGAGCCCGCGACCGCCCGTGCGCCGCGTGGCCGGGCGGGCGCCGGCGCGGCTGGCCGTGGCCGCTGGGCGGCGGGTCGTGGCACGGTTGCGCCTCGCCCGGTCGAAGATCGCCTTGCCGGCCTTGAAAGCCATCGCCTTGCCGATCAGTCCCATGGAATGCTCCTGGTCGTGTGCGTCGGACCGCCAGTGTGGAAGGTCCGACGCGTGCCCGAGCACGACCCTTTGCGGGGTGGCCGAACGCGACGGGTCGAACGACCCCGACCGAAGGGCCGGCGGGGGACCGCGCTCTCGCGGTCCCCGCCGAAGGCGCCGCTCACCTGGGCGCTCGACTCAGGCTGCGAGCCGGTCCTGCACCGCCATCAGCATCGAGGCGGCCTGGGCCCGGGTGACGGGCAGGTCGGGGCGGAAGCCGCCGTCGCCGTACCCGGAGGTGATCCCGGCCTCGACCAGCGCGGCGATCGCACCGGCGTGCACCGAGCCGTCGGTCTCGGCGAACGCGCTCGGCCGGTCCGTGTCGAGGTCGGCGGCCGCCGCGAGCAGCGAGGCGACCTGCGCCCGCGTGATCGACCGGCCGGGTCGGAAGGTGCCGTCGGCGTAGCCGTGCAGCAGGCCGGCGTCGACGGCGGCGGCGATGGCACCGCTGTGCACCGACGCGGCGGCGTCACGGAACCCGGCGGCACCGTCGAGGTCGAACCCGAGCAGGCGGCTGACCAGGCTCGCGGCCTGGCCCCGCGTGAGGGTCGCGGCCGGACCGAACCTGCCGGGTCCCGTGCCGTCGATGACGTCGCGGTCGGCCAGGCAGGCGATGGACCGGGCGTGGGTCGAGCCGGGGGTCACGTCGCCGTACGGGTACGGCTCGGCGTCGACCCAGACGCCCAGTGACAGTTGGACGGTGTCGCCGCCGGGCAGTTCGCCTTCGGCGTGCAGGGTGTGGCGGCAGGCCTCAACGTCGCCGCCGAGGTCGGCGGTCGTGGCGCTCAGCGTGCCGTCGGCGCCGGTCTCGAAGGCGCCGAGCAGCGTCGGCGTCGAGAACAGCCACAGGCGGACCGGCGTCCGCGGCGCGAAGCCGGCGACGGTGATGCTGGCGGGTCGGCCCCGACCGAGGACCAACTGGCCCGCGGGTGCACCGGCCGTCGTGCCGGTCGGTGCCAGCTCGAGGTCGAAGCCCGGGCCGGCGACCGCGACGCCACCGTCGTCGGTGCCGGGACCGACCTCGAGGTCGACCGCCGTGCCGCCGATGGTCGCGCGGCCGGTACCGGGGGCCGGCAGGTCGCCGGTGGGGGCACGCACCGGTTCCGGGGTGACGGGCTCGGTGGGGGTCGGCGCGGGAGCCCGGGAGCCGCCGCCCGACGACGGTGGCGGCGGGGCGGGCCTGGTGGCGCGGATCGTGTACTCGCCCGCGCCACCGACACCGTCGACGACGACGATGCGCACCTCGGTCGTGCCGACGGGCAGCGCCGTGGTGACGACCTGCCCGCCGGCCACGGCCACACCGTCCACGGTCACGCTCGCTCCGGCCGGCATCGTGGGCACGGTCGTGGTGAAGGTCGACAGCGACGACGGCACCGTCACGTCGTAGCTGGTCCGCGACGGGTCGATCAGCGCCTCGAGCGTCGGATCGAGGTCGACGAACGCGGCGAGGTCAGGTGCGTCCGGCACCGTTCCGGCCGTCGCGGTCACGACGGACGCGTCAGCACGGGTCGCCTCGATCTCGAGGGTTGCGCCGACGTTGGCCGCCGGGACCCGCAGCGTCGGACCGGTCCCGGCCTCGACGCCGTCCGCGAGCCAGCGGTAGGTGGATCCCGCGGCGTCGGGGTCGACCACCGTGAGCGTGGCGCCGATGCGGACGTCGCCGGTGACCGACAGGCCCGCTGCCTCGGCCGAGGCGGCCGGGAGGGGCAGCAAGCCGAGCAGCAGACCCGCCACCAGCGCGAGTGTCAGGGCGACGACGCGCCGAGGCGCCGTCGAGTTGGCGTGAGCGGACATGGCGGAGACCCCGTTTTCCGGCACACGCGGATGCGGTGCCGCAGGGCTCCTGGTCGGCCGACCCACTCCCCGCTCAAATGGTGGGAGGTATCCGACCCGCTCGGCACGCCAGCCGTCTAGAAGGGCGGCGTGTTGCCGGGGTCGGCAGCCGGTTCGGATGGTGGCTCGGGTTCGTGGTCAGCGTGGTCCGGCCCGGGGACCTGCTGGCCGGGTGGTTCGGGGCGGGGTGGTCGCCGTCGGCGTCGGCGGGGGTCGTCGGGGGGTTGCCAGGTGGTGGGGATGGTGGTGGTGGTCAGTCC
>DATHUR010000202.1:0-9306 GCA_035462025.1 Egicoccus sp. | reverse complement strand
GACCAGGGCATCAACCACGCCTCGAGCCGCCGCGCGCGCACCTCGGTCGGCCGCCTCGATGACGGCCGCACCATCCTGGTCACGATCGACGAGACCAGCAGTTCGGCGGGCGACGGTGTGACGCTGCACGAACTCGGCCGCATCATGCTCGCCCTCGGGGCCGTGGACGCGGTCAACATCGACGGCGGTGGCTCGACCACGATGGCGGTCAACGGCAGCGTCGTGAACCGTCCCAGTCACCCCGATCGCGGCCATTCCACCGGCCTGTTCGTCTACGCGCCGGTGCCGCCGTCGTCGCGCGCCACCACGGCGGCCTGCGCAGAGGGCGAGGTGCCCTCGGGCGGGTTCGCCGACACGCCGAACACGACCCACGCCGAGAGCATCGACTGCCTGGCCTGGTGGCGGGTCACCTCCGGCACGGCACCGGGCCGGTTCGAACCGAACAGCACGGTGACCCGTCAGCAGATGGCGTCGTTCCTGGCCCGTTTCCTCGACGACATCGCCGAGCGCGGCGACGGCGTGGCCCTGCCGGCGACGGCGAACAACCCGTTCACCGACGTCGGCGACGGCACGGCCCACGAGGCCTCGATCTCGCGCCTGGCCGCCGCCGGGGTGATCGGCGGGACCACCGCCACCACCTACAACCCGGTCGGTTCGGTCACACGCGGGCAGACCGCGTCGCTGCTGGCCAGGGCGCTCGCGTACAGCCGTGGGGCCGAGATCCCGGCCGCGCGCGACACGTTCATCGACGACAACCACATCACGGCCCACGAGGCCAACATCGACCGTCTCGCCCACCAGGGCGTCATCGGCGGCACCGGCGGGTACAACTACACGCCCGACGCGCCGGTCACCCGCGGCGCCATGGCGTCGCTGCTGATGCGCGGCGCCGACCTGCTGGTCACCGAAGGACGGGTCGACGCCCCGCAGTGACCGAAGCGGCGGCCGCCGAGTGCATCCGTAGGACGGGCCGGCGGTCCCGGAACGTCGGTCGGGCACTATCCTCGGGCGCTGTCCCGCCGAGCCCGCTCCGGGCCGGCACTCACGTTTCGAAAGTCGACCGCTCATGCATCCTCGCGCCGTGGAGTTCGAGAACGAAGACTGGACCGTCGGCGTCATCGGGCTCGGCTACGTCGGCCTGCCGCTCGCGGTCACCGCGGCGAGCCGTGGCCTGAAGGTGATCGGCTTCGACGTCCTGCAGGAGAAGGTCGACCTGCTCAACGGCGGTTCGAGCTACGTCGAGGACGTCACCGACCCGGAACTGCGCGAGGCACTCGACAGCGGGGCGCGGTTCACGGCCAAGGAGGCCGACCTGTCCGAGGCGGACACGCTGTTCATCGCGGTGCCCTCGCCGCTGGGGCGCAACCGTCAGCCCGACATGTCCTACATCGAGGCGGCCGCCGAGACGGTCGCCCGCGTGGCACGCCCCGGCCAGCTCGTGACCCTCGAGTCGACGACCTACCCGGGCACCACCGAGGACTACCTCATCCCGGCGATCGAGAAGGCCGGCCTGACCCTCGACGTGGACGCGTTCGTGGCGTTCTCGCCCGAGCGGGTCGACCCGGGCAACGAACTGCACACCCACCAGATCCCCAAGGTCGTCGGTGGTGTCTCCGAGGTCTCGACCGAGGTCGCCGTCGCCGCGTACCGCCGCCTGGTCGAGAACGTGCATGCCGTCTCGTCCGCGCGTGCGGCCGAGCTGACCAAGCTGCTCGAGAACACCTACCGGGCCGTCAACATCGCGATGATCAACGAACTGGCCCAGGTCGCCAACGTGTTCGACATCGACATCTGGGAGGTCGTCGACGCCGCGGCGACCAAGCCGTTCGGGTTCCAGGCCTTCTACCCGGGCCCGGGGGTCGGCGGCCACTGCATCCCGCTCGACCCGCAGTTCCTCGCCTGGCGGGCCCGCGAACTACGCGTCGCGACCCGCTTCATCGACCTCGCCGAGGACGTCAACATCCACATGCCCGACTACGTGGTCGGGCGAATCACCGAACTGCTCAACAACTCGGGCAAGGCGCTCAAGGCGAGCCGGATCGTCGGGCTCGGCGCGGCCTACAAGAAGAACATCGGCGACGACCGGGAATCGCCGTCGATGGACGTGCTCAAGCTGCTCGAGCGTCGCGGAGCCGAGGTCGGCGTGCTCGACGTCCACGTCCCGACCGACCGCCTCGCCCGCCACGGCCTGCACGCGCTGGAGAACGACGCCGATCTGTCCGGCTGGGACCTGGCGGTCGTGCTGACCGACCACGACGACGTCGACTACGAGGCCGTCGCACAGCAGGTGGACATCGTCTTCGACACGCGCGGGATCTACCGCCGCCGCGGGATCGTCGCCGACAACGTCCACGCGCTGTAGCGGGCGGGGGATCGGTCCGGTGACCGCGCTGCGCGTGCTCGTCGTCACCGTCGTCCACACGCCGCTCGACGCCCGCATCCACCACCGTCAGATCCGTGCGCTCGTCGACGCCGGCGTCGAGGTGACCTATGCCGCCCCGTGGTCGGCGACCGGCACCGACCCATGCGAGGTCGTCGAGGGCGTCACGACGATCGACCTGCCCCGCGCCGTGGGGCGTCGGCGTCTGCCCGCACTGCGGGCCGCCAGACGGCTGCTGCATTCGGTTTCGCCACGCACCAACGACCTCGTGCTGCTGCACGACCCGGAACTGGTCGTGGCGACCTTCGGGCTGCGCGGCCGCCTGCCCCCGGTCGTCCTCGACGTCCACGAGGACCTCGCCGGCAGCCTCCCCGACCGGGCCTGGGTGCCGACGCCTCTGCGGCCGGTGGTGGCCAGGCTCGCGCGCGCCCTGGAGGCACGGGCGGAACGCAGCTTCCACCTGCTGTTGGCCGAGGCCGCCTACCAGCGGCGTTTCGTCCGCCCCCATCCCGTCGTGCCGAACCTGCCCTGGCTCCCCACGGGCGACCTGCCGCCGGCCGGCACCCACGACCGTGTCGTGTACGTGGGGCGCGTCTCGCGCTACCGCGGCGCGGCGGAACTGGTCGCCGTGGCCCACCGCCTGCACCGGGCCGGGGGACCGCACGTCGAGGTCGTCGGCGCCGCGGACGACGAGGTGGTCCCGCTGCTGCGGACGGCCGAGGGGCGCGGCGAGTTGACGTGGCACGGCTACCAGCCCAACGACCGGGCCCTGGGGGTGGTCGCCGGCGCGGTCGCCGGGCTGAGCCTGCTCCACGACGTCCCCAACTACCGCGGGTCGATGCCGACCAAGGTGGTCGAGTACCTCGGCGTGGGGGTTCCGGCGATCACCACGCCGCTGCCGCTGGCGAAGGACCTGGTCGAGGCGTCCGGCGGCGGCATCGTGGTCCCGTTCGGCGACGTGGACGCCGTGGTCGCGACGGTCACCGACCTCGCCGCGGACCGGGCCCGGTGCGCCGCGCTCGGTGCGGCCGGCCGCGCCCACGTGGCGGCCGCCCACACCTGGGATGCGGTGGCCCCCGCGTTCGTCTCGCAGTTGCGCGAGTGGGCGGGAGCGGCGGCATGAACCCGGCTTCCCTGCCCCCGCTGCCCGCGGATGCGACCGCCGCGGTCGTCGTCCCGGCCCTGCACGCCGCGGGCGTGGTCGGCCGTGCCGTCGCGTCGGCGCTGGGACAGCACGGGGTCGCCGAGGTGGTCGTGGCCGCCGGTGACCCCGGCACCGCCAGGGCCGCCATCGAGGCCGCGGCCGGAGATCCGCGCCTGCGGGTGGTCGACAACCCCACGGGTCGCACACCCGACGCGCTCAACGCCGCGATCGCGGCCAGCACCGCCGAGGTGGTCGTGCGCCTCGACGCGCACGCGGTGCTGCCCGACGGCTACGTGGCCCGCGCCGTGGACACGCTGCGCCGTACCGGCGCGGCGAACGTCGGCGGCCGCCAGGTGCCCGTCGCCGAGCAGGGGTTCGCCCGGGCGGTGGCCGTCGCCATGGTCTCGCCGGCTGGCGCCGGCGGCGCCACCTACCGCGTCGGCGGGGCGGAAGGGCCGGTGGACACGGTCTACCTCGGCGTGTTCCGCCGTACGGCCCTGGACGCGGTCGGACACTACGACCCCCGCTTCACCCGCAACCAGGACGCCGAACTCAACGTGCGCCTGCGCGCGGCGGGCTACGAGGTGTGGTTCGACCCGGAACTCGCCGTCGACTACCGCCCGCGCGACTCGGTGCGCGGCCTCGCCGCGCAGTACCTGCAGTACGGCCGCTGGCGGCGGCTGACCGGAAGGACCCACCAGGGCTCGTTGCGCCTGCGCCAGCTGGCCGCTCCGGCCCTCGTGCTCGGCCTGGTGGCGGTCCTCGCCCTGTCCGCGCTGACCGGATGGTGGCTGGTGTCCGGCCTCGCCCTGGCGATCTACGCGGCGGCGCTGATCGTGGCGGCGACCCCCTTCGTTCCGGCCCTGCACCTCGTGCCGAAGGTGGCGCTCGCCCTCGGGACGATGCATCTGGCCTGGGGGATAGGCTTTCTGCTGGGGCCACCACGGATGGCGCATGTCGAAGCCTCGAGAGCGGGGGACGCCGATCGTTGAGCCGGGCGGCCACGCCTCCGAACCGGACGGACCGGACACCGACACGGTGACGGGACCGGATGCCGGCGTGCCCATGACGCGCCGCGACCCCGACGACACCGGACCGATCCTCTCGCGGGCGCAACCGCCGCTGCGCGAACTGTCCGAGGACGCGCCGATGCTGGCGCGACTGAACGCGATCGGCTTCCGGCTGGTCATGCTCCTCGACGCGGTCGTGATCTACCTGGCTGCCGTCGCCTCGATGGTCGTGCGTGACGGGTGGCAGTGGCCCACCTACTCGGTGACCCACTACCTGGTCTCGTTCGGCGTGCTGACCGCGATCTTCGTCGCGAGCCAGTATCTGGGCGGCCTGTACGAGCGCGAACCGCGGCTCGGGGCCCCACCGTCCCTGCCCCGCGCGGTCCGTCAGACGCTCGCGGCCGCCGGGCTGTTCGTCCTGTTCAACCTCGTGTTGACCGGGGCCGCCCGCGAACTCGGCTGGGTCCGCGCCAACCGGGTCGTGCTGCCGCTGCCGATCCCCAACCTCGTGGCCCTGATCGTGGTCGCCGCCGCCGGCGTCGCCTTCAACCGCTGGTGGGTCGCCCGCGAACGGACCCGGCGCGAGGGTCCCCCCAAGATCCTGCTCGCCGGCAACGAGGCCGACCTCGAGATCGCCCGCCGTCACATCGGTCTCGACCCCCGCCGCAGCCGCATCGTGGTCGAGGTGTCCGAGCCGGCCCAGATCCTGCCGGCCGTCCGTCGCACCGACATTACCGACGTGGTGGTCGTCACCGGCCGCTGGCTGGACGAGTTGTACCCGCACGCGGTCGAACGGCTCGACCAGGCCGGTATCACGATGCTGCTGCGCGTCACCGGCCGCGAGACGATGTTCGGCCTAGAGCGCCTGCGCGAGGTCGGCGGGCTGCCGTTCGTGCTGTTGCGTCCGCAGACGATGCCGCGGTCACGGCGCCACTTCAAGCGGCTGTTCGACCTGACCGTGCTGGCCGTCAGTTCCCCGGCGATCCTGGTGCTCCTCGGCCTCATCGCGCTGTACCAGCTGATCGTCGCGGGCCGGCCGCTGCTGTACTGGCAGGAGCGCGTCGGGGCCGGTGGCCGCCGCTTCCAGATGGTCAAGTTCCGCACCATGCGGGTCGACGCCGAGGCCGAGACCGGCGCGAAGCTGGCCGAACAGGACGACCCGCGCGTCATCCCCGCCTGCCGGTGGGTACGGGCGACCCGCATGGACGAGCTGCCGCAGGTGTGGAACGTGCTGCGCGGCGAGATGTCGCTGGTCGGCCCGCGGCCCGAACGGCCCGAACTGACCGCCCGCTTCGAGACCGCGATCCCCGGCTACGCGCGCCGTCACGCCCTGCCGCCCGGGCTGACCGGACTCGCCCAGATCCACGGCCGCTACCACACCGATCCCGAGTACAAGCTCGGCTACGACCTGCAGTACCTCGTCAACTGGTCGCCCGTGGTCGACCTCGAGATCCTCGCCCGCACCGTCTGGGTCGTGCTGGCGAGAAGGCTGTAGACACCCTCATGCGCGACGCAGCGGGCCGCCGCTGACCAGTTCGCACGCAGGCGCGTCCGAGAGCCCAGCCGGGCCGACAGGAAGCGGCGGCAATCTCAGCCGGGCAGGCCCGCCTTGCGGAGGAAGGCGAGCACCTCGTCGTCGTCGAGGCCGGAGTCGCGCAGCGCCCGGGCGAGCCGGCCGACCAGCAGCGCGTTGCCGCAGCGGGGGCAGAAGTTGCCCTGCGCGAGCCCGTCGGGCAGACGGAATCCGCACCGGTTGCACTCGCTGAGGTCGAGCCGCTCCTGCACGCCAGCGTCGCGCAGCGCGTCGACGTACCCGCGGGCGTACTCCCACTGGATGTAGCGGTCGGGCTCGGGGGCGTAGGCGGGCTCGTGGACCGGCGTCTCGCCGGTGTCGATCAGCAGCTGCAGGTTCTCGCGCAGCATGTCCCAGGGGTAGTAGTGCTCCTCGGCGCAGTCGTGGCACCACACGGCCACGCCGCGGTAGCCCTCGGGCCGGAAGGTGGCCTCGAAGTCGGCGAGGTCGTGCAGGTCCTGCTGGATGAGCGCGGTCTCGTGCTCGTCCAGGGGCTCCTCGAAGCCCTCGGTGTCGTCGTCGAACCCCTCGTCCTCGAAGCGCTCGTCGTCGAAGTCGTCGTCCGCCACAGCAGGCCTTTCGCATCGGATCGCGCCGGGCGTAGAGGTCTGAGCGTACGTCGGTCCGGCGGGTTCGGGGCCAGTAGGCTCGGCGCCTGTTCACGACGAAGGTCAGCGCGCGTGCACCAGACCACCATCGGCGGCTTCAAACAGGCCAGCGTCGGCTACGAGCTCGCCGACGTCTCGCTCGTCCCGAGCCGCCGCACCCGCGACGTGGAGCTGGTCGACGTGTCCTGGTCGCTGGACGCCTACCGCTTCGAGATCCCGGTTCTCGGCGCCCCGCTCGACGCGGTCACCTCGCCCGCCAGCGCCGGTCAACTGGCCGATCTCGGCGGCGTCGGTGTGCTGGCCCTCGAGGGGCTGTGGACCCGCTACGAGGAACCCGACGAGGTCCTCGACGAGATCGCGAAGCTCGAGCCCGGCTCGGACGCGACCGTGCGCCTGCAGCAGCTCTACCACGAGCCGGTCCGCGAGGAGCTGATCGGGCGCCGCATCGAGCAGCTCAAGGCCGACGGTGGCCTGGCCGCGGGCAGCCTCACCCCGCAGAAGATCGAGCGCTACCACCACGCCGCGCTCGAGGCCGGCCTCGACCTGCTGCTGGTCAACGGCGTCACGGTCACGGCGCAGCACGTCGGCCTGCCCGGGTCCGACCCCCTCGACCTCAAGTCGTTCACCGCCCGCTACGACATCCCGGTCGTGGCCGGCGGGGTCGCATCGGCCAAGTCGGCGCTGCACCTGATGCGCACCGGCGCGGTCGGGGTGCTGGTCGGCACCGGCGCATCGGTGTCCACCACCCACGACGCCCTCGGGATCCACGTACCGCTGGCCACCGCGATCGCCGAGGTCGCCGCCGCCCGCTCGCGCTACCTCGAGGAGTCCGGCCGCTACGTCCACGTCATCGCGGCCGGCGGCATCCGCACCGGCGGGGACCTCGCCAAGGCGATCGCCTGCGGCGCCGACGCGGTCATGCTCGGCCGCGCCCTGGCGGCTGCCGACGACGCGCCCGGCCGCGGCGCATACTGGGGCCTGGCGGCCGCGCACAACACCCTGCCGCGCAGCCACTACACCCACGTCCAGCGGGTCGGTCCGCTGCAGGTCGTCCTCGAGGGGCCGGCCCACCGCGCCGACGGCAAGGTCAACCTGGTCGGCGGTCTTCGCCGCGCGATGGGCGTCACCGGCTACGAGTCGCTCGCCCGCCTCAAGGACGCCGAGTTGGCGGTTCGCGCCGGCGGCGGCGGGGCCTGACGGCAGCCACGTGGAGGCGCAGTTGGTCCGCCAGCCGGCGCCGTCCACGCGTCCCGCCGACCTCGCCCTGGCGGGCTATGCGCTGGCCGTGACGGTCGCGATCGCGCAGGCCGCCGCGCCCGCCCACGACGCCGGTGCGATCGCGCGGGCGGCCGTGCCCTACCTCGCCGGTCTGCTCGTGGTCGTACTGGTGCGGTCCGCGCGCCGGCGTGACGCCGTCGCGGCGCGGGTCACGGTCGGGCTGGCCGTGCTCGGTGCCGGGCTCGCCGCCTGGGTCCTGGTCCGGTTCGCGGTGGCGCTGCCGGACGCGATCGGGGCGGAACACGGCTTCTACCGCCTCAAGGCCGGCATCACGACGCCGTTGGGCGACCACAACACCGCTGCCGGGCTGCTGCTGGTGCCCCTGGTGGCGTCCGCGGTGCTCGCGGTCGGCGATCGACGCTGGCGGGTCGGTGTCGGGCTGGTGGCGGCGGGGATCGCCGCGACCCTCTCGCGCGGCGCCGCCGTCGTGCTGGCCGTCGTGGTCGGCGTCGCCTACCTCGCCGCCTCACGGCGGCGGGTCGCCACGATCCTGTCCGCCGCCCTCGCCGGCGTCCTCGCCGTCCTGTTCGTGGCCGGCATGGTCATGGACACCAGCCCGCCGCCCGGCACCGCCCCCGCCGGTCCGGCCAGCGAGTCGGGTCTCGCCGACGTCGTCGGCGCCTCGGTGCTCGGGCGGGTCGACCTCGCCGTCCGCGGTCTCGAGGTCGGCCGGGACCGGCCACTGACCGGCGCCGGCCTCGGCACCTTCGGCGAGGTGGCCGCCGACCTGCCCGAACCCAACGACCACGCCCACCAGATGCTCGCGCACGCCTTCGCGGAGGGCGGGGTGCCGCTGCTGGTCGCCGTGCTGCTGGTCGCCTGCGGGGTGGCGTTCGGCGGCCTGCGGCTGCCGCGCTCGCCCCGGCGCGACGTCGTGCTGCTCGGCGGCCTCGGTCTGCTCGCGCACGCCCAGGTCGAGATCCTGGCCGGACGAATCGGTACCGAAGTGCTCCTGGCGTGTCTCGCCGGCCTGGCCGTCGCCGGGGACGGGACGCTCGCGGATAGCCTCCGGGCGACCCAGGAGAGAAGTCCGTGACGTCCACTTCCTCGGAACCCGCCGCCCCGGTCGGCGCCCCGGATCCGACCATGCCGGTTGCCCGCCCGGAGCCCACCGCCCCCGGCTCGGGCCGCGATGCGGTCGTCGTCGTCGACTTCGGCGCGCAGTACGCCCAGCTGATCGCGCGTCGCGTCCGTGAGGCCCGCGTCTACTCCGAGATCGTGCCGCACACCACGCCGGTGGCCGAGATCCTGGCTCGCGAGCCGGCCGCGATCATCCTCTCGGGCGGCCCGTCGTCGGTCTACGCCGAGGGCGC
>DATHUR010000201.1:0-18674 GCA_035462025.1 Egicoccus sp. | reverse complement strand
CCGCCCCGCCGCCCGGGGGCGGCACGGCCGCATTTGCGTGCGCGCAGCGCGCTGAACCCCACCGGTAGGGGCCTCTGAGGACCTCCAGACCCCACCGGTTGTGGTGTTCCGCTTGACAGACCCGCTCAAGTGTCGAGAATGACGGCCGTGTAGTTCCAAGGTTGTCGAGAACGCGGTCCGCCCCATCGGGGGGACGACAGGAGAGCGGATGGGTGCCATCGCGGAACTCAGCGCCCGTCTGGCGTTCGACGCCGACGATCGCGCCTGGATGCTCGAGGCGAAGTGCCTCGACGCCGACCCCGAGGCGTTCTTCCCCGAGAAGGGCGGCTCCACCCGCGAGGCCAAGCGCATCTGCACCGCGTGCCCGGTCCGTGACGAGTGTCTCGAGTTCGCGTTGTCCAACGACGAGCGGTTCGGGATCTGGGGCGGCCTCTCGGAGCGCGAGCGTCGCCGTGCGAAGCGCCTGACGGCGTAACTCGGGTCCGTAACTCGGGTCCGCCTGGGGGGCAACGAGGGAGCGCAGCGACCGAGACAGGGGACCCAGGCAGGAATGGTGCTACCGTCCCGCCGCACTCCATCGGGAGTGCCCCGGGGGCTGGTAGCCGCCACTCGACGGCCCGACCGCCTCGGTCGCCCGCCGCCCGGTCCCGACCGCGAGCCCGCGTCGCGGCACCATGAGGTGTCGGGTGCGGGTGCGCCGACTTCCGACGGATCAGGAGCGCCCGCGACCGTGCCGGCCACCTCCGAACTCGCCCCGGTGCTCGTCGTGCTCGTGACGCATGACGGTGCCGAGTGGCTCGACCGCACGCTCGTGGCGCTGGCCGAGCAGACCTACGCGAACTTCGAGATCGTCGCCGTCGACAACGGCAGCACCGACACCACCCGCGACGTGCTGCTGGCCCACCTCGAGGCCGAGCAGGTCCTGGTCGCCGAGCGCGACCTCGGGTTCGGCGCGGCCGTGTCCATGGCGCTCGACGCCCGGCCCGCCACGACGGCCGGCGGCGCGCCCTACGTCCTGCTGCTGCACGACGACACCGCCCTGGCGCCCGACGCACTCGAGCGCCTGGTCCGGGCCGTGGACGACGATCCGCGCCTGGCGATCGTGGGACCGAAGCAACGCGTGTGGGGGCGCGAGCACGAACTGCAGTCGGTCGGCTGGACCGTCGACCTGACCGGTCGGGCCGACAGCGGGGTCGACGAGGGCGAACTCGACCAGGGCCAGCGCGACACCGAACGCCGCACCCTGTACGTGTCGACCAGCGGCATGCTGGTCCGTCGCGACGTCTTCGACGAGTTGGGCCGCTTCGACCGGCGCTACCACCTGTTCCGCGACGACCTCGACCTGTGCTGGCGGGCGTGGCTGGCCGGGCACGACGTCGAGGTGATCCCCGACGCGGTCAGCGCCCACGTGGCCGCTGCGACCAACTACCTGCGCCTGGGACAGACGCGTCACATCGGGCCGCGCTACTTCGCCGAGCGCAACACGCTCGCGACGCTGATCAAGAACTACGGGCCTGCCCGGCTGCTGCTGGTCGTGCCGCTGTACTTCCTGGTCGGCATCGCCAAGGTGTTCGGGTTCCTGCTCACCCGCCGCGTGTCCGACGCGTGGCAGACGGTGCGCTCGTGGCTGTGGAACGTGCTCCACATCCGCGAGACGCTGCGTCTGCGGCGCGAGGTGCAGGCGTCGCGGCGTCGCCAGGACAGCGAGATCCGGGCGTTGTTCGGGCGGATCATCCCGCGGGTGCAGGCCTACGCCGAGGCGATCGGTGAGTGGATCGCCGGCGGTGACGTCGACAACGGCGGCTATGCGGCGACCCGCGTCGCGCCGGCCGAGCCGGTGACGGGCCTGCGGCGTGTGGCGGCGGCCATCAGGCGCCGTCCAGTGATGGCCGTCGGGGCCGTGCTCAGCCTGGTCGTCCTGGTCGGCGCCTGGCCGTTGCTGGCGCCCGGCGAGTTGCGCGGCGGCGAGCTTGCGCCGTGGCCGGCGAGCCCGGCCGCTTTCCTGAGTGACTACGTGGCCGGCTGGCACACGGCCGGCGCGTTCGGCACGCCGGTGGCGCCGTCACCGGCCCAGGCACTCCTCGGGGCGTGGCACCTGCTGGTGTTCGGCAGCAGCTATCTGGCACCGCGTCTGCTGCTGCTCGGCCTGCCGTTCGCGGCCTGGCTTCTCGCGCTGCGGGCCGCCCAGGGCTTCTCGCGACGCCGCTTGGCCCGCGTGGTGGCGGCCACCGCCTACGTCCTCTCACCGCCGGCGCTCGCGGCGCTCGCCACGGGCCGGGTCGGTGCGCTGGTCGTGCTCGCCGCCCTGCCGGGCATCGTCGCCGCCGGGACGGTGCTCGCGCGACGCCCGACCGGACCGACCCGGGCATGGCGCGCCGTGGTCGCCGTCGTCCTGCTCGGCGCCGTCGCCGGGGCGTTCGAGCCCGTGGTCGTGCCGACGCTGGCGCTGGCAGGGCTCGCCGTCGTCGTCATCGCCTGGCGTGGGGGCGATCTCGACGAGCCGGCCTGGCGCCGCGCGCTGGTGACGCGCGCCATCACGGTCGCGGTCGGGCCGTTCGTGCTGCTGCTGCCCTGGAGCCTGCGACTGTTCGCCGTGGACGGCCCCTTGCGCGGTGCCGAGGTCGAGGTCGTCGCCGCACCGCTGTGGCAGTGGGCGAGCCTGACCGTCGACCTCGCCGGCCTGCCCCTGCCCCTGGTCGGGTTCGCCTTCGTGCTCGCCGGGCTCCTCGGTCTCGTGCTCGGCGTCCCCCGCCGCCCCGGCCTGGTCACCGCTCTGTGGTCGGTCGCGCTGACCGGAGCGGTCGCCGCCTGGCTGTTCGGCGGCACGGGCAAGGTCACCTGGGCCGGCCTTCCCCTGATGCTGACGGCGCTCGCCTTCGCCGGTCTGCTCGCGCTCGCCTTCGCCACGGCGGAGGCCCAGCTCACCCGACACGCCTTCGGCTGGCGCCAACTCGCGGCGTTGACCACCGGCCTCGCCGTCGCGGCCGGCCTGGGGATCGTCGCGACCGAACTCGCGCGCGGCCCGTGGCAGGCCTATGCGGTCGACCGGTCCCCGCTGCCGGCGTTCGTCACGGCCGCCGACGCCGAGGAGGGGCCGTTCCGTGTCCTGGTCCTGGCCGACACGGGCGACGAGGTGAGGTGGGAGGTCGTCGACGGGGCCGGACCGACCATGGCGGCCTATGGGCTGGCGGACGCCGACGTGGCCGCCGACCTGGCCGGGCCGGTCGTCGAGGCCGCGCTCGGCGGCGCGGATCCGGTGGCGGCACGACGGCTCGGCCCGCTCAACGTGCGCTACGTCTACGTGCCGCCGGGCGGCGACAGCGCACGCCTCGACCTGGTGCTGCGTTCGCAGTTCGGCCTCGAGCCGCGCCCGATCGCGGACGGGCGTCTGTTCGCTGTGCCGAACTGGTTGCCGAGGGCGGCGGTCGTCACCGGGGTCGGGGCCGAGGCGCTGTTGGCCGGGGAGACGTCGCCCGGGGTCGAGATCCACCCGCTCGAGTCGCTCCCGGAGGGCGGCTTCGCCGGCGTCGCCGACGCCGGTGCCCTCGTCGTGGTCGCCGAACAGGCCGATCCCGGCTGGGACGCGACGCGGGACGGACAGGCGCTGCCGTGGGCCGACGACGGCGACAACGGTCTGGTCACCTTCGATGCCGGTGACGCAGCCGGTCGCGTCGAGGTGACCCACCTCGGTGGTCGAGCCCGGGGGCTCGCGGTCGCCGGACAGTCGCTGGCCCTGCTGATCGTGGTGTCGCTGGCGCTGCGGCCGCCGCGGTTCGCCCGCCGCCGCTCGGACGACCCCGATCCGTCGGCGTCGCCACCCGGCGAGCCCGCCCGCACGCCGGAGGTGGTCGGATGAACCGCCGCCGGAGTTGGATCGTGCTCGCCATCGTGGTTGCGGTCACCCTCGCCGTGCTGGGGGCGGACCGCCTGGTCGAGCTACCCCGGTCGGAGCCCGCGACGGTCGCCCCGGTGACCGGCGAGGCCGTCTCTGGGGCCTACACGTGCGCGGCGGGCGACGGACGCGACGGCAGCCGGCTCGATCTCGTGGCCGCCCATCCGGGCGAGGTCGGCGACGACCCCGCGGTCGTCGATCTCGACGTGTTCGGTGACGGCGAGGTGCGCTCGGGCAGGCAACCGCAGGTGTTCCCCGGCGCTCACGTCCTCGCGACACCGACGGGACGCGCGGACGTCGCCACGTTCACGCACTGGAGCGGGGGACCCGTGGCGGTGACCCGCGAGTGGCGTCTGCTCGACGTGCAGGACACCCCGAACGGCACGCTGGCCGGCCCGTGCCACGCCCGGCTGTCCGACCGCTGGGTGGTTCCCGGGCTGAGCACCGACGGCGGCAACGAGGCCTGGATCCGGGCGGTGAACCCGTTCCCGACCGACGCGACCATCGCCGTCGGGTTCCTGACCCCGCAGGGGCCGCAGGAACCGCTCGCGCTGCAGAACCTCACCGTCCCCGCGCACGGCAGCTTCGAGTTGACCGTCAACGACTCGATGCCCGAGCAGGCGGACCTCACCGCGGTGGTGCGGGTCCTGTCGGGCCGCGCTGTCGCCGAGGGCTACCTGCTGACCCGCAGCGCGATCGGCGGCGTCGACGGTGTGTCGCTGCTCGAGAGCACCACCGGGCCGTCCGAGGGGTGGACGGTGCCCTGGGTGTCGGGCCGCGACGGCGACGCCTCCTGGCTGTGGGTGGCCAACCTCGGTGAGCGGCCCGCGCCGGTCGAGATCACGCTGCACACGCCCGACGGCGGGGCGCCACCCGTCGGCCTGAGCGACGTGACGGTGGCGCCCGGCCAGGTGCGGCGCATCGACCTGCGCGGCACGTTCCCCGAGGGGGTCACCGCGGCCGCCGCGAGCGTGCGCTCGGACGGCGCACCGGTCCACGTCTCGGGTGCCGTGCGTCGCAGTGCCGACGATCCCGCCAGGACCGGCTTCTCGATCCAGCGTGGTGTCCCGGACGCCGATGCCACCTGGGTGGTGTCGGGAGGGCCGACCGCGGGGCGGAACGAACGCATCGAGGTGGTCAATCCCGGCAGCGAGGCAGTGGGGTTCTCGGTGGTGCTGTTCAACGGCAGCACGGTCGTGCGGCCGGGCGAGTTCGTCGACCTCGAGATCGGTCCCGGCCAGACGCGCTCGCTCCCGCTGGCCGACGTGCTCGGTGACGTCGCCGGCTGGAGCGCCCGGATCGTGGCCGACGGCGAGATCGTCGCGGCCAGGATCGGGGCCGGCGGCGAAGGGGGCCTGCACCTGCTCGCCCACGCCGGCGTGCCGTCGGCGGCCTGGGCGCCCGGTAACGCACCGCTGCCGGTCACGGCCGCACCCGGCGTCGTCCAACGGCTCGAGACGGTGGGCGGGATCCGTGCGCCCGACCCGTTGCGGCCGTCCGAGGACGAGTCCGAACCCGCACCCGACCCGGACCAGCCGAACTCCGACTGACCGCGGTCAGTGCCAGCCGAGGTCGTCGAGACGGTCGTCGTCGATGCCGAAGTGGTCGGCGAGCTGGTCGACGACCACCAACTGGATGAGGTCGAGCAGGTCGGCGCGGCTGTGTGCCCGCGCCTCGAGCGGGCGCCGGAACAGCGTCAGCCGGGCCGTCGCCGTCGTGCGCCGCCGGGCCCGTGGGCCGCGCAGCTGGCGCATGGACGCCAGCGCCACCTCGTCGTCGGACACCGGTGGTACCTCGGCGACCGCGACCTCGACGTCCTCGAGGTAGCGCAGCAGCGGTTCGGGCAGGCCGGAGACGGCGTCGTCGACGAGTCGGTCGAACCGATCCGCGCTGGACGCGCGGTAGCCGTCGACCGGTCGGCGGCGGCGGTCGGCGGGGGAGCGGCGGTGTCGAGCATGGCGGTCGGGCATCCGGAGCAGGGTAGCCACCACCGGTCCGGCAGCCGGGTGTGGGGCGGCCGGACCGCGCCGGGGTGAATCACAAAAGTGACTTGGGTGTCGATCGGTTACCCAAGATCGTCCTGCGCGGGCCGGATACGCGGGCGAATACCATCGGTGTGATTCACTCCCGCCCGTGTCCGAGACCGGAGAACTCCGTCAGGGCGTCGGCCACGACGCCGTGGTCCGCCCGCTCGCGCTGGCGGCCGATCGAGCCTGCTCCCGACCCGGTTGCTCGGCACCCGCCTCGGCGACCCTGACGTTCAACTACGCCGACCGCGAGGCGTGGATCGCCGGACTCGCCGAGTCCCGCGCGCCCCAGTCCTACGACCTGTGTGCCACCCATGCCGCCCGCACCCAGGCGCCGCACGGCTGGCGCTTGCGCGACCAGCGACCCCCCGGCCAGCAGGCCGGCAGCGTGCCGGCAAGGCGCGCATACGACGGTGCCGACACGGTCGCCGTCCTCGCGGCCGCGCTGCACGCCGTCCCCGACCTCCCGACCCCGGAACCGGTGGCAGATGCCTCCGCCTCCGCTCTGTCGGGTATCACCGCGCCCGAGCCCGCTGCACCCGGGCCCGTGGCGCAACCTTTCCGCTCGACGCCCGACCGGGGCGACGAGCCCGCCGACGCGACCCTCGAGGGCAGCACCGCTTCCCCGGCCCTCGAGGTGTCCGCGGCGGCCGTGGTCGACGCGACCCCGACGCCGCGACCGGTCCTGGCCGAGCGCGCCCGGCCGGCGACCCCGGACCGCGAGGTCGCCTCGGACTGGTAGCGCGACCGCGGCGCACGACGGGCGAACGTCTTGGGTGCCGATCCTGCCTAAGATCGCCCGGTCCGCACCCGCCACGAAGGCGCCGCCATGGCCATCCCGCGCGACCTGCTCGCCGAGGTCCGGCGGCTCGACGAGTTCGAACTGCGGCGCCTGCTGATCGTCGTCCGCGGCCTGCTGTCCCACACCGACGGCCAGCCGTCGCCGCAGGAGCCCGACCTGCCTCCCGGCCTGACCTACCGCCGCGAGCGGGTGCGGTGCGGCAAGACCGGCTGTACCACCTGCCCGCACGGGCCCTACTGGTACGCCTACTGGAAAGAGGACGGACGCACCCGCAAGCGCTACGTGGGCCGGACCCTGCCGGGCGAGGGCGACGACGACCTGGCGGCGGGCGGGTCGGATGGCACGCCGGACTAGGCTCGAGGATCCGTCACCGGGAATCGTTCGCAAGGATCGCCGTGCCCGTCTCCAGGGACGTCCTCGAGGCCGTCGTGAAGGCCTACGACGTCCGCGGCATCGTCGGCGAGCAGTTGGACGCCGAGTTCGCGCGGGCGTTCGGCGCGGCCACGGCGAGCGTGCTCCTGCCCGACGGCGGGACGCTCGTCGTCGGCTACGACATGCGGCCCTCGTCGCCGGGTCTGGCCCATGCCTTCGCCGACGGCGCGAACGCACGCGGCGTCGACGTCGTCGACATCGGCCTCGCGTCGACCGACCAGCTCTATTTCGCCTCGGGGGTCCTCGATGCCGCCGGCGCGATGTTCACCGCCAGCCACAACCCGGCGAACTACAACGGGATCAAGCTGTGCCGGCGCGGCGCGGCCCCGGTCGCCATCGACACGGGCCTGGGCGAGATCCGCGACCTCGTACCCGAGGTGGACGCACTCCCGCCGACCGAGCCGGGGACGCGCACCGAGCAGGACTTCACCGAGCGCTTCGCCACGCACGTGCGCTCGTTCGTCGACGTCGACGCCCTGCGCGACGTCTCGGTCGTGGTCGACGCCGGAAACGGCATGGCCGGGCACGTCTGGCCCGCGGCCGTGGAAGGCCTGCCGATCCACACCACGCCGCTGTTCTTCGAACTCGACGGCAGCTTCCCCAATCATCCGGCCAACCCGCTCGAGCCCGAGAACCTGCGCGACCTGCAGGCCGCCGTCCGGGCGGGCGACCATGCGCTGGGGCTGGCGTTCGACGGCGACGCCGACCGCGTGTTCGCCGTCGACGAGCAGGGGCGACCCGTGTCGTCGTCGCTCATCGGTGCCGTGGTCGCCGATCGACTCCTTGCCCGCCACCCCGGCGCGACCGTGCTGTACAACCTGATCTGCTCGCACACGGTCCCCGAGACGATCGAGGCGGCCGGGGGTGTCGCCGTCCGCACGCGGGTCGGGCACTCGTTCATCAAGCGGCGCATGGCCGAGACCGATGCGATCTACGCGGTCGAGCACTCGGGCCACTACTACTTCCGCGACAACTACCGCGCCGACTCGGGCATCATCGCCGCGCTCGTGCTGCTCGAGGCCGTCGCCGACGCCGGTGCGCCGCTGTCCGAGGTCGTCGCCCCCTACGACCGCTACGCGGCCTCGGGCGAACTCAACCACGAGGTCACCGACCAGTCCGCCGCGCTCGAGCGCGTGACCGACGCGTTCGCCGGGCGTGCCCGGCTGGACACCGAGGACGGCCTGACGGTGGTCACCGACGACGGCTGGTTCAATCTGCGGCCGAGCAACACCGAACCGTTGCTGCGGCTCAACGTCGAGGCCGACGACGAACCGGCGATGCAACGCCTCCGCGACGAGGTCGTCGCACTGATCACCGCCGCCTGAGCGCGGCCGACCCGGACCCGAAGGAACGTCACCGTGGCACTCGACGAACGGCTGCTCGAGATCCTGGTCTGCCCTGCCTGCCAGGCCGACGTCGAGCACAAGGAACGTCGCCACCTCGTGGTCTGCACCGGGTGCGGCCTGCAGTACCCGGTCCGCGAGGGCATCCCCGTCATGCTGGTCGCCGAGGCCAGCCGGGGCCGCCGCAGCGAGCGCTGATCCTCCACACGTCCGGGTCCGCTCGCGGACGTGCCCGGGGCTACCCTTCCGCGCCGGCCGACGTGCCCGTCGCCCTGTTCGCAACGAAGCCGAGTCTGACGTGCCCGACACCCCTCCGCATGCCGACCCACGCCCGTCGGTGGTCGTGGACCACCGCCCGTGGGGGCAGTTCCGTCGCTACACCTGCGGCGAGACGTCGACCGTCAAGCTCATCACGGTCGAGGCCGGCCAGCCGCTGAGCCTGCAGCGTCATGCCCACCGCGACGAGTTGTGGGTCGTGCTCGACGAGGGCCTCGTCGTGCAGGTCGGCGACGAGATCCGCACCGCGACCGCCGGCGACGAGTTCTTCATCCCACGCGGGGTCGTCCATCGCGTCACGGGCGGCGAGCACCGCGGCCGGTTCGTCGAGATCTGCTTCGGCGACTTCGACGAGGACGACATCGAGCGCCTCGAGGACCGGTACGGGCGAGCCTGACCCGCGGCGTCCACAGGCACGACCCTGCCCGGCGTGCCGGCGGCGTCCGGGCCTGCTGCACTCGACGAGATGTGCCTGCCCGATGTCGCCGATCTGCTCGCACCGTCGCGGTGCCTGTCGTGTCGTGCGCGCGCACCGATGCCGTGGTGTCGCCGTTGCGCGGCCGCCGTGCGGGAACTCGCCGGCGGGTGCCCGGTCTGTGCCGGACCGGCCACCCCGGGCCATCCCTGTTGGCCCGAGCCGGCGCCCTTCGCGACCACGACCGCGCTCTACGACTACCGCGGTCCCGTCGCCGCGGCCGTCGTGACCGCCAAGCTCGCCGGAGCGCACGCCGGCTGGTCCGGATTGGCCGTGCGGCTCGCCGGCCGGGTCGCCGAGATGGCACCCGATGTCGACGCGGTGACCTGGGTCACCACGGCGGACCGGCGGCGCCGGCGCCGCGGGGTCGACCACGCGCGACTCCTCGCGGTGGCGGTCGCAGGCGGCCTCGGGGTCCCCACGGTCCGGGGGGTCGCGGCAGCCGACCGTCGCCACCGACCCGACCGGTTCACGGCGGCGCGCAGCTTCCCGGGCAGCAACCTGCTCGTGGTCGACGACGTGCTCACAACCGGGGCCACGGCCGCGCGGGTGGCCGGGGTGCTCACCGCCGCCGGCGCCGGTCGGTTGCACCTCGCCGTGCTCGCCCGCGCGGGCGCCCACGCGCTGGTGGTTCCCGCCTCGCGCTGAGGTGCGCCCCCGCCGGACGGCCGTGTGCGCCGGGCCCAAGGACCCGCGCCGCCGCGGGCAGGGCACTGCTAGCGTCGTGGGACACGGTCGGGAAGGTCAGCTTTCCCGCCAGGTAAGCCGACGGCCCCGGCGTGGCACCGCGGTCCACCGCGGTGGATCGACACCGCGCGCGGTGCGGCCCGACGAGGGGCCGACGAAAGGACCCGGCCCCAGATCCTCGCCGCACCCCGGGTGGTGACCAACGCACCCACGGGTGCGACCCACACGCCCCCGAACTGTGGGGCGCGAGCCGAGGAGGAGCCGTGCGGATCACCGTCAAGGGCAAGAACCTCGATGTTCCCGAGCACGTGCGGGACCACGCGATCGCGAAGCTGTCGCGCGTCCGGCGTCTGTTCGACCGGTTCATCGACATGGAGGTCGTGTTCTCCGAGGAGAGCAATCCCCGCATCGAGGATCGGGTGCACTGTGAGGTGGTGCTCCACGCAAAGGGCAAGTATCTGCGGGCGGCCGCTGCGGCGCCCGACCCCCTGACGGCCGTAGACCGGGTCGAGGCCAAGCTGACCCGGCAGGTACGCAAGCTCAAGACGCGGCTGGTCAACCGGCCACGTCGCCAGCCCGTCGACGCCGACCTGGTCGGCGTCGTGCCGGGCGCCGACGATGGACTCGACGAGGACGAGTTCGCCTGATCTGCCGGCGGGGGTCGCGACCGCGAGGTGAACGGCCCCCGCCGACGCCATCTCTCTCACGGCGGCCGCGAGCGGGCCAGCCCGCGGGTCGTCCGGACTGCTCACCCCGATCAGGCCGACCTCCCCACGCTGAAGCATCGACTCGGGGTCTGCGTGCGCCCAAGGGGCTAGACTCCTCACCGTGCGCCCTTCCGCTTGACCTGCGACCGAGTGGGACGATTGGAGGCGTGACGCTCCCCGTCCGGGGAACGGGTACGGCGATGCAAGCGAGGGCACCGTGGCCGACGACCGGATCCGCATCCTGATCGCGGACGACCATGAGCTGTTCCGCCGTGGCCTGCGCATGGTCCTCGAGGACGAGGACGACATCGAGGTCCTCGGCGAGGCCGGTGACGGCCAGGCGGCCGTCGAACTCGCCCGCGAACACGCCCCCGATGTCGTCGTCATGGACGTCCGTATGCCGGTGCTGTCCGGTATCGAGGCCGCGCGTCGCATCAAGGAGGAGGAGCCGGGCACCAAGATCCTCGTGCTGACGATCAGCGACGAGGAGGATGACCTCTACGAGGCCATCAAGGCCGGTGCCAACGGTTACCTGCTCAAGGAGATCTCGATCGACGAGATCGGCAACGCCGTGCGCAGCGTCCACGGCGGCCAGTCGCTGATCTCACCCTCGATGGCCAGCAAGCTCCTCGACGAGTTCGCGGCCATGATCAAAAAGGACGAGGAGAAGGAGCAGGTCCCCGCACCGCGGTTGACGCCGCGCGAGATGGAGGTCCTGCAGCACGTGGCCCAGGGCATGAACAACCGCGAGATCGCCAAGGCGCTGTTCATCTCCGAGAACACGGTCAAGAACCACGTGCGCAACATCCTCGAGAAGCTGCATCTGCACTCGCGCATGGAGGCGGTCGTCTACGCCGTGCGCGAGAAGTTGCTCGAGATCAAGTAGCCGGGCGGGGCACGTCCCACACCTGCGGCGGGCCCTGACAGGCCCGCCGTGCAGTTGCGGTCGTTGGCGTACCATCGTGCGCGTCGTTCGCCACGTCCGCCTTGGCGCGCCCGGGGCGAGCCGACCTCCTGCCGCGCTGCTCGCGAACACAAGAAGGCCGCCCCGATGGTGATGGACAAGCTTCTCCGTATGGGGGAGGGCCGCAAGGCCAAGCAGACCCAGAAGGTCGTCGACGAGGTCAACGCCCTCGCCGACGAGATGGCGGCGCTCTCCGACGGGGAACTGCGGGCCAAGACCGACCAGTTCCGGGCCCGGATCGCCGATGGCGCCGACCTCGACGACCTGCAGGTCGAGGTGTTCGCGGTCGTGCGCGAGGCCGCCTGGCGGGTGCTCAAGCAGCGTCCCTATGACGTCCAGGTCTTCGGCGGCATCGCCCTGCACGAGGGCAACATCGCCGAGATGAAGACCGGTGAGGGCAAGACCCTGACCTCGACCATGCCGGTCTACCTCAACGCACTGACCGGCCGGGGCGTACACATCGTCACGGTCAACGAGTACCTCGCCAAGCGCGACGCCGAGTGGATGGGGCGGGTGCACAACTGGCTCGGGCTGACCGTCGGCGTCGTCCACTCGGGCCAGACCAAGGACAACAAGCGCAAGGCCTACGCCTGCGACATCACCTACGGCACCAACAACGAGTTCGGCTTCGACTACCTGCGCGACAACATGGCCTGGGACAAGCGTCTCCAGGTCCAGCGGGGCCACTACTTCGCCCTGGTCGACGAGGTCGACTCGATCCTGGTCGACGAGGCCCGTACCCCGTTGATCATCTCGGGCCCGGCCGAGCAGTCCGCCGACCTCTACCAGGTGTTCGCGCGTCGCGTCGCGCCGAACCTGACCAAGGGCGAGGAAGGTGACCGGCCCGGCGAGGCGACCGGTGACTACGTCGTCGACGAGGCCAAGCGCACCGTCGCGGTCACCGAGGAGGGCGTGGCCAAGGTCGAGCAGTTGCTCGGCATCGACAACATGTACGAGTCGGTCAACACGCCGCTGATCCACCACCTGCAGAACGCCCTGAAGGCCAAGGAGCTGTTCAAGCGCGACCGCGAGTACATCGTGGTCGACGGCGAGGTCAAGATCGTCGACGAGAACACCGGCCGCGTCCTCGATGGCCGCCGCTACTCCGAGGGTCTGCACCAGTCGATCGAGGCCAAGGAAGGGGTGAAGGTCAAGGAGGAGAACCAGACCCTGGCGACCATCACCCTGCAGAACTACTACCGCACCTACGACAAGCTGGCCGGTATGACCGGTACGGCCAAGACCGAAGAGGTCGAGTTCCTCGAGATCTACGCGCTCGGGGTGGTCGAGGTGCCGACCAACCGGCCCGTCGTCCGCGACGACCGTGCCGACCTGATCTACAAGTCCGAGGCGGCCAAGTTCCAGGCCGTCGCCGAGGAGATCGCCGAGCGCCACGAGGCCGGCCAGCCGCTGTTGATCGGCACCACCTCGGTCGAGAAGTCCGAGTACCTCGCCAACCTGCTCACCAAGATGGGCGTCAAGCACGAGGTCCTCAACGCCAAGAACCACGCCCGCGAGGCCCAGATCGTGGCCCAGGCCGGTCGTCTGAACGCGGTGACGGTCTCGACCAACATGGCCGGTCGCGGTACCGACATCGTGCTCGGTGGCAACGCCGAGGAGGTGGCCCGCCACGAGGTGGCGCGCCTGCCCGAGGACACGCCGCAGGAAGAGCGCGACGCCGCCTACTTCGAGGCGATCGAGCGGCTCGAGCCCGAGTTCAAGGCCGAGGGCGCGAAGGTCAAGGAGCTCGGTGGGCTCTACGTCATCGGCACCGAACGCCACGAGTCGCGGCGTGTCGACAACCAGTTGCGCGGCCGCGCCGGGCGCCAGGGCGACCCGGGCACCAGTCGGTTCTTCCTGTCCCTCGAGGACGACCTGATGCGGCTGTTCAACGCGTCGGCCGTCGAGCGGATCATGACCCGCCTCAAGATCCCCGACGACGTCCCGATCGAGCACAAGTGGGTCACCAAGGCGGTCGCCAACGCCCAGCGCCAGGTCGAGAGCCTCAACTTCGACCGCCGCAAGAACGTGCTCAAGTACGACGACGTCATGAACGAGCAGCGCAAGGTCGTCTACGGCGCGCGCCAGGACCTGCTCGAGGGCGAGCACGACACCGTGCGCGACCTCGCCCAGGGTTACCTCGAGGACACCATCGAGGACATGGTCGACGAGCACTGCCCGCCGGGGGTGTACCCCGAGGAGTGGGATCTCGACGGGCTCGCCGAGCGGCTCCAGCTCATCCACGACACCACGTTCGACTTCGGCGCACTCGACCTCGAGACCATCGACCGCGACAAGCTGGTCGAACTGCTCATCGACGACGCCTTCGACGCCTACGAGCGCCGCGAGGAGGAGGTCGGCGGGGACGAGGCGATGCGCGAGATCGAACGCCGCGTGATCCTGTCGGTGGTCGACCGCAAGTGGCGTGAGCACCTCTACGAGATGGACGCGCTGCGCGACGGCATCGGTCTGCGCGCGGTCGGCCAGCGTGACCCGCTGACCGAGTACCAGCGCGAGGCCTACGACTCGTTCGTCGCGATGATGTCGGGCGTGAAGGAGGAGGCGACGACCTACTTCTTCCGGCTGCCGGTCAAGACCGACGAGGCGCAGGACGGTGCGGACGGCGGTGATGGCGGCACGGGCGACGGCGCCACGGCCGCGCCGGCCGCCGCACCGCCGAAGGACGGCGTGACCCTACGCATCGAGAAGGCCATCCCGCTCGGCGACCAGGGCAGGCCCGAGACGCGCCTGACCTACAAGGCGGGGGCCCCGGCCGGTTCGGCCAGCTACGCCGTGTCGGGCGGGTCGTCCACGGCATCCGTGCAGACCGACGCCTCCGGTCGCTCCGTCGAGCAGAAGGCCGACGGCTCGACCGTGCGTCGCGTGGCCTCGGGCGACACCTATCGGGCCGAGGACAAGGTCGGGCGCAACGACCCGTGCCCGTGCGGCAGTGGCAAGAAGTTCAAGAAGTGCCACGGACTCGACGAGGCCTGACCTCGGCGATCCCCGCGATGTCGTCGAGCACCTCGTCGAACGCGTCGCGGGGCCGCCATCCGGGCGGCAGCGTGCCCGTGGTCAATGCGGCCAGGCCGGCCTCGGGCGCCGTCAGCTCGACGGCCCGCCAGCGCCCCAGGTGACGCTCGAGCCGGACGGCGATCGCCGTCGTCCGGCCGTTCGCCGTGACCGTGACGGCGGCCTCGCACACACCCGCCGCCGGGGTGCAGGCACGAACGCGACTGACCCGCGCCGGCGGTGCGAGACCGCGCACGCCGGGCATCTGCCGGGCCAGGCGGCGGTAGACCACGGGCGTGACCAGCGGCTCGAGCTGCCGCAGCGGACGCAGCCCGGCCCGCACCTCGAGCCAGACCCCGACCAGCAGGGCCGCCAGCGCTTGTGGCCGCGGGCCGTCGGTCCCGTCGCGGCGGGGGCCGCGTCCCGGACGCGAGGAGGCGGGCCGGGCCGCCGGTGGCCGGGTCGGTGAGGGGCGCACGGTGGCACTCATGGCTGGTCCTCCCGCGTGGGCAGGGCCTGGGACAGTGGCAGGCCCGCGACCACGAAGCGGTCGAGGTGGCGGCGCAACCACACGACCTGGTCACGCGGTCCGTCGGGCGTGTCGGTGCGGATCGCGGCGAGCACCGGCCAGGACGTCGTGCGCTGCAGGCCGCGCAGCTCGGCGTCCGCGAACCCCGCGGCCCGCAGCGCCGCCTCGGCCGCGGGCCAGTGCTCGGTGCCGAGGTCGTCGGCCGCGACTGGCAGCGCTGGTGTGAGATCGAGGCCGGGGAGCTCCCAGGGTGCGCCGGCCGGTCGGGGGTCATGGTCGTGTTCGTCGACCGGCACGGCGACGCGGCGCAGGCGTGCCGCCGTTGGTTCACCGCCCTCGAGGACCACCGCCGAGAAGGTGACCACGGCCGCACCGGGTCCGGGGCGTTCGATGGCTTCGACCGTCAGGTGTTCGGCATACGAGCTGTGGTCGTCGGGCGAGATGCCCTCGACGGCGAGGAGCGGGTCGAGCCCGGTGAGCCAGGCCCGTGCCACGGCCGCGGCGACGGCGCCAGTGGCGCCGTCGCCCGGGTACTCACGCCAGCCGACCTGCCAGGTCTCGGCGACGAGCCCGTCCTCGGGCGCGGCGTCGACCGATGGCGGCTCGCCGGCTGTCTCGCCGCCGGCTGTCTCGCCGCCGGCTGCCTCGGTGGCGTCCGGCGGGGCGCCGAGGTCGTCCGTGGCCGCCACGGGATCGCCGGAGCCGCGCCAGCCCACCAGCACGGCGACCACCACCCACGGCACGGCCGCGAGTGCGAGCAACCGGTGCAGGCGGCGGCGAGGCCGCTCGGCGTCCTCGGCCGGTGGGTCCATCCAGTCGGGCAGTTCGTCGCGCATCCCCGTCTCCTGCTCGTGCTGCGGTGGCTGCGGGCGTCGTGGGGGCGTCGACGACGCCCGCAGGACACCGTTCCGACAGGATAGATCCAAACATGATTAGACAGTATGTAAAGGAACGAAAGTATGTGGAAAGATACATGCCGACCGGGCGTGCTCTCGGACTCGCCAGCGGGGTTACGCTGGCCGACCCACACGTTTCGAGGAGCCACGCCCGCGGTGAGTGACGTTCCCGCCCCCGAGATCGGCGACGGCCGTCAGGCCGACGGCACGATCCTGCGCCAGGAGTTGTCGGAGGACGAGCGGCAGCAGCAGTTCGAGGACCAGGTGCTGCCCCACCTCGATCGGCTCTACTCCGCCGCGTTGCGCTACACGCGAAACGCCGCGGACGCCGAGGACCTGGTCCAGGAGACGGTCACCAAGGCCTTTCGCTCGTTCCACCAGTACCGCCCCGGCACCAACCTCAAGGCGTGGCTGTACCGCGTCCTGCACACGACCTACATCTCGATGTACCGCAAGGCGCAGCGCCGTCCGCAGGAGGACCTGCAGGAGACGCTCGACGACTACTCGTTCTACGACGAGATCGCCCGTTCGGGAGGTCGGTCGGCCGAGCGCGAGGTGCTCGAGGCCCTGACCGCGGACGAGGTCAAGCAGGCGCTGGCGGAGTTGCCCGACACGTTCCGCGAGGCGGTCTACCTCGCCGACGTCGAAGGCTTCCCGTACAAAGAGATCGCCGAGATCATGGACACGCCGGTCGGCACGGTGATGTCGCGCCTGCACCGTGGAAGGAAACAACTGCAGAAGGCGTTGTCCGGCTATGCCCGGGCCCGAGGTCTGATCGACGAAGAGGTGGACGCGTGAGCGGCGCGAACTCCGAGTGTGGCAACGACTGCCAGGAAGCCCTGGCCCGTCTCGAGCGCTACCTCGACGGCGAGTTGCCCCACGTCTCGCTCGCGGAGGTCAAGGAACACCTGACGGCGTGCTACCCGTGCACCGACCGCGCCTCGTTCGAGGAGCAGTTGCGTGCCATCGTCCGCCGCGACTGCGTCGAGTCCGCGCCGCCGACACTGGTCCTTCGGATCCGCGACCACCTGTCGGGCCTGCAGGCCGAGGGTTGATCCGGCCCGACCTCGCCGTCGGACACGCCTGCGCGGGGAGGCGCGGACCCCGGCGCTAGGCTGTGGTTCCACGTCCGCCGGTGTGTTCGCTCGAGGTCAGTCGTGTCCGATCGTCCGGTCCTGGTCACCGGCGCCGCCGGCTTCATCGGCTCCAACCTCGTCGCCAGACTGCTCGAGGACGGGCGCCGGGTGGTCGGTGTCGACGACCTGTCATCGGGTTCGTTGGCCAACCTCGCGCCGGCGCGCGAGCGGCACGCGGGCCGGCTCGAATTCGACCGCCTCGACATCCGCCAGGGCGGCATGGGGCCGCTGTGCGAGCGGTTGCGGCCCGAGGTCGTCTTCCACCTCGCGGCGCAGGTCGACGTCCGCCGCAGCATCGAGGACCCGCAGTACGACGCGTCGGTGAACGTGCTCGGGACGCTCGCCGTCCTCGAGGCCGCTCGCCGCGCCGACGTGCGCAAGATCGTCTACGCCTCGTCGATCGGGTGCTACGGCGAGCCCCGCGCGGACCAGCTGCCGGTCGACGAGAGCTTCGACGGGCCGGCGCTGTCGCCCTACGGCGCCTCGAAGCGCGTCGCCATCGACTACCTGCGCACCTATCGACAGCTGTACGGCCTCGACTGGACCGCCCTGTCGATCGCCAACGTCTACGGCCCACACCAGACGACCGCCGGCGAGGGCGGCGTGGTCGCGACCTTCGCCGGGCGCATGCTGGCCGGGCAGCCGTGCACGATCCACGGCGACGGCGAACAGACCCGCGACTTCGTCTTCGTCGACGACGTCGTGCATGCCATGGTGTTGGCCGCCGACCGCGCCTCCGGGATGCGCCTGGTCATCGGGACCGCCAAGGAGACCAGCGTGCTGCAACTGTTCCGGGCCCTCGCGGCGGCGACGGGCTATCCACACGAGCCCGTGTTCGCCCCGGCCCGCGACGGCGAGATCCGGCGCAGCGCCGCGGATCCCAGGCTCGCGGCACGTGAACTCGGCTGGAAGCCGTGGACAACGATGGAGGAGGGCCTGGCCACGACCCTGGCCTGGGCAGCCGGGCGGGCGGGCCGATGAGCGTCCATGTCACCCCCGGCCGGTACGGTTCGGCCCTCGGTACGGGAGGGACGGGCACGGTGACCTACACGCACGAGGTCGGCGAGCGACTTCGTCAGGTCCGCATCGACCGCGGACTCTCGCTCCAGGACGTCGAGCGGCGCTCGGACGGGCGCTGGAAGGCGGCGGTCGTCGGCTCCTACGAGCGCGGGGACCGCAACATCACCGCGACGCGACTGCTCGAACTCGCCGAGTTCTACGGCGTCGCACCCGGCGAGGTCCTGCCAGGCGAGGCGCCCGTGCACCACTCCGACGAGGCCACGGGCATCGTCATCGACCTCGAGCGACTCGACGCGCTGGGAGACCACTGGCGGGCGCTGCGGCGCTACTGCGAGTCGATCCAGGTCCAGCGCGGCGACTTCAACCGCCGGGTGCTGTCCGTGCGCGGCGAAGACCTACGGGCGCTGGCCGTCATCTCCGACCTCGGCCCCGACGACCTGCTCGAGCAGTTGCGCGAGCTGGGCGTGTTGCAGGAG
>DATHUR010000200.1:0-19901 GCA_035462025.1 Egicoccus sp. | reverse complement strand
GGACCTCCCCGTCGGGAAACTCCTCGGTGTGCACATTGACGTAGGCGGTCCCGGCGGCCAGTTCGGCGAGGAGGTCGTCGAGCGTGGCGCCCTCGAGCGGTCCGACCAGGTCGTCGGCGGTGATCGTGCCGCTGGCCAGCGTGCCCGAGAACACGCCGGGCACCAGCTCCGGCGCCTGCTCCTGGGTGTGCAGCCAGACGACCGGCGGGCCGTTCTCGCCGGCGGGTGCGAGGTGGATGTGCGCCATCGTGGTGTCCTCGAGTCCGTCGACGTCGACGGTGAACGACAGCGAGTTGCCGTCGTCGTCGAGCACGAACTCGGCGGCGCCGCCGGCCGCCGTCTCCACGGCCGGTACCTCCTCGCCGCCGGACAACTGGGCGGTGAAGGTCGTACCGCTGGACTGGGCGAGAACCGGTCCGGCGAAGACTGCCGGCAGGGCGAGCGTGAGCAGGACGGTGGGGACGATCGATCGGCGATGCATGGGGCCTCCTAGGCGTCGGGCACTGCTTTCGATACGCCCGGAGTCGGCCTGCGGTTCATCGTCGTGGGGCGGCGCGCGGTGGAGGCCGCGGCGGGTGCGGATACCGGCCGGAGGCGGTCGGCCGGCCGGGCGGGCGTCACGCCTGTAGCAGCGCCAACGCTTCGGCGAGGTCCTGCGGTGGCCGGATCGGGCGCCCCTCGGCGTTGGTCGCCGTCGAGCGCACCTCGGCCTCGGCGACCACCTGCCCCGACTCGTCGAGCAGTTGCTGATGCCACCACGACGACGCCCGCTGCAACTGCGCGATCGAGGTCCGCACGGTCAGCGAGTCGCCGGCCCGGGCCGGCCGCGTGTAGCGGATGCGCAACTCGACCACGACGAGGTGGACACCGCGGTCGGCCAGCACGCCCGGGCCGAAACCGATGGCCTCGAGCAGTTCGATGCGGGCGGTCTCGAAGTAGTTGGCGTAGACCCCGTGGTTGACGTGCCCGTTGGGGTCGAGTTCGTGGAACCGGACCTTGATCCGGGACGAGCCGCTCACGCGTCCACCTCGGCCCGGGCACCGACCGTGACCGGCTCGAGACGGACCACGATCGACTTCGAGGTCGGCGTGTTGCTGTGCCGCGCCGTCGAGTCCAACGGGACCAGCACGTTGGTCTCGGGGAAGTACGCGGCGGCGCAACCACGCGCCGTCGGGAACGCGACCACGCGGAACGCCTCGGCGCGGCGGTCGACGTCGTCCTCCCATTCGCTGACCAGATCGACCACGTCACCGTCGGCGAGTCGGCGTTCGGCGAGGTCGTCGGGATGCACGAACACGACGCGGCGGCCCTGCTTGATGCCGCGGTAGCGGTCGTCGAGTCCGTAGATGGTGGTGTTGTACTGGTCGTGGCTGCGGATCGTCTGCAGCAGCAACCGGCCCGGCGGGGGACGCAACACCTCGAGGTCGTTGACGCTGAACCGGGCCCGGCCGGTGTCGGTGGCCAGGTCGGGATCGGCGGCGCGCGCGGGATTGGGGAGTAGGAAGCTGCCGAGGCTGCGCAGGCGGCGGTTGAAGTCCTCGAAGCCGGGAACGACCCGGGCGATGTGCTCGCGGATGCGGTCGTAGTCGTCCGCCAGCCCGGCCCAGTCGATGCCTCCACCGCGGGCACCCAGGGTCGCCCGCGCGATGCCGGCCAGGATCGCGACCTCCGAGCGCAGGTGTGACGAGGCGGGCTCGAGGACGCCGGTCGAACCGTGCACCAGGCTCATCGAGTCCTCGACGGTGACCGTCTGCGGGCCGCTCGCCTGCACGTCGCGCTCGGGCCGGCTGAGCGTGGGCAGGATGAGCGCCTCCTCGCCGACGATCGCGTGGGACCGGTTCAGCTTCGTCGACACCTGCACGGTCAGGGCGGCGCGTGCCATCGCGGCCTCGGTGGCGGCGGTGTCGGGCGACGCGCCGACGAAGTTGCCGCCGACCGCCATGAAGACCCTGGCACGACCGTCCCGCAGCGCCCGGATGGCCGCGACGACGTCGACGCCGTGGTGACGCGGGGGATCGAACCCGAACTCGACCTGCAACGCGTCGAGGAACGCCTCGCTCGGACGCTCCCAGATACCCATCGTGCGGTCGCCCTGCACGTTGGAGTGCCCGCGGACCGGACACACGCCGGCACCGGGCCGGCCGAGGTTGCCGCGCAGCAGCAGGAAGTTCACGATCTCGCGGATCGTGGCGACGGCGTTGCGATGTTGTGTCAGGCCCATGGCCCAGCACACCACGATCCGGTCGGCGCGGAGCACGTCGGCGAGGGTGGCGGCGATCTCGTCGCGGTCCAGGCCGGTCGCCTCGTCGACCTCGTCCCAGTCGAGACGACGGGCGGCATCGGCGAAGGCCTCGAACTCCGACGTCCGTGAGGCGATGAACCCGTGGTCGAGCACGGTTCCGGGCGCGTCCTCCTCGGCCTGCAGCAGGCCGGCGTTGAGCGCCTTGAACAGCGCGAGGTCGCCGTTGAGTCGCACCTGGAGGTAGCGGTCGGTCAGATGGGTGCCGCGGCCGGCCAGGCCGCGGGCGGTCTGCGGGTTGTCGAACCGCAGCAGGCCGGCTTCGGGCAGCGGGTTGACGGTGACGATGCGGGCGCCGCGCTGCTTCGCGGCCTCGAGCGTGGCCAGCATCCGGGGATGGTTGGTACCGGGGTTCTGGCCCACGACGAAGATCAGGTCGGCGGCCTCGAGGTCGGCGAGTTGGACGGTCCCCTTGCCGATCCCGATCGTCTCGGTCAGGGCGGCGCCGGACGACTCGTGGCACAGGTTCGAACAGTCGGGCAGGTTGTTGGTCCCGAACGCCCGCACGAACAGTTGGTAGACGAACGCGGCCTCGTTCGAGGTCCGGCCGGAGGTGTAGAAGACCGCCTCGTCGGGCGAGGCCAGGCGGTCGAGGTGGTCGGCGATCAGCGCGAACGCGTCGTCCCAACCGATCGGTGTGTAGTGGTCGCTGCCGCGTCGCTTGACCATCGGTTCGGTCAGTCGGCCCTGCTGACCGAGCCAGTGTTCCGACTTCTCGCGCAGTTCCGCGACGGGGTGACGGGCGAAGAAGTCGCGGTCGACGAGGCGGGTCGTGGCCTCGGCGGCGACGGCCTTGACCCCGTTCTCACAGAATTCCGCATGGTGACGACGTTCGGCCTCGGGCCAGGCGCAGCCGGGGCAGTCGAACCCGTCGACCTGGTTGAGCTTCGGCAGCGTCTTCGCGGTGCGACGCAGGCCCATCTGCTGGTTGGCCTGCTTCAGCGCCCACCACACGCCGGGCACGCCTGCGGCCGCACGCTTCGGCGGGCCGACCTCGAGGTGCTCGTCGCCCTGGTCCTCGACCGGCGGACGCGTCGTCACCGGTGACTCCTCTCCCGCGGAAGCGGCAGTGTCCACCGTTGCCGGGTCCGATGCACACTCCTTGCCCGCCCGCCGTCGCGGCGGGCCGGGCGTGCGGCCCCACGGTGATGTCGCAAACCTGCTGGACGTCGACCACCGCGGCCAGCATCCTGCCGGCATGTACGAAGACGTCGAACGCTGTGTACGGGCCGTGCAGTCCAAGGACGCACGGTTCGACGGGTGGTTCTTCACCGCGGTCGTGACCACCGGCATCTACTGCCGCCCGAGTTGCCCGGTGGTGCCGCCGAAGCCGCACAACATGCGCTTCTACCCCACCGCCGCGGCCGCCCAGCAGTCCGGCTTCCGGGCCTGCAAGCGCTGCCGGCCCGACGCCAGCCCCGGTTCGCCCGAGTGGGACCACCGCGCCGATGTCGTGGCCCGGGCGATGCGCCTGATCGGCGACGGCATCGTGGACCGCGAGGGCGTGCCCGGCCTGGCCGCACGGCTCGGGTACAGCCCCCGGCAGGTCCAGCGCCACCTGCGCGCCGAGGTCGGCGCCGGTCCCCTGGCGCTGGCCCGCTCGCAGCGCGCCCAGACCGCGCGGCTGCTGATCGAGACCACCGGTCTGCCACTGACCGAGGTCGCGTTCGCCGCCGGTTTCGGCAGCGTCCGTTCGTTCAACGACGTGGTGCGCGAGGTCTTCGCCACCTCGCCGCGAGACCTGCGCGCACGTGTCCGCCGTGGTGCGACCAGCGCCGGCACGGGCACGGTGTCACTGCGGCTGCCGTTCCGCACCCCGTTGTGCCCGGACAACCTGTTCGGGCACCTCGCGGCGACCGCCGTGCCCGGCGTCGAGGAGTGGCGGGACGGGGCGTACCGGCGCACCCTGCGGCTGCCACACGGCACCGGCATCGTCGCGTTGCGGCCCGAGCCCGACCACGTCGCCTGCACGCTGCGACTGGACGACCCGCGCGACCTGGCCACGGCCATCGCGCGATGCCGTCGCCTGCTCGACCTCGACGCCGATCCCGTTGCGGTCGATGCCTCCTTGGCCGAGGATCCGGCGCTCGCGTCGCTCGTGACCACCGCACCCGGTCGCCGGGTGCCACGCACGGTCGACGCCGAGGAACTCGCGCTTCGGGCGGTCCTGGGCCAACAGGTGTCGACGGCCGCGGCCGCCACGCACGCGGGACGTCTCGCGGCGGCGCTCGGGGAAGAGATCGAGGACCCGGACGGCGGCCTCACCCGCCTGTTCCCGACCCCGGCCTCGCTGGCAGCGGCCGACCCGGCGTTACTGCGCCTGCCCGCCGCACGCGCCCGCGCGCTGCTCGAGCTCGCACGCGCCCTGGCGGACGGTGACGTCGACCTCGGCCCGGGCGCCGACCGCGACGCCGCCCGCACCGGACTCGCCGCGCTCCCGGGCCTCGGGCCCTGGACCGTCGAGGTGGTGCTGATGCGGGGCCTCGGCGACCCCGACGCGTTCCTGCCCGGCGACCTCGGGGTGAAGCTCGCCGCAGAACGTCTCGGGCTGCCGGCCTCACCCGCCGCGCTGACCGCGCACGCCCAGGCGTGGCGTCCCTGGCGCGCGTACGCCGTGCAGTACCTGTGGGCGAGCGGCGACCATGCCGTCAACGTCATCCCCGCCGCCCGCCCCGACCGTCTGCCCGCCACCTCCGCCGCCTGATCCGCCCACCTCACGCAGGAGCACCCTCATGCACCACGGCATCGTCGACAGCCCGCTCGGACCGATCACCCTGGTCCGCGACGGCGACGCGCTGGTCGGCTGCTACATGGACCGCCAGCGCCACCGCCCCGAGGACGACGGGTTCGGACCTCGCGACGACGCGGCCTTCGCCGACGTCGCCGCCCAGTTGCAGGAGTACTTCGCGGGCGAACGGCACGAGTTCGACATCGTGCTGTCGTTCGCCGGCGGCACCCCGTTCCAGCAGCAGGTGTGGCGGGCGCTGTGCGACATCCCGTACGGCGAGACGATCTCGTACGGGGAGTTGGCCGCACGGATCGGGCAGCCGACGGCGTCACGCGCAGTGGGCCTGGCGAACGGGCGCAACCCGCTCGGGATCATCGTGCCGTGCCACCGGGTCGTCGGGGCCAACGGCAGCCTGACCGGGTACGGCGGCGGTCTCGAGCGCAAGCAGGTCCTGCTCGACCTCGAACGCGGTCATGCCCAGCTCTCGCTGGTCTGACCGCCGTCGCGGTCAGGGCAGTCCGGCGGCGTCCATGGCGGCCACGAGGCTGCGGACGTAGCCGGCGCCGAACAGCCGCACGTGGACCAGCAGGGGCGGCAACTGCAGGGCCGGCCGACGTCGCCGCCACCCCTCCGGCAGCGGCGCGACCGCCGCGTAGGCCGACCAGAACGCCGGCGGTGGCGAGCCGAACAAGGTCAGCATCGCGAGGTCGGTCTCGCGGTCGGCGCGGTGCACGGCCGGGTCGATCAGCCAGCGCCCGTCGACGACGTTGCCGGTCCACAGATCGCCGTGGACCAGGCTGGGTGCGGGGTCGTGTTCGTCGAGCAGATCCGGCAGCGGGCCGTCACACGCGGCAGCCAGGCGGGTGGCGACCGCGGCGGGCAGGACCTCGAGGTGGGGCCGGATGCGGCGCTCGACCACGAACTCGCCGGACCGTGCACACCATCCGTTCGCCTGCGGCAGCGGCCCGATCACGTTGTCGCGGTGCCAGCCGAACGCGGGTCCGTGGTGGCCGTGCACGGCCGCCAGCGCCGCGCCGAGGCCCGCCCAGTCGGCTGGTCCGGACACCTCGTCCATCACCAGCACGTCGCCGCTGACAGCCACGACGGCCGGGACGGGCGCGCCGGCGTCCGCGAGCGCACCTAGCCCCTCGGCCTCGAGGCCGGCGTCGTAGGGCGTCGCCTTCACCACGACGTGGCGGCCGTCGGCCAGGACGGCCCGCCAGGCGCGTGCGACGTCACCGCCGGCCAGCCGTTCGGCGCGCACGGCCCGCAGCCCGTCCGGCAGCGGCGGCAGCCCGTCCGGCACCGCAGATCAGCTGCCGGGTTCGACCGGGACGGCCAGGATCTTGCGGCCGGCCGCGAGCAGCAGGTCCTGGGCGATGGAGCCCAGCAGCAGCTTGCCGACCCGCGACCGCGACCGGATCCCGATCACGACCAGGTCGGCGTCGATGCGACGGATCGCCTCGAGCAGTTTGGGGCCGGCGTCCTCGCCCGGGCCGGCCACGACCTCGGCACGGCTGGTGATCCCCAGTGACTCGAGCGAACGGGCCTGCGCACGAAGGTCGGCGAGTGCCTCGTCGACGACCGACTCGACACCGCGTTCGGCGTCGTCGGTGGCCTGGACGTAGCGCAGGAGCACCAGTTCGTCCGCCGCAAGCTTGGCCTGGTCGGCTCCGGCCCGGGCCAGGACCTCGCCCTGGGAACCCCCGGGTGTGCACACCACGACACTCACCACGACTCCATTCGCTCGTCGTGCGCACGCTAGCGGCAGGTCAGGCCGATCCGGGTGGCCCCGAACGGACGATCACGACCGGGCACGTCGCGTGCTGGGCGCACTGGTGGCTGACCGAGCCCAGCAACAGACTGCGCAGGCCGCCACGTCCACGGGAGCTGACCACGAGCATGTCCGCTCCCGCCGACCGCTCGATGAGCGTCTGCGCTGGGTCGAAGCTCTCGAGCGCGTCCGTGTGCACCTCGACACCCTCGACCGCGACGGCCATGCCCTCCACGAGTTCGCGGGCGACCTCGCCGGCGGCTTCGAAGTAGTTGGCCGTCGACGTCGCGCTCCCCGAGACGTCGGCGTCCTGGGGCGGCGCGTACGTGTGGATCACCTCGAGGCTGGATCCCCTGAGCGCGGCTTCCTTCGCCGCCCACAGCAGTGCCTGCCGCGAGCCCTCCGACCCGTCGACACCGACCACGATCCGACCCACCGTGCTCCGCCCACTCGTCCGGCACCGATCCGAACGCTAGCCGCGTGGCAGGGTCACCCGACGCGTTCGAACAGCGCCGCCATGCCCTGGCCGCCGCCGATGCACATCGTCTCGAGGGCGTAGTGACCGCCCCGACGGTCGAGTTCGCGCAGCATGGTGGCCAGGATCCGCGCACCGGTGGCGCCGACCGGGTGGCCCAGCGAGATGCCCGAGCCATTGGGATTGAAACGCTCGTCGCCGATGGGGTCGAGCCCCCACGTGTCGGTGACCGCGAGTGCCTGGGCGGCGAACGCCTCGTTGAGTTCGACGAGGTCGAGGTCGTCCATGGTGATGCCCGCGCGATCGAGCACCTTGGCGGTCGCGGGCACCGGTCCGATGCCCATGGTCGCCGGTGGCACACCCGCGACCGCCCAGGTCACCAGCCTGGCAAGCGGACGCAGACCCAACTGCTCGGCGCGCTCGGGCGTGGTGACGAGGCAGGCGGCCGCGCCGTCGTTCTGGCCCGAGGCGTTGCCGGCGGTGACGGTCGCGGCGTCGTCCTGGCGGCCCATGATCGGGCGCAGGCCGGCCAGCGACTCGGGGGTGGTGTCCGCGCGCGGGTGTTCGTCGGTGTCGACCACCAGCGGCTCCCTCTTCCGCTGGGGCACCTCGACCGGGACGATCTCGTCGGCGAAGCGGCCCGCCTGCTGGGCGGCGACCGCCCGCTGGTGCGAGCGCAGCGCCAGTTCGTCCTGCCGCTCGCGGCTGATCGAATGGTCACGGCGCAGGTTCTCGGCCGTCTCGATCATGCCGCCCGGCACCGGGTGGTCCGCGCCCCCGGCCGTGATGCGGGCTCGCGCGAGCCGGTCGGACAGTTCGACCCCGCCGCCCTTGACGCCCCACCTGATCCGGTCGGTGTAGAACTCGACCTGGCTCATCGACTCGGCGCCGCCGGCGATCACCACGTCACAGACCCCCGTCTGCACCCGCATGGCCGCGTCCGCGATCGCCTGCAGCCCCGACCCGCAGCGCCGGTCGAGTTGCAGGCCGGGCACCTCGACGGGCAGGCCGGCGTCGAGTGCGGCGACGCGCCCGATCGCGGGTGCCTCGCCGTTGGGGTAGCCCTGGCCGAGGATCACGTCGTCGACCGCGGTGGGGTCGAGGGCGGTGCGCTCGAGCAGCGCCCGGATCACCGTCGCGGCCAGGGCGGCGGCCGGCACGTCGCGCAGCACGCCGCCGAATCGTCCGACCGGCGTCCGCAGCGGCTCGCAGATGACGGCGTCACGCATCGGGGTGCTCCTGGTGGCGGGCGAGGAAGTCGGCGACGAGCCGGGTGAACTCGTCCGGGCGTTCGAGGTTGGCGAGATGGCCGGCGCCCTCGAGCTCGGCGTAGGCGGCAGCGGGGACGAGGTCGCGCAGCTGCTGCGCATCGGCGGGCGGCGTCGCGGCGTCGGCGGTGCCGACCACGACCAGGCACGCGGCGGCCACCTCGGCTGCCCGCTCGCGGAGGTCGGCGGCGGCGAGCGCGTCACAACTCGCCGCGTAGCCCTCGGGGTCGGCCGACCGCAGGGCCTGGCGGACACGCTCGACCCCCGGGTCCCCGGAGGCGAGGAAGGCGGGGCTGAAGAACCGGTCGAGGACGAGGTCGACGACCGCGTCCATCCCCTGCTCACGAACGAGCGCGGCCCGGGTCCGCCACGCGTCCTCGGTGCCGATGCGCGCGGCGGTGTCGGCCAGGACCACGCGTCCGACGCGATCGGGGGCGTGGACGGCCAGCCACAGGGCGACGAGCCCGCCGAGGGACAGCCCGCACAGGTCGGCGCGTGCGATGCCGCAGGTGTCGAGGACGGCGAGGGCGTCGGTACCGAACTGCTCGAGCGTGTACGGCCCGGACGGCACGCTGGAGCGACCGTGGCCGCGCTGGTCGTAGCGGACCACGCGGCGGGCGGAGGACCAGGCAGCGACCTGGGCGTCCCAGGACGACAGGTCGGTACCGAGCGAGTTGATCAGCAGCAGTGGGGGCGTTGCCGGGTCGCCGTCGAGGCGGATGCGCAGGTCGACCTCACCGTGGGTGGCGATGCGGTCGGTCATGGCGCCAGCTCACGCACGGTGCGCTCGTGGACCGCGAGGGCCCGATCGACCATGGGACCCGCCGTGGCGACCACGGAGGCCGGGTCGAGGGTGGCGGCGAGCGTTGCGGGATCGAGCACGTCGGTGACCCGGGCGTCCTCGGCCGCGACCTCGGCGAGCGCGCGGGACTCGGCCAGCGCACGGGCGGCGACGTCGCCGACGAGCGCCTGGGCCGCCGGTCGGCCGAGCGCGGGGGTCAGCGCGCCCGCCAACGCTTCGGTCGAGGTCAGGCCGAGGCCGACCGCGAGGTTGTGGCGCATACGGTCGGCGTCGACCTCGAGCCCGTCGAGCGCGGCGCGAAGGCGTGCGAGGGCGCCGGCGGTGCGAACCAGCGCCGACGGCAGGGCGACCCACTCGGCCTGCCACGCGCCGGCGGCGCGTTCGAACTCGTTGCCGCCCGCGGCGTCGACCAGCACGTGGCACTCGCCCCGGGCGAGCCGGGCGGCTGCCCGGGCGGCGACGGCGTGCGTGGCGTTGGCCTTGTGGGGCATCGCCGACGAACCGGGTCCGGCGCCGGGCGCCTGTCGCAGTTCGGCCACCTCGGTCTGCGCGTGCAGGAGCAGGTCGGTGGCGACCTTCTCGACCATCGCGGCGACGCCGGCCAGCCAGCCCGCGAGGTCGACGATGCGGTCGCGTTCGGCGTGCCAGGGCAGTTCGGGCACGGCGAGGCCGAGTTCATCGGCCAGGGCGGCCAGCACGTCGGGACCGAGGTCGCCGTAGACGCCCAGCGTGCCGGCGGCACCACCGAACTGGACCACCAGGAGCGATGGCCGCAGCGCCGCGAGCATGCGGCGCCGCCGGTCGACCATCCCGAGCCAGCGTGCCGCCTGCAGCCCGAACGTGACCGGCACCGCCTGCTGACCGAGCGTGCGGCCGGCCATGACGGTGGCGCGATGCGTCGCCGCGAGGCCGGCGCAGGTCTCGGCGAGCGCTGCGAGGCCGGTGTCGAGGTGGACGAGCGCGTCGCGGACCTGCAGGATCGCCGCGGTGTCGACGATGTCCTGGCTGGTCGCGCCGTGGTGCAACCAGGCAGCCGCCTCCGGGTCGTCGCACCGGGCGACGAGGGCGCCGACCAACGGGATGACGGGGGTCGGTGCGCTCGGTGCCGACCGGGCGAGGTCGTCGACGTCCACCCGGTCGGCCCTGCAGGCGTCCGCGATGGCCGCGGCGACCGCGTCCGGGACGACGCCGGCCCGGCCCAGTGCCCGGCCGAGTGCGGCCTCGACCTCGACCATGCGGGTCACGCGTGCGGACCAACCGACCGACGCGGCCAGATCGGGGGCTCCGAACCCCGCCTCGAGCAGGCCATCGGACCAGCGCGGGTCAGCCACCGGCATGCGCCCGGTCGGTGCGCTCGTGCAGGTCGCGCAGCACGTGGAGTTCCTCGTCGGTCGGCGGTGGGGTCGTGGCGACCTCGTCGGCGAACCGGAGCGGCCAACCCGTCGCGTCGCTGACCTGCTCGCGGGTCACGCCAGGGTGCAGCGAGGTCACCACCAGTTCGCGGGTCTGCGGATCGGGCGCCAAGGTGCACAGGTCGGTGACGACGAGCACGGGCCCCGCCGTGGTCAGACCTTCGGCCGCGCGGTCACCGGGTCCACCGCCGTGTCCCAGGGAGGTCACGAAGTCCACGGTGTCCACGAACGTGCGCGACGAGTGCTTGGCCGTCACGAGCACCTCGCGGCAGGAGCCCGCGATCTCGGGGGCGCCGCCGCCGCCGGGCAGCCGGACCTTGGGGTGGTCGTAGTCGCCGATCACGGTGGTGTTGATGTTGGCGAACCGGTCGATCTGGGCCCCGCCGAGGAAGCCCTTGGAGATGCGCCCGCCCTGGAGCCAGTACTGGAACATCTCCACGACCGGCACCGTGGTCAGCGCCGTCTCGCACAACTCGCCGTCGCCGATGGACAGCGGCAGCACGTCCGGGCGGGTCTGCAGCGTCCCGGACTCGTAGATCAGCACGATGTCGGGCGCGTGGGTGAGCCGGGCGAGGTTGCATGCCTCGGACGGGGCACCGATGCCGACGAAGCAGACGTCGTCGTTGCGCAGCGCGCGGGCGGCGACCACGGTCATCGTCTCGGTCGGCGTGGCGGCGGACACGGCACGGCTTTCGGTCGTCGGTGGCACGGTAGACGGGCGGATCACGACGACACACCCGCCGCGACGTCCATGACGTGCTCGCGCAGCCAGGCCTCGAAGCGTTCGCGGTCGCGCGAGATGGCATCCCAGGCGAGGTAGAACGCGTTGTCGCGGGCGTAGTAGCCGTGGGCATAGGACGGCGCGGCGCCTCGGGGGGCGACCGCGACGGCGTCCACCGCCCAGGCCGGTAGCACCACCGAGTTCGGGCTCGGGGGGGCGAGGTCGTCCACGACCTCCTCGACGGTCACGATCGAGCGGGTCGAGGCCAGCACGGTCTCCTTCTGGACGCCGATGATGCCCTCGACGAGCACGTTGCCGGCCCGGTCGGCGCGCTGGGCGTGGATGATGCCGACGTCGGGACGGTGGGCAGGGACCGCGGCCAACCGCTCGCCGGTGAAGGGGCACTCGACGCTGCGGATGTTGGGGTTCACCCGGCGCAGGTCGGAGCCCGCGTACCCGCGCAACGTCGCGAACGGCAGCCCGGCCGCGCCGGCGTGGTAGGCGGCGGCCATGGCGGCGTGGCTGTGCTCCTCGATCTCGAGCGGCGCCGGCCAGCCGTGCTCGACCGCGTCCCGGAACCGGTGCAGCGACCCGACGCCGGGGTTGCCGCCCCAGGAGAAGATCAGGCGACGGGCGCACCCCGCCCCGATGAGTTGGTCGTACACCAGGTCGGGCGTCATCCGGATCAGGGTCAGGTCGCGCCGGCCCTGCCGGATGATCTCGTGGGCGGCGGCGAACGGGATCAGGTGGGTGAACCCCTCCATGGCGACCACGTCACCGTCGTGGACGTGCGTCGCGACGGCGTCGCGGAGGGAGACGATCTCGGCCACGCAGGGCTCCTCAGGCGTCGAAGAACACGGTCTCACCCTCGCCCTGCAGGACGAGGTCGAAGCGGTAGCGGGGGCGTCCGTCCTCGTGACCGTCGGGCTCGGCGAGCAGGGTCGCGCGACGCTCGGCGGGGACGGTGGCCAGGACCGGGTCGGCGTCGTTGGCGCCCGCGCCGGCGAAGTAGATGCGCGTGTGCAGGTGGTTGAGCAGGCCGCGCGCGAACACCTGCACGTTGAGGTGGGGCGCCTGCACGGTGCCGTCGCGTCCCGGTCCATCCCCGGGGCCCACCCTGCCGGGCACGGTGCCCGGCATGACGGTCACGAAGCGGTACTCGCCCGACTCCTGGGCCGTCGCCACCCGACCGAAACCGACGAATGAACCGGACACGTCGCCGACCCGGCCGTCGGCGGGATGCCGGTAACGGCCCCCGCCGTCGGCCTGCCACACCTCGACCATCGCGTCGTCGATGGGGTCGCCCGCACCGTCGCGGACGGTGCCGACCACCACGATCGCGTCACCCGCGTGCCCGTCGGGGTCGAGGTGGTCGAATGGCGTCTCGGTCAGGGCGAAGTGGAAGAACGGCCCGACCGTCTGCGACGGCGTCTGCAACAGGTGGTCCCGGCTGCCGCCGCTCATGCCAGTGCTCCTGCGCCGCCGGCTTCGAACGGGGTGGCCTCCGGGCCGCGCAGGACGATGTCCCAGCGGAATCCCAGCGCCCATTCCTGCTGCGTGACGTCGTGGTCGTAGGTGGCGATCATGCGGTGCCAGTGCTCCTCGGGAACCGAGCCCATGATGGGGTCGAGCGCGTGGAGGGGGTCGCCGGGGAAGTACATCTGGGTGATGACGCGGGTGACCAGCGCGGGACCGAACAGCGAGAAGTGGATGTGTGCCGGCCGCCAGGCGTTGGGGTGGTTGCGCCACGGATAGGCGCCGGGCCGGATGGTGGTGAACCGGTAGCTGCCGTCCTCGTCGGTCACGCAGCGGCCCCGCCCGATGAAGTTCGGATCGAGCGGCGCGGGATGCTGGTCGCGCTCGTGGATGTAGCGACCGGCGGCATTGGCCTGCCAGACCTCGACCAGCGTGTTCGGTTGCGGGCTGCCGTCCTCGTCGAGGACCCGACCGGTCACGATGATCCGCTCACCGACCGCCTCGGCACCCGTACCGGCGTTGGTGGTCAGGTCGGCGTCCTCGGTCAGGACCTCGGCGAGCGCCGGACCGGGACCGGTGACCTCGGAGAGCGTGTGCTCGAGCGGCACGAGCGGTTGCGCGGGATGGCGCAGGCCCGTCGAGCGGTAGGCCGGATGGTCGAGTGGCGGGTACGCCGCGTCGTCGCGACGGCGGTAGCCGGTCGGGTTCATGCGCCTTCCTCCCCTGCGATGTCGTCGCCGTACTCGCGCTTGAGCGCGGCGAAGGCCGTGTTGGCCGCCGGAACCCCGGCGTAGAGCGCGACGTGCAGGAGCACCTCGCCGATCTCCTGGGGCGTCGCGCCCGTGTTGCGCGCCGCCCGCAGATGCATCTCGAACTCGCGCTCGTGGCCCAGCGCGGCGAGGAGTGCGAGGGTCACGAGGCTGCGGGTCGGACGCGGCAGCCCGTCGCGGCCCCAGACGTCGGCCCACGCCGACCCGGTGATGTAGTCCTGGAACGCGGTGTCGAGGTCGGTCATGCCGGCCACGGCCCGGTCGACGTGCTCGTCGCCGAGCACGTCCCGGCGGACGCGCATCCCCTGCTCGTGACGGGACTCCGCCATCTCGCCTCCCTGCCCTCTGCGTCGTGTCAGTGTTCGTTCAACGAACGGCTGTTCACCCTGCGATCGTACCAGACACGGCCCTGTCAGCCATGCGAGACTGCCCTACCGCGCCGATGCGGTGGGCGCTAGTCTGTTCGTTGAACGAACCTATGTTCGCCTGACGAAGCCTCCGGTGGTCCCCCATGTCCGAGTCGGTCCGCTCCTTCGAACGCGGCCTGCGGGTCATCCGCAGTTTCACCGAGGAGACCCCCGAGCAGACGCTGGCGGACGTCGCCAGGGCCACGGACCTCAACCGCGCCACCGCCCGGCGCTTCCTGATCACCCTCGAAGAGCTCGGCTACGTGCGACGCGTGGGCGACCGCTTCGCCCTGACGCCCCGGGTCCTCGACCTCGGGTATGCCTACGTGTCGTCGTTCGGCGTGCCGCAGCTCGCGCTGCCCTATCTCGAGGGCCTGAGCGAGAGCGTGCGCGAGGCGTCGTCGCTCGGGGTCCTCGACGGCACCGAGGTGGTCTACGTCGCGCGCGTGCCGGCGAAACGGGTGATGACGGTGTCGATCGGGCTCGGCACGCGGTTCCCGGCGTTCCGGACCTCGCTCGGGCGGGCCATGCTGGCAGCCCTGCCCGAGGACGAGGTCGCCGCCATCTGGGAGGCCAGCGACCACGCGAACCCGACGCCGCGCACCGTCACCGAACTGGCCAGTCTGCTCAAGCGCCTCGAGGAGGTCCGCCGCCAGGGCTACGCCCTCGTGGACCAGGAGCTCGAGATCGGCGTGCGGTCGGTCGCAGCGCCGATCCGCGACACCTCCGGCAAGCCGATCGCGGCGATCAACGTCAGCACCCACGTCAGCCGTACGAGCAAGCAGGAGGTCGTCCAGCGGTTCGTACCCGCCCTGCTCGAGACGGCAGCCGACCTCGAGCACGTGCTCGCCAGCCGGCCGAGCTGACGACGAAGGAAACCAGACCATGGCCGACCACACCCGTCGCACCCAGGTCGCGATCATCGGTGGCGGGCCCGCGGGTTCGCTGTTGTCGCACCTGTTGCACCTGCAGGGCATCGACAACGTGGTGCTCGAACGACGTAGCCGCGATTACGTGCTGTCGCGGATCCGGGCCGGTGTCCTCGAGGCGGGCAGCGTGCGGACACTCACGGACGCCGGCCTCGGCGAGCGCATCCACCGCGACGGCTTCGAGCACGGGGGCGTCTACCTCGCGTTCGGCGGGCGTCGTCTGCGCATCGACTTCGAGGCACTGACCGGCCGCGCGGTGACGATCTACGGGCAGACCGAGGTCCAGCACGACCTCTACGACGCGCTCGCCACCCGCGAGGACTCGATCGTGTTCGAGGCCGAGGACGTCACACTCGACGGCCTGACGTCGGACCGCCCGCTGGTCACCTACCGGCACGATGGCCGGACCGTGGAGGTGCAGGCCGACTGGGTCGCGGGTTGCGACGGTTCGCACGGCGTGTCCCGGACGGCCATCCCGGCCGGCGAACTGCGCACCTTCGAGCGGGTCTATCCGTTCGGGTGGCTCGGGATCCTGTCCGAGACCCCGCCGGTCTCCGACGAGTTGATCTACGCCAACCACGAGCGCGGGTTCGCCCTGTGCTCGATGCGCCACGAGAACCTGTCGCGCTACTACGTGCAGGTCCCGCTCGAGGACGCGCCCGAGGACTGGTCCGACGACCGCTTCTGGTCCGAGTTGCAGGCGCGGCTGCCCGGGGACGTCGCCGCCTCGATGGTCACCGGGCCATCGATCGAGAAGTCCATCGCGCCGCTGCGCAGCTTCGTGGCCGAGCCGATGCGTCACGGCCGCCTGCTGCTCGCCGGTGACGCCGCGCACATCGTGCCACCGACGGGCGCGAAGGGCCTCAACCTCGCGCTCAGCGACGTCGTCTACCTCTCGCGGGCGCTCGCCGACCACTATGGCAGCGGGTCGACGACGGGGCTGGACGCGTACTCGACCACGGCGCTCCGCCGCGTCTGGAAGGCGGTGCGGTTCTCGTGGTGGATGACCACGGTCATGCACCGCTTCCCCGACACCGACGCGTTCGACTTCCAGATCCAGCAGGCCGAGCTCGAACTGCTCGAGGACCTCGAGGTGGCACGCGCCAACCTCGCCCACAACTACGTCGGCCTGCCGATCTGAGCCGGGCGCCTCAGCCGCCCTCGGAACCGGCGGGGACGCGGGCATCCTCGCCGCGGTAGCCCTCGCCGGCACGCCGGATCAGCCGGGCGATCTCGGCGCGCAGATGGACGAAGTCGTCGCGTTCCCGCGTGTCGATCTGGTCGCGCGGCTTGGGCAGCGGCACGTCGATGCTGGCGATGATCGTGGCCGGCGACTTCGACAGCACCAGTATCCGGTCGGAGAGGTAGACGCTCTCGTCGATGTCGTGGGTGACGAACAGCACGGTCATGTCGAACCGGTCGCGCACCGCGAGCACGAGGTCCTCGAGTTCGGCCCGGGTCTGGGCATCGACCGACGCGAACGGCTCGTCCATCAGCAGCACCTTGGGCCGGTAGGCCAGGGCGCGGGCGATGGCGACCCGCTGCTGCATCCCGCCGGACAACTGCCACGGGTAGAAGTCGCCGTAGGTGGACAGGTCGACGGCGGCGAGGCTCTCCTCGATGCGCGTGCGTCGCTCGTCGCGGTCGAGGCCGCGCTGCCCGAGCGGGAAGTCGACGTTGCCGGTGACCGTCATCCAGGGAAACAGCGAGCTCTTGTAGTCCTGGAACACCAGAGCGAGGTCGTCGGGCACCCCGTCGTGGACCTCGCCGGCCAGCGAGACCTGTCCCGCCGACGGCGCCATGAGCCCGGAGGTGCACTTGAGCAGCGTCGTCTTACCGGCGCCGGAGGGTCCGACGATCGAGACGAACTCGCCGTCGCGGACCTCGAAGTCGAGGTTCTCGATCGCCAGGTGCGCGCCCGGGCCGCTGCCGTAGACGTGCCGGAGGCCGTCGACGTCGAGCAGGGGCATGGGTCGGCCGTTGGACGTCATGTTTCGCTCCCTCGTACACCACGGTGCCAGGCCAGCACGCGGTGCTCGACCGCGAGCAGGACGGCGTTCAGGACGTAGCCGAGCACGCCGAGGACCACGATCCCCGCCCACATGTCCACCAGGCGGAAGCTGCGCTGTGAACTCACGATCCAGAAGCCGATGCCATCGGTGGCCGCGAACATCTCCGAGATCACCATCAGGATCAGGGCCAAAGACAGGCTCACCCGTAGACCGGCGAAGATCTTGGGCAGCGCCGACGGCAGCACGATGTGGGTCAGCCGCTTGGTGCGCGAGATCCCGTAGATCTGCCCGGTGTCGAGCTGGGTCCGGTCGACCGACCGCACCCCGTCGACGGTGTTGAGCAGGATCGGCCAGATCACGCCGAGCGTGATCAGCGCGATCTTCATGCGGTCGCCGATGCCCAACAGGATGATGAACAGCGGGATGAGGACCGGCGGCGGGATCGCCCGCAGGAAGTGGACCGGTGGATCGACGTACTCCTCGATGCCGCGCGCCATCCCGAGGACGAAACCGACGGCGACGCCGATCACGACGGCCAGGGACCAGCCCACCAGCAGCCGGTACATGCTCGGCGCGATGTCGGCGGCCACGGCATCCGTGAGCCACAGCCGCGAGGCCGGTCCGCTGAGCCAGGTCGCCTGGACCCGCGCCAGGATCTCGGTCAGCGCCGGGAAGTAGGGGGTGTCGGCCCAGGTCGTGGCGAGCTGCCAGACGACGGCGAACACGGCCAGCACACCCCAGCGGAGCGCGAACTCGCGGGCCCGGCTCGCAGCGAGACGGCCGCGGGTGGGGCCGGCGCGGTCGGTCGTCGCCGTCGTGGCCGCGTCGGCGGCGGGCGTCTCCGTGGCGGTCATGCGCGCGCCCGCAGGGCCGGTTGCCAGCCGAGGAACCGGCGCTCGGCGACGATCGAGGCCTGGTTGATCGCCCAGCCGAGCAGGCCGGCGACGATGGTGCCGGCGAGTACGAGGTCGGGACGGCCACCGGTGGTCTGGGCGACCTGGATGAAGACGCCGAGGCCGAGTGCGCCGCCGCCGATCAGTTCGGCGCTGACCGCGAGGATGAGCGCCACCGCCGAGGCGATGCGGACGCCGGTGTAGATGAACGGCATGGCGCTGGGCAGGGCGACCCGGGCGAGGATCTGCAGCCGGCCGAACCCGAAGCTTCTCGCCGTGTCCTTGGCGACCGGGTCCACGTCGTGCATGCCGTAGATGGTGTTGAACAGGATCGGCCATACGGAGGCGTAGATGATCAACGACACCTTCATCTGCGTGCCGCGGCCGAACAGCAGGATGGCGAGCGGGATCAGCGCGACCGACGGGATCGGGCGCAGGAACTCGATCAGCGCGCGACTGGCCGCATAGGCCGCCCTGGACGAGCCGAGCAGCACACCGAGGACGATCGCCACGGCGGCGGACACGAGCAGGCCGATCGCCCAGGCCTGCATCGTGGCGAGCACGTGCCGCAGGAACGGTGGATCGACCGCGAGTTCGCCGAGGCGCAGCAGGACGACCGAGGCCGGCGGCAGGAACGCCGGGTTGACGATCTCGGCCCGGGAGAGGAACTCCCAGACCACGACGACCACGGCGAACCCCGACAGGCCCCGCAGTGCGGGCGCGACCCGCGAGGCGATGGTCATGTGCCCTCCCACAGCGGCACGGGCAATCATGCCGGTCGGGGCGGACGCCGTCGACGTCCGCCCCGACGGGCGCTCAGTGGATGTACTCGGTGACGTCGAATCCGTCCTCGATCAGGCCGTACTCGATCATCAGGTCGGCGACCCGCTGGATCTCGGCGGGGTCCACCTCGGACACGAAGCCGGGCAGCGTGATCGCGTCGAGGATCGCCTGGTCGAGTTCCGTGTAGCCGGCGATGGCCTCGCGCGCCGTGGCGTCGTCCTGCAGGTCGTCGGTCGCCCGCTGGATCGCCCGCTGGAGTGCGGCGACCGTGTTCGGGTTGCTCGCGGCGAACTCCGCGGTGACCGCGTAGCCGGCGATGGCCAGACCGTCGGTCGGGCCGGAGAACGGGTCGATGACCGCCTCGGCGCCGATCTGGTCCTGGATCAGGGTCGTGAACGGTTCCACCACCCAGGCAGCGTCGATGTCACCGCGCTCGAGCGTCGGGGCGGCCTCGGGGAAGGGCACCTCGGTGTACTCGATCGCGTCGGCGTCGGCGCCCTCGGCGTCGAGGACCGCGTTGATGGCCAACGGGCCCACGTTGTTGAGCGTGTTGGTCGACACGGTCGCGCCCTCGAGGTCGGCCGCGGCCGACAGACCGGAGTCGGGCATCGCGAAGACGCCGCTGAAGCCGGGCACCGCACGCGGTCCCTCGCTGATGATGCTCAGGTCGAAGCCCTCGTTGATCGCGAGGATGTGCGAGACGTAGTTGCCGAAGCCGACCTGGATGTCGCCGGCGATCAGGGCGGGCACGAGGGCCGCGCCGCCGACGCCGTACTCGAGGGTGACGTCGAGGCCCTCTTCCTCGAAGTAGCCCTGTGCGAGCGCGTGAGGTACGGGCGCGACATCCGCGATCGGGATCAGCCCGATGTTGATGTCGGTGACCTCGGGGGCGGCCTGCTCCTCACCCTCGGCGTCGTCCTCGGGCTCGGCTTCGGGCTCGCTCTCGTCCTCGGCCGGCGCCTCCGTCTCCTCGGCCGGCTCGCTCTCCTCCCCCGTCGGGTCGGTGTCGCCGTTGCAGGCGGTCAGCAGCAGACCGGCGGCCAGTAGCAGGCCCAGGCCGCGCCGTGACCGAATTCGTGTCCCACGCATCGTTCGATCCTCTCCCAGCAGCCCGGACTCGATGCCCCGGCGTGTTCGTATGGCGAACCATAG
>DATHUR010000199.1:0-52451 GCA_035462025.1 Egicoccus sp. | reverse complement strand
CCACCGCTCGTCGACGTCGGCCTGCGCCAGGGCCCCCAGCTCGGCCGCGCGCTCGGGGTCCGACCGCGTCAGCATCGCGAACCGGCCCTCGCTACGGGCGAACTCGGCGACCGGCATGGCCGGCTTGCGCGAGTCGAGGCGGAACGGCTTGCCGTGCTCGTCGACCTTGGGCTGGTAGCGGTACAGCGGCCAGTAGCCGCTCTTGACCGCGTCCCGCTGCTGGTGCATCGAGTTCTTCATGTCGAACCCGTGCGCGATGCAGGTCGAGTAGGCCAGCACCAGCGACGGTCCCTCCCAGTCGGCCGCCTCCTGCAGCGCCCGCACCGTCTGGACCTCGTTGGCACCCATCGCGATCTGTGCCACGAACACCGTTCCGTACTGCATCGCCAGCGCGCCGAGGTCCTTCTTCGGCACGTTGCGGCCGGACGTCGCGAACTTCGCGACCGCGGCGCGCGGCGTCGCCTTCGACGCCTGCCCGCCGGTGTTGGAGTAGACCTCGGTGTCCATGACCAGGATGTTGACGTTCTCGCCCGAGGCGAGCACGTGGTCGAGGCCGCCGTAGCCGATGTCGTAGGCCCAGCCGTCACCGCCGATGATCCACACGTCCTTGCGGACCAGGCCGCCGATGAGCGTGCGCAGGTGCGCGGCGTCGGTGTCGCCGTTGAGGCCGTCGAGGCGGCGCTGCAGGTCGGCGACCCGCTCGCGCTGGGCCTCGATGCCCGGCTCGGTGGACTGGTCGGCCTCGAGGATCGAGGTCACCAGGTCGTCGCCGATCTGCCCGGCCAGCTTGGTCAGCAGCCGGCGTGCGGTCTCGGTGTGCTGCTCGACCGCGAGGCGCAGACCCAGACCGAACTCGGCGTTGTCCTCGAACAGCGAGTTCGCCCACGCCGGGCCGCGGCCGGCCGCGTTGGTGCCCCAGGGAGTGGTGGGCAGGTTGCCGCCGTAGATCGACGAGCACCCGGTGGCGTTGGCGACCAGCAGTCGGTCGCCGAACAACTGCGAGACGAGCTTGAGGTAGGGCGTCTCGCCGCACCCGGCGCAGGCGCTCGAGTAGCTGAACAGCGGCTCGAGCAACTGCGAGCCCTTGACGGTGTCGTGCGGCAGCAGGCTTCGGTCGAGGCGGGGGATCGACTCGAAGAACTCGAAGTTGACCCGCTCACGGTCGGCGTGGTCGAGGTAGGGCTCCATGTTGATCGCCTTGTGGTCGGCGATCTGCTTGCTCGCCGCCGGGCACTGCTCGACGCACACGTTGCAGCCGGTGCAGTCGTCGGGCGAGACCTGCACCGTCAGCAGGTGCTGGGTCTCGAGTTCACGCGCCTTGAAGTCCTTCGACAGGTAGCTCTCGGGTGCCCCGTCGAGCACGCCGGGCTCGAAGATCTTCATCTTGATCGCGTCGTGGGGACACACGATCGCGCACTTGCCGCAGTCGATGCAGATGTCGGGGTCCCAGATCGGGATCTCCTGGGCGATCGCCCGCTTCTCGTACTTCGTCGTCCCGGTCGGGAACGTGCCGTCGACCGGCAACGCGCTGACCGGGAGCAGGTCGCCCTCGCCGGCCAGGATGCGGCCGGTGACCCGCTCGACGAAGTCGGGGACGCCCACGGGCACCGGGGGCCGGCGTCCGAACGTCGAGGTGACCGCGTCGGGGACCTCCATCTCGGCCATCGCGCCGACGGCCTGGTCGATGGCCGCGAGGTTGCGTTGGACCACCTCGTTGCCGAACCGGCCGTAGCTCTTGTGGATCGAGGCCTGCATCGCCTCGACGGCCTGGTCCCACGGCAACGTCTTGGACAGGTAGAAGAAGCACGGCTGCATGATCGTGTTGATCCGTGCGCCGAGGCCGAGTTCGCGGGCGAGGCCGTGGGCGTCGATCACGAACACCTTGAGTTGCTTGTCGATGATCGTGCGTTGCACCGGCTCGGGCAGCGCGTCCCAGACGTGGCTGGCGGGGTAGGGCGAGTTGAGCAGGAAGGTCGCGCCCGGCTTGGCGAGGTCGAGCACCTCGCGGGTCGCGAGGAACCCGAACTGATGACAGGCCACGAAGTCGGCCCGGTCGATCAGGTAGGTCGAGTTGATCGGCCGCGACGAGAACCGCAGGTGCGAGACGGTCTGTGCACCCGACTTCTTCGAGTCGTAGACGAAGTAGCCCTGCGCGTGCAGGTCGGTCTCCTCGCCGACGATCTTGACCGTGTTCTTGTTGGCGCCGACCGTGCCGTCGCTGCCGAGCCCGTAGAACACCGCGGCGACGTCACCCTCGCCGTTGGGCAGGGCGAAGTCGGGCACGGACGGGATCGACAGGTGGGTGACGTCGTCGTGGATGCCGACCGTGAAGCGGCGCGGCGGCGCGTCGGCCGCCAGCGTCTCGAAGATGCCGGCCACCATCTGCGGGGTGAACTCCTTCGACGACAGCCCGTACCGGCCACCGGACAGGCGCGGCATCGCCTCGAACGGCAGCGTGCCGTCGGCCTGTGCCTCGGCCAGGACGCTGGCGACGTCGGTGAACAGCGGTTCGCCGACCGCGCCGGGTTCCTTGGTGCGGTCGAGCACGGCCAGACGGCGCACCGTGGCCGGTAGCGCGGCCAGGAACGCCTCGGTGGGGAAGGGGCGGTACAGGCGGACCTTGAGCAGTCCGACCCGTTCGCCGCGCCGGTTGAGTTCCTCGACGGTCTCCTCGACCGCGCCGATGCCCGAGCCCATCAGGACCGCTACCCGGTCGGCCTCGGGGTGGCCGACGTAGTCGACGAGGTGGTAGCTGCGGCCGGTCCGCTGCGCGAGCCGGTCCATGGAGTCCTGGACCGCGGCCGGGACGGCGTCGTAGAAGGGGTTGCAGGCCTCACGGGCCTGGAAGAAGACGTCGGGGTTCTGGGCGCTGCCCCGCAGGACCGGCGCATCGGGCGTCAGGCCCCGGGCCCGGTGGGCGAACACGTCGCGGTCGTCGATGAGAGCCCGCAGGTCGTCGGCGTGCAGTTCGTCGATCTTGTTGAGTTCGTGGGAGGTGCGGAAGCCGTCGAAGAAGTGCAGGAACGGCACGCGGGTGGCGAGGGTCGCGGCGTGGGAGACCGCGGCGAGGTCGTGCGCCTCCTGGACCGAGGACGACGCCAGCATCGCGAAGCCCGTGGTGCGTGCGGCCATGACGTCGGAGTGGTCGCCGAAGATCGACAGGGCGTGGGTCGCGATCGTGCGCGCGGCGACGTGGATCACGGTCGGGGTGAGTTCACCGGCGATCTTGAACATGTTGGGCAGCATCAGCAGCAGGCCCTGCGATGCGGTGAACGTGGTCGCCAGCGACCCGGTCAGCAGCGAGCCGTGCAGGGTGCCGGCCGCACCGGCCTCGCTCTGCATCTCGATGACCCGCGGCACCGATCCCCACAGGTTCTCGCGGCCCGCCGACGCCCAGACGTCGGAGCTCTCGCCCATCGGCGACGCCGGGGTGATCGGATAGATGGCGACGACTTCGCTGAATGCGTACGCCACACGGGCGGCGGCGTCGTTGCCATCGAGTACGTGGGAGGCCATGCGTTGACTCCTGTCGGCCACGGGTCATTGGGACGGACTTCAGCGCCCCCGGCGGCAATGGACAAGGGGCCATGGTCCGTAGCCTTAGGGCCCATTCCCCCTGCCCGGCGTGGTAGCTCGCCGGGCAGGCGGCGATTCGTCCGGGTGGCCGGCGGGGTCCGGCCATGCGCGCGCGGTATGCGCTCCGCGGACGTTCGCGGCAGCGGGGCTGGTCGAACGCCCCGGGTAGCGGTCCCACCACGATCCCCTTCTGAGCGGTATCGTCCGGCTCACTCTGTGTGGTGGAGCGAACGCGATGCGCAATGGCAGCGAGGATGGCACGTGGCTGGCGGCCCATGCCCGCGCCCGTGTCCTCGTGGTCGACGACGAGCCCACCAACCGCTCGCTGCTGGAGTTCGTCCTCAACCGCGCCGGCGTGCGCGAGGTCGTCTCGGTCGGCGATCCCCGCGACGTCGTCGCGCAGTGCCTGGACAACCACGTCGACCTGGTCCTGCTCGACCTCAACATGCCCCAGATGAGCGGGTTCGAGGTCCTGGCCCAGCTGCGCGAGCGGTTGCCCGTCGACACGTTCCTGCCGGTGGTGGTGCTCACGGGCGACGACTCGGGCGACAACCGCTCCCGGGCGCTGCAGGCCGGGGCCACCGACTTCGTCACCAAGCCGTTCGACGTGACCGAGATCGTCCTGCGGGTGCGCAACCTGCTCGACGCCAAGGCACTCCACACCCAGGTCCAGCGCTACAACGAGGTGCTCGAGTCCCGCCTCGAGGAACGTGAGCGGGTCGAGCGTGAGCGGGCCGAGCACCGTCGTCGCGTACTCGCCCGCATCGCCGACGCGCTCGACGAGCGCAGCCGACGGACCGTCTACCAACCCATCGCCGACCTGCGCACCGGCGAGGTCGTCGGCTTCGAGGCGTTGGCGCGCTTCTCCGGCCAGCCCAACCGTCCACCCAACGAGTGGTTCGAGGAGGCGGCGTCGGTGGGCTGCGGTGTCGGGCTCGAACTCGCGGCCGCACGCACAGCCCTCGGCGCCCTCGACCAACTCGCCCCCGGCGCGTTCCTGTCCGTGAACTGCTCGCCGTCGACCACCCTCGACCCCGGACTGATGGACCTGCTGACCCAGATGCCGCCAGATCGCGTGGTGCTCGAGTTGACCGAGCACGACCCCGTCGACGACTACGGGCCGCTGCTCGGGGTCCTCGAGCGGCTGCGCGCCCACGGTGTACGGGTGGCGATCGACGATGCCGGCGCCGGCTACTCCGGTCTGCAGCACGTCCTGCGGTTACGGCCCGACGTGCTCAAGCTCGACGTCGCCCTGACCCGCGACATCGACTCCGACCCCGACCGGCGCGCACTGGCGACGGCGATGGTCGCCTTCGCCAGCGAGATCGGCGCCGTGGTCATCGCCGAAGGCATCGAGACCGCCGCTGAGCTCCGCACCCTGCGCGACCTCGGCGTGCCGCTCGGCCAGGGCTATCACCTCGCCCGGCCCGGTGCCCTGCCGCTGACCGCCACCTCGATCCCCGCCTAGCCCTGGTCGCCGGCCGCCGGGGCCGCGTCCCACCAACGCAGCACCCGCGCCGCACGCAACGTCGCCCAGCGGCTCGGACCGGCGGGTTCGAGCACGAACCAGGTCCGTCCCGGGTAGGGCGCCGGACGGCGCCACCGGCCGTCGGCGGCGCGGGCCGCCCTGACCAGCTCGACGGCGTCGGTCAGCCGGGCGTCGCGCGCCGAACCCGAGGCGCGGAACCACTCGAGGCCGCGCAGGACGTCGAAGTGCCACTGCGGCGGGAACGGGAACCGGGTCATGGCCGGGTCGACCACCGCGCCGGTGCGGTGCGAGCGGTAGAGGCGGTGTGCGAGGAAGAAGTCGCGGCCGGCCGCCATCGCGGCGGCCACGTCGACCGCGCCGCTCGCCGCGTAGAGGTGCAGGGCCTCGAGCACGCTGATGGTGGTGTTGAACGAGCCGTGCTGCGAGCCCGTCCGGACCGTGTCGCAGTTCCAGCCGCCGTCGGCGAGTTGTTGCGCCACCAGCCACCCCACCGTCAGGTCGAGGTCGGCCGGCGCGTGTCCGAAGACGACGGCGAGACGCACGAGCATCGCCGTGATACAGGTCTCGGGTTCGCGGACCGTCTTCGCCAGGTTGAGCCCGCCGTCGTAGCGGCGCGCCGCGCCCCACACCACCTCGCACCCGCGCAGCGCCTGGGGGTGTCCGTGCCGTAGTCCGAGCCGGTCGAGCAGGAGCAGCGTGTAGGTCGTCGAGGTCCACTTGGGGCTGTACAGCGCCTGGGCCCAACGCCCGTCGGGATCCTGCAGGTCCAGCAGCCGCCGCCCCCACCCGGACGTGGCGACCCGGGCCCGCGCGGCGGCGACCTCGTCGGCCGGTGCGTCCACCAGGTCCTGCAGCACCTGCCAGCGGATCGCGGGATCCGCGTCGAGCAGCCACGCCAACGTTGCCGCCGCGAGCCGATCGGACGGCGGCGCCGTATCGGTGGGCATTGGCACGGTCGTGCCCGTCGAGGGTGCGTGCGGCGCCGCGGGGGGGATCGGCGCCGCACGGGTCGGAGCGCGACTACGGGGTGATGACGACCTTGAGGGCGCCGGTCTCGCCCGCGCGGGCGAAGACGTCGTACGCCTCGATGAAGTCGTCCATCTTGAAGTGGTGCGTGACGAACTGTGTCGGGTTGATCTGGCCGGTCGCGATCAGCTTGAGCAACGTCGGCGTCGAGTAGGCGTCGACCAGGCCCGTCGTGATCGTGACGTTCTTGATCCAGAGTTCCTCGAGGTGCAGGTCCACCTTCGTGCCGTGCACGCCGATGTTGGCGACCCGGCCCCCGGGGCGGATCAACTGCGTGCACTGCTCGAACGTCGCCGGGACGCCGACCGCCTCGATGGCAACGTCGACCCCGAGCCCGCCGGTCATCTCGCGGACCTTCGCGACCGCGTCCTCGCGGGACGCGTTGATCAGGGTCGTCGCGCCGAACTGCTTGGCGGCGTCCAGACGCGAGTCGGCGAGGTCGATCGCGATGATCTCGGACGGGCTGAACAGCTTGGCGCCGGTGATGGCCGCCAGGCCGATCGGTCCGGCGCCGACGACCGCGACGGTCGCACCCGGCTGGACCTGGCCGTTGAGCACGCCGACCTCGTAGCCCGTTGGCAGGATGTCGGCCAGCATCAGCGTGGCCTCGTCGCTGGCGCCGTCGGGCACGGGGTAGGTCGAGGTGTCCGCGAACGGGACCCGGACCTTCTCGGCCTGCGTGCCGTCGATGAGGTGGCCGAGGATCCAGCCGCCACCGCCCAGACACTGGCCGTAGGCGCCCTTGCGGCAGTACTCGCAGCGGCCGCAGGCGCTGATGCAGGACACCAGGACGCGGTCGCCGACGGCGACGTTCTTGACGCCCGCACCGATCTCCTCGACGACGCCGATGGCCTCGTGACCGAGGATGCGGCCGTCGGTGACGGCCGCGACGTCACCCTTGAGGATGTGCAGGTCGGTGCCGCAGATGGTCGTGGCCTCGACGCGCACGATGGCGTCGGTGTCATCGATGATGGTGGGGTCGGGGACGTCTTCCCAACGCTTGTCGCCCGCCCCGTGGTACACGATGGCCTTCACGTGTGTCGCTCCCTTGCAGGTGTGGCCGACCCGCAGTCGGGACGGCTCGCTCCAACCTCGCACCCGACCAATCGGTCGGGTAGGGCGCGAGGTCACATGCGCCGGCCGCAAAGGTCCCCTCACCGCCCCCCGCGCCGGGCTGCGGACGCGGTGACGCCAGCCTGCAACCCGTGGACGCCCCGGAGCGGTCGCCGCCCGTGCGGTATCCACAGGCGCGTGCGCATTGTCAGCGGTCACCACGCCTTCGATCGGTGAACCTGCCGTCCATGGATCCAGTGGACATTCGTGCCAGCAACATCGCCCGCAGGCAGCGAGGTTTCGTGCTGCGCCGCCAACTCCGCGAGGAGGCCGGAGTGTCCAGCCGCACGATCGCGGCTCGGTTGCGCGACGGCGCGTGGACCGAGCCGTGGCCGGGTGTCGTCGACCTCGGTACGCACCAGGCCACGTGGCGCGGGCAGGTGCAGGCGCTCACGCTCGCGGCCGGACCGTCGGCCTGGGCATCGCACGACACGGCGGGGTACCTGCACCGCTTCCTCGATGCGCCCCGACCGGAGGACGTGGACGTCGTCGTGCCGCGTGGCCGTCACGCACAGGTGGCGGGGCAGCGGCTGCACACGGTTCGCTCGCTCGGCGGCGACGAGATCACCGAGCGGTACGGCATCCCGTGCACGACCGTCGCCCGGACCCTGCTCGATCTGGCGGTGGGGACCACGCCGGATGTCCTGGAACGCTACCTCGCCAACGAGGCGCGCAAGCGGCCAGCGATCGTGGCGGACGTGGTCGAGCTCGTGGACCGTCACCGCCGGCTGCCGGGCCGTCGTCGCCTGCTCGACGTCGTCTCGCGTCTGCCCGGTGATGTCGGTCGACTCGGATCGCCCGTCGAGGTGCTCGGCATCCAGCGGCTGGGCGAGCTCTGCGCCCCGCCATTTGTGCTGCAGTACCCGGTGCGCGACGCCGACTTCGTCGTGATCAAGCGCACCGACGTGGCATGGCCCGGCAAGAAGACGGTGCTCGAACTCGACGGTGCGGCCTACCACGATCTCGTTGCGGTGAAGGCCGACGACGATCAGGCACGAGCTCGGATGCGCGCCCATGGCTGGCACGTGGAGGTCGCCCGACGAGCGGATCTGTACACACCCGAGTTCGCGGCGTTTGTTCGTCGTCTGCAGTGACGTCAACGCGCAACGGAGACGCGCGCGTGTCCCGCCGAGGCGCGGCGGCGTCACCATTGCAGGCTGGCGTCACCGGACGCGGGTGGGTCCGGTCAGGGGCGCAAGGCGCGGGCGAGCAGTTCGGCGGGGTGGTGCAGCTGCCAGCCGGCCCGGGCGATCTGCATCGAGCAGCCCGGGTTGCCCGAGATGACCCCGTCCGCCGCGGTCCGTCGCAGCGAGGCGTCCTTCCTGGCCAGCAACGCGTCGCCGAACTCGGGCTGTTCGATCGAGTAGATGCCGCCGGACCCGCAGCACAACTGCGCGTCGTCGGGCTCGATCACCTCGAGTCCGGGGATGGCACGCAGCAGGGCGAGCGGCGCGTCGCCGATGCGTTGGACGTTCTTGAGGTGGCACGGCGCCTGGTAGGCGAGCTTCAACGGCAGCGGCCTGGCCTGCGCGACGACCTCCTCGGGCGTGAGCAGTTCGCTGAAGTCGATGACCCGTTCGCTGAAGGCGTGGGCCTCGGGTGTCCCGAGCCACTCGCCGTACTCCTTCATCGCCGCGCCGCAGCCGGCCGAGTCGACCACGATCGGTCCCGACGTGCCGGCGAACGCGGCGATGGTCTCGCGGGCGAGGCGGTGCGCCTCGGCTTCACGGCCGGCGTGGACGTGCAGCGCCCCGCAGCAGGGCGGGGCCGGATCGAAGCGTGGGGTGTAGCCGATCGCCGCCGCGACGTCGGCGACGGCCTGGTGCACGTCGCGGAACATCTGGTCCATGACGCAACCGCGGAACACGAACGCGTCGCCGCGCCCGCCCGCAGCGACCGGGACCCGGTAGGGGCGACGCAGGTCGCGCAGGCGGACCCGGCGGGCGGGCCGCATCCGTTCCGGCAGAACCCGGTCGGCCTTCGTCGCCTGCGCCAGCGCGAGACCGGTCACGCCCAACCGCAGCAGGGCGCGGTTCGCCAGCGCCGTGAACCCCGCGGCGTGGGCGGCACCGCGCACGCCGCTGGGCGGCTCGCGCCGGGCGATCTCGGTCCGGGCGGTCTCCATCAGCGATCCGAACTTCACCAGCGACGGGCACACCTCCTCGCACGCGCGGCACTGCACGCAGGTCTGCAGGCTGTCCATCACCTCGGGGTCGGTCAGCGGCAACTCGCCGGCGTCGACCAGCCGCATGGCCAGGATGCGGCCGCGCGGCCCGTTCTCCTCGAGGTGGGTCACCTCGTAGGTCGGGCACGACGACAAGCAGAAGCCGCACTGCACGCACTGGGCGAGCAGGTCGGCGTCGAAGATCGAGGGCTCGGTGCTCATCGGGTCCATCTCCAGGGGGCGAGCAGGCCGTCGGGATCCAGGGCGGACCGGACGCGTTCGGTCATCGCGTCGTCGCCGCGGCCGGGACCGGGCCCGAAGGCCGGCAGCCCGAGCGACGGGTCGAGCACGAGCAGCGACCCGCCGCGGCGCACGGCCGCCTCGCGGGCAGACGCCAGTGCTGGTGCGCCACCGTCGAGGTGGACGACGCCGACGCCGTCCTGCGCCACCCACTGCAGCCCCAGCGGCGCGATCTCGGCCACGAACTCGTCGAGCGCGGCGGGATCGAGCGCCGCGCGGGCGCGAGCGGGCAGGTCCGGCGCCCCGTCGGCCGGGACCAGGCCGGCGAGGGCGGCCTGGTCGGCCGCGTCGTCGGGATGCCCCTCGAGCAGGGCCCAGGTCCGGTCCGGTCCGGTGAACAGCCCGGCGGGGCGGAACAGGACCCGGTCGAGGTCGTGGCGCGGCCGGTCGGTCACGTACCAGGCGCGGTGGCGCGGGATCGGCCGCAGCTTGAGCGTGACCTCGGTGAGCACCGCGATCGTGCCCCACGACCCCGTCACGAGGCGGCACAGGTCGTAGCCGGTGACGTCCTTGACGGTCACGCCGCCCGCGGTCGCCTGCCTGCCGTCGCCGGTCACGAACCGGGCGCGCAGCAGCCAGTCGCGGACACGACCGGCGCCGAGTTGGCGCGGGCCGGCGAGGGCGGTGGCGATGCGGCCGCCCACGGTCGAGCCGAGCCCGCCGACCGGTTCGATCGGGCACTCCTGGCCGGCGTCGGCCAGTTCGGCGGCCAGTTCGGTCAGCGGTGTGCCGGCCCGGACCGTGATGGTGAGGTCGTCGGCGGCGTGCGCCACGATGCCGCGAAGACCGGCGACCGACAGCAGGGGCGCGTCGGAGGCCGGCAGACGGCCGAGCACGCTGCCGCCGCCGCTGATCTCGACCGGACGGGCCTCGGCGCGCAGGTCGGCGAGTGCGGCCGCGACGTCGTCGGCGGTCGTCGGCTCGATGGTGCTCGTCGCGCTCACACCCAGGCTCCTTCGGGCACCAGCCGTGCCTCGCCGCAACCGACCGTGGTCGGCAGCACCTTGTCGGGGTTGGCCAGCCCGGACGGTTCGACGGCCCGGCGCACGGCCCACTGCACGGCGAGGTCGTCCGCGTCGTAGATCTCGGCGAGGAAGTCGCGCTTCTCGATGCCGACGCCGTGTTCGCCGGTCACCGTCCCGCCCAGCCGCAGCGCCGCGGCCACGATGTCGTGCCCGGCCGTCAGGACGCGGTCGAGCATCCCGGGCACGCGGCGGTCGAACAGCACGAACGGGTGCAGGTTGCCGTCGCCGGCGTGCACGACGTTGAGGATGACGAGCGACTCGCGCTCGCCGATCGCGACCACGGTGTCGAGCATCTCGCCGAGCCGCGAGCGGGGCACGACGACGTCCTGGAGGTAGAAGTCCGGCGCCCGCTGGGCGATCGCGCCGGCCACGGCCTTGCGGCCCTTCCAGATCTTGGCGCGCTGTCCGGCGTCGGCCGCGCGCACCAGGGTCGTCGCCCCGTTCGCGGTGGCGACCCGCTCGGCGGTGTCGAGGCCCGCGGCCACGCCGCCGGGCAGTCCCTCGTACTCGAGCAGCAGCACGGCCGCCGCGTCGACCGGGTAACCGGCGTGGGCGTAGCCCTCGACCAGTTCGATCGCGCGGGCGTCCATCAACTCGACCGCGTCGGGAAGACGGTCACTGGTCACCAGCCCACCAACGGTCGCGGCCGCGGCGGCGAGCGACGGGAACCCGGCCAGCATGGTCCCGATCGCCGGCGGCAGCGGCAGCAGACGCAGACACGCCTTGGTGACGATGCCGAGCGTGCCCTCGCCGCCGACCGACACGCCGCGCAGGTCGAGGCCGCCCTGTTCGGGCAGGCGGCCGTCCAGCAGGTGGACCTCGCCGTCCACGTCGAGCATCTCGACGGCCAGGACGTGCTGGCTCATGACGCCGTACGTCAGCACGTGGATGCCGCCGGCGTTGGTCGCCACGTTGCCGCCCAGCGTCGCCGCGATCTGGCTGGCGGGGTCGGGCGCGAACCGCAGCCCGTGCGGCGCGACGGCGCGTCCGAGGCGGGCGTTGACGAGTCCCGCCTCGACCCACGCACGCCGGTTGGTCACGTCGAGGTCGAGTAGGCGGTCCATCCGCGCCACGCTGACCACGACCGGACGCGCCCCGCCCTCGCCGGTCGGGGTGGCGCCGCCCGCCAGGCCGGTACCCGCGGCCCGTGGCGTGAACGGGATGCCGTGGTCACGGCAGGCACGCAGTACCTCGGCGGTCTGTTCGACCGTGCGCGGCAGCACCACGGCCAGCGGATCGGCGTTGAGGAACGACGCGTCGCGCCGGTAGGTCGCCCGGCCGAGGTGGCCGTCACGCAGCCCGTCCGGTTCGAGGATCGTGCGCAACTGCATCAGCAGCGCGCGTTCGGCCGGTCGCAGCGGCCGCGCGTCGCCCGTGTTCGGCGTGTCGGTCTGCGTCATGCGGCCCCTCCGTGGTCGGCCGAACCGGGCAACCGGCCGGCAAGGTATTCGGCCAGGTGCATGGCCCGGACCGGGCGGTCCGAGGCGTCGAGACCGCCGCGCAGGTGCAGCAGGCAGCCGGGGTTGTCGGTGATCAGGATCGACGCCTGGGTCCGGTCGACGTTGTCGAGCTTGCGGGCCAGGACGCCGGCCGCGAGCTCCGGGTTCTTGACCGACGTCGACCCGCCGAAGCCACAGCAGACGGCGGCCTCGTCCAGCGTCACCACCGGCACGCCCGCGACGTCCTCGATGAACCGCTCGACCGCGTCCTCGCGGTCGAGCACGTTCGAGGACTGGCAGAAACGGTGGACGGTGACCGGGGTTCGGTCGCCGTTGTCGAGCGCGCCGGTCGGCAGCCGTCCGGGGCCGACGCTGAGGTAGCTGACCAGGTCGTGCACGCGGCCGGCCATGGCCCGCGCCTGCGCCGCCTCGTCCGGGTCGTCGCGCAGCAGGTAGGGCGCGTCGTGGCCGAGCATCGCCAGGCAACTCGACGCGGGGGTGACGACGTCGTCGACGCCCTCCAGCACCCCCATGGTCTGGCGGACCATCGAGCGCGCCGCGTCCTGTTCGCCGGCGTCGTAGGCGGGCAGGCCGCAGCAATGCTGTTCGCGCGGGACGATCACCTGGGCGCCGGCGGCGCGCAGCAGCTTCGCGGCGGCGATCGGGATCTCGGGCGCCATCCGGTCGGACACGCACTGCAGGAACAACTGCACGCGCCGGCCGCGCAGTGGCTGGCTGTCCAGCGGATGGGGCTCGGGCAGGCCGCCGGCCTTCAGCGTGTCGCGGGCCGGACGCACCGGGATCGCAGGCGGCGTCCGCCAGCCGATCCAGGTGTCGAGCTTGCCGAAGCCGAGCAGCGCCTTGGGCAGGCGCGTCACCCCGTCGCGACGCAGCGGGGTCGTCGCGACGCCGGCGGCGCGCATGCCGACGTCGAACAGCCAGCGCTGCTGGAACGCGGCGATGGCCAGCTTCGTGGCGCGGCCGGCCGGCACGGCGTCGGGGACCTGCTCGCTGACCTTGGCGCGGACCTCGAGGATCTGGACCGGCAGGGGGATGTCGACCGGACAGACGGTGGCACACGCGTTGCAGGACACGCACAGCGACTGCGGGCCGGCAGCCGCCTCGGGACCATGGTGGTAGAGGGTGTTCACCAGGCCGATCGCGCCGGTGTAGACGTGCCCGAACGCGTGCCCACCGACCACCCCGTAGGGCGGACAGACGTTGGCGCACGCGCCGCAGCGGATGCAGCGCAGCGCGGCCGCGACGTCAGGATCCTCGGCCATGGCGGTGCGGCCGTTGTCGAGCAGCACGATGTGCTGGGCCTGCCCCGGCCGCGGCCCGGTGATGAAGTTGGTGTAGACGGTGAAGGGCTGCCCGGTCGCCGAGCGGCCCAGCAGGCGGACCTGCTTCATCGCGTCGGCGTAGGTCGGGACCAGCTTCTCGATGCCGGCGGTCACGAGGTGGACGGGCGGGATCGCCACGCTCATCCGGTTGTTGCCCTCGTTCTCGACCGTCAGCATCGCGCCGCCCTCGGCGATCAGCGCGTTGGTGCCCGACAACCCGGCGCCGCTGGCCAGGAACTGCTCGCGCAACTCGGTGCGCGCGGCCTTGACCATGCGGTCGATGTCGTCGGGCGGGAACTCACGCCCGAGCACGCGCGTGAACAACTCGGCGACCTGTTCCTTGCGCTTGTGGATCGCCGGCATGACCAGGTGCGAGGGGGTCTCGCCGGCCAGTTGCAGGATCCACTCGCCGAGGTCGGTCTCGACCGGGCTGATGCCGTTGGCCTCGAGGTGGTGGTTGAGCCCGATCTCCTCGGAGACCATCGACTTGCCCTTGACCACGATGGTCGCGCCGGCGTCCTGGAGGATCTTCGTGATCAGTGCGTTGGCCTCGCCCGGGGTGGCGACCCTGGTCACCTGCGAGCCCGCGGCCTCGGCGTTGCGGGTGAACTCGTCGAGGTAGTGGTCCCAGTTGGCGATCACGTGGTCCTTGATCGCGGCCAACTCGGCGCGCAGTTCGTCGAAGCTGCGCCCCTCCTGCTGTTCGAGTTGGGCGATGGCGGCGTCGCGGCTCACCCGCCAGCCGCGCTGGAACGCGGTCAGCCCCTCGCGCACGTTGGGGTCGGCCAGCGCGGTCTCGTAGCGCTCCTCGAAGCTCCTCATCCGAGCACCACCACGTCGACCTCCTGGGGGCCCTGCACGCCGATCGTGAGGCTGCGTTCGATGTCCGCGGTACGCGAAGGGCCCGTGATCAGCGCGGCGAACGCCGCCACGCCGGCGGGACGGCCGGCCAGCCAGGTGGCGGCCGACTCGAGCCGGTCCGTCAGCCGGTCGCGGGGCACGACCAGGACCAGGCGGTGGCACAGCATGGACGTCACCCGGTCGCCCAACGGATGCTCGCTGACGAGCACGCTGCCGGTCTCGGCGATCCCCATCGCCCCTTCGACGATCCCGACGTCCACGTCGGCGACCTGCGCGGCCGGGTCGTCGCCCTCGGCCACCACCACCTCGACGCCGCGCGCTTCGAGTTCGCGCCGCAACGCGGGCTGGCGGCGGTCGTAGCTCGGGGCGACGGCGACGCGTCGGCCGTGCGAGGCGACGTGGTCGGCCACGGCGGCCAGGTCGGCCACGGCGAGGTGGCCGGCCGCGGATGCCGTCACCGCGGCCGCGAACCGCTCCGCCGTCGCGGCCGGCGGCGTGGTGGTGGGGGATGTCATCGGGTGCTTTCGGGTCGGCAGTGGAGTCCCCGCAGGGCCGGGCCCTCCTCGCTGGGTGGGTCACCCTGCCAGCGAGAAGGGCCCGGGTCCACTGTTCGGCGGGCCGCGCCGAGGTGGTCAGCGCGGGGTGGTGTCGACCAGTGGCTGCGTTTCGGTTGCGGCCGCGTCGCCGGCGGCCTCGCGCCGTTCCCGCCTGGCGCGCACCGCCACGTAGCCGGCGAGCAGCAGCAGGGTCGCCAGTCCGGCGGTTCCGGCGTTGACGCCGATGCCCCAGACGATCATGTAGGTCATGACGCCGCCCGCGAGCAGGTAGTAGCCGCAGGGGATGACCACCTTGCGCAGCAGTTCGCCCTCGCGACCGACCAGTCCGACCGTCGCGGCGGCGGCCACGACGTTGTGGACGGTGATCATGTTGCCGGCGGCGCCGCCGACGGCCTGGGCCGCGACGATCGCCGACGTCGAGACGCCGATGCCCTCGGCGGTCGCGAACTGGAACTGGGAGAACATCAGGTTGCTGATCGTGTTGGACCCCGCGGCGAAGGCGCCGAGCGCACCGACGAACGGAGCGATCAGCGGCCAGGCCGAGCCGACCGCCGTCGCGGCACCCTCGGCCAGCGTCAGCGGCATCGAGGCGAGGTCGCCGTCGGAGAACGCCGCACCGGAGTTGATGAAGATTCGGACCAGGGGGACCGCGATGAGGATGGTCGGGGCCGCCTTGAGCATCTGCCTGGTGGCGGTGGACCACGAGGTCCTGATCTCGTCGGCGGTCATCCTGTGCAGGCCGTAGCTGGCCACGACCGCGACCAGGAACACGAATCCGGGCAGGTACAGGACCGCGAAGTCGAAGTTGAGACCCTCGACCCCGAAGATGTTCCGCCAGACCGGGTTGACCTTCTTGAGTGCGGCGCCGATGCCCAGCTCGGGCAGGCGCGTGGCGACCAGGATGGCGGCCAGCAGCAGGTAGGGCGACCAGGCGCGGGCGGTGCCGATGACCTGACGCGGCGCGGCGTCGCTCGGCTCGAGTTCACCCATCCAGTGGCTGGCCCAGTCCTTACGAGGGGCGAAGTCCCAGACCTTCTTGGGCTGCAGGAAGCCGGCACGGGCGGCCGGGATCACGATCGCGAGACCGATCAGCGCGCCGAACAGCGAGGGGAACTCGGGTCCGAAGAAGCGGGCGGTCAGGTAGTAGGGCACGACCATGGCGAGTCCGGCGAACAGGGCGAACGGCGCGACGGCCAGGCCCTCGGTGAAGCGCTTGTTCGGGCCGAAGAACTTGGTCAGCAGCGTCACCATGAACAGCGGGACCAGCAGGCCGACCGTGGCGTGCACGGTGGCGGCGGCCAGGGTCACCTCGCCGAGGTAGGCGGGCAGGGTGCTGCCGGCGGCGGTGATGCTGGCTTCGGCAGCCGTGCCCCCGAGGCCGCCGTTGACGCCGACCAGGATCGGGGTGCCGAGCGCGCCGAAGGTGACCGGCGTCGACTGGATGATCAGCCCGCACATGACGGCCGCCATGGCGGGGAAGCCGAGTGCGAGCAGCAGTGGTGCGACGACGGCGGCGGGCGTGCCGAAGCCGGCCGCACCCTCGATGAAGGATCCGAACAGCCACGCGATGATGATCGCCTGGACGCGGCGGTCCGGGCTGATGCGCGTGAAGCCGGCGCGGATGCTCGACATCGCGCCGGATGCGGTCAGCGTCGCGAGCAGCAGCAGCGCGCCGAACACGATCCAGAGAATGTCCTTCGAGATGCTCAGGCCCTGGACGACCGAGGCCGCCACCGAGACGGGCCGGACATCCCAGACGCCGATGGCGATGACGACGACGACGACGAATCCAGCGGCCATCGCGTTCTTCGCGGGCCAGCGGAGGCCCACCAGCAACGTGCCGATCACCAGGATCGGCAGGAATGCCAGCAGGCTCAGTACGAGCAAGTTGTCCATTGGGCTCCCACCCTGCGTTGTCACGAACCCGACTGGTGGTGACATGGGTGTCACCTTCGCCCGGCGTCGCGCGCGGCAGGCAGGGCCGGAGACCTGGACCCCGCAGGGTCGTTCGGCCCGAAACGACCAGGGCCCTCGGCGTCGGGAATGGGGATCCTGCGAACGCTGTGCCGGGTTCTTCGACCTCGACCGCGCCGTCGTGACGGTCCAGGTGACAGACTGCCGGCGAGACGAGGCGGCACACACATGGGTGGACTCGAGGCGGCGATCGACGCCGCCGCGCACCAGCACGGCTTCTCCGGCGTCGTCCGCCTCGACCGTGGCGGCGCGGTCGAGGTGGCACGCGCCTATGGCGAGGCGAACCGCGCCCTGAGCGTGCCGAACACGCTGGCCACGCGATTCGGGATCGCCAGTGGCGTGAAGGGCCTGACGGCGCTGACCGTCATGAGCCTCGTCGAGGACGGCGTGCTGGCGCTGGACACCCCGGCGCGGGCGCTCCTCGGTGACGACCTGCCGCTGGTCGACGACGACGTCACCGTCGAGCACCTGCTCGCGCACCGCTCCGGCATCGGGGACTACCTCGATGAGGACGCCGACCTCGACATCACCGACCACGTGCTGTCGGTACCGGTCCACCGGCTCGCCGCCCCCGAGGACTACCTGCAGGTGCTCGGCGGCCACCCCACCACGTTCGTGCCGGGGGAGCGGTTCGCGTACTGCAACGGCGGCTACGTCCTGCTCGCGCTGCTCGCCGAGCGGGCCGCGGGCACGGCCTTCCACGACCTCGTGACCCGTCGGGTCTGCGAGCCGGCGGGGATGACCGCGACCGCGTTCCTGCGCTCGGACGAACTGCCCGGTGACGCCGCGCTCGGCTACCTCCACGGCGACGGCCTGCGCACCAACGTGCTGCACCTGCCGGTCCGTGGCAGCGGCGATGGCGGCGTCTACACCACCGTGGCCGACGTGCACGCGTTGTGGGCGGCCCTGTTCGCCGGGCGGATCGTTCCGCCGGAGCGTGTCCGTCAGATGACCGCCCCGGTCAGCGACGTGCCCGACGAGGGCCGTCGCTACGGCCTCGGGTTCTGGCTGGACGCGGTGGGCGACGCCGTCATCGTCGAGGGCTACGACGCCGGCGTGTCGTTCCGGTCGGTCAACGACCCCGCGGCCGCGGTGACGTGGACCGTGATCGCGAACTGGTCCGACGGTGCCTGGCCCATGGCCCGCCGGCTCCGCGAACTCACCGCTGCAGGGTGACGCGCACCACGGCGAGGTACGGCAGGATCGCCCGGGCCTGTCGCGCGTTGTCGTCGGCATCGTCGGTGATCGTGACGCCGTAGAAGCGACGCGCGCTCCGAGGCGAGCGCGTGAGGTGCTCCAGCACGGTGAACAGCGTCGAGGGGTCGTCGACCGTGGCGCGTGCCAGACCGCGGTAGCGGCGACCGGCGAGTCGGAGTTCGACCTCGGGCCTGGCCTCGAGGTTGCGCCACCAGGTCCGCGACGACTTGGTCAGGATCGTGACGGTGTCGCCGTCCCGGTGGTAAGCAACCGGCGTGGTGTATCGCGTCCCGGTGCGGCGTCCGGTGACGGTGACGAGGGCGAGCCCCCGGCCCACCAGCAACTCCAGACCGGGCGTGCGCAGCAGGCCGCCGACGAGCGCGTTGGCCCATGCGGGCGGGACCGCGGTGGGGACGGTGGGAGCGGTGGTGGTCATGGGGGTCCTCCGAGGAGCAGGCCGGGGATCAGCGCTCCGGCCAGGGTGAGACGCATGAGCGCGAAGGTGACGACGGTCCCGGTCGGCATGCCGGCCCCGGCGAGCGGGGCGAAGGACACCAGCAGCACCGCGACCGCGACCACGGTCCAGATCAGCGCGGCGTGCCGGCTGAACCGCTCGAGGACGACCAGGAGGCTCCACCCCGCCACCGCCGGGATGCCGGCCGTGGTGACGACGGCCGGTAGGCCGATCGACCGCCGACCGTCCCCGTCGGGTACCGACACCTCGATCCCGAGCACCTCGACGGCGACGAGCCACACGAGGACCGGGAGCAGGACGGCGGCGAGGACCGCCAGAGCACGGATCGGCGCGCGCGTCCGTGCGGTCGTGCCGGGGCTGGTCATGCTGACCTCCCCCGCGAACGGGGCCGACTCGATCGTACGCCTGCCCGACACCACCGACACCTGCCGGAAGTCCTCACGCCGTCCGACCGGGCGGGACGTGGTGGCCTTCGCCTCTGCCCGCCCGGGGTGCCGGGGTGCACGATGGGAGCGGTCGAGGAAAGGCGGGTCGATGACGACCCGGACGTGGACGTCCGCCGCCGTGCTCGCAGCGATCGGTCTGGCCGTGATCCTGCTCGTCTGGCCCGGAGGCGGGCCGGCGCCCGGGCAGGTCGACAGCGACGGGCGGCTCGAGATCGTCCTGCGCGACTACGCCTTCGAGGTCGAGGAGTGGACGGTGCCGGCCGGTGAGCCGGTCACCCTGGTGTTCGTCAACACCGACGACGCCGACCACCCGCTGACGTTCGGCGGCGAGATGGTCGAGGCGGACGGCCGGCCGGCCGGCTACGCCGTCGACCTGTTCGACGGACTGTCGCCGCGCGTGGCACCGCAGACCGCGATCGTCGAACCGGTGCCGCCCAACGACGCCTTCACGGTGCAGGTGCGCGGTGGTGACACCGTCGAGGTCGAGGTGGTGTTCCCCGAGGACCGCGCCGGCACCTGGGGCGTGGGCTGCTTCTCGGGGCACGGCTGCCACTACAACGCGGGCCTCGAGGCGACGCTGACCATCGAGTGACCGGCGCGGCGCGGCACGGCGCGACACGGCCGGCCCGCCGGGCCGGCCGTGTCTGCTGGTGCGCCAGGGTCAGGCCGTGGCGGCGGCCAGGGCCTGGTCGAGGTCGGCGATGATGTCGTCGATGTGCTCGATGCCGACGTTGAGCCGGATCGCGTCGGGCTTCACGCCTGCGGTGGCGAGTTCCTCCTCGGTGAGCTGTCGATGCGTGGTCGAGGCGGGGTGGTTGACCAGCGACTTGGTGTCGCCGATGTTGACGAGGCGCGTGAACAACTCCAGCGCGTCGTGGAACTTCACGGCCGCGTCGTAGCCACCCTTGACCCCGAACGTCATCAGCGACGCGGGCCGGCCACCCGTGTACTTCTGTGCGAGCTCGTAGTAGGGCGAGGCCGGCAGGCCGGCGTACTCGACGTAGGCGACGCTGTCGTGGGCGGACAGGTGCTCGGCCACCGCCTTGGCGTTGTCGACGTGGCGTTCCATGCGCAGCGGCAGCGTCTGCAGGCCCTGGATGATCTGCCATGCGTTGAACGGGCTGATCGCCGAGCCGGTGTTGCGCAGCGGCACGGTGCGGGCGCGGCCGATGAAGGCCGCCGCGCCGAGCGCCTCGGTGTAGACCACGCCGTGGTAGGCGGGCTCGGGCTGGTTGAGCTGCGGGAACCGCTCGGCGTGGTCGGCCCACGGGAAGTTGCCGCTGTCGACGATGATCCCGCCGATGGAGTTGCCGTGTCCGCCGATGTACTTGGTCATCGAGTGGACGACGATGTCGGCGCCCCACTGGATCGGCTTCATCAGGACCGGCGTGGCGACGGTCGAGTCGACGATGACCGGCACGCCCGCGTCGTGGGCGACCCTGGCGATGGCCTCGAGGTCGGGGATGTTGCCGGCCGGGTTGCCGATCGTCTCGAGGTAGACCGCCTTGGTGCGGTCGTCGATCAGCTTGCCGATGGCCTCGGGGGAGTCGTCGTCGGCGAAGCGGACGTCGACGCCCTGGGCGGGGAACATGTGCTTGAACAGCGTGTAGGTCCCGCCGTACAGCAGCGGCACCGTCACGATGTTGTCACCCGCGCTGGTGATGGTCTGGATCGCGTAGGTGATGGCCGCCTGGCCGGAACTGGTCGCCAGCGCCGCCACACCCCCTTCGAGCGCGGCGATGCGCTGCTCGAGCACGTCCTGGGTCGGGTTCATGATGCGTGTGTAGATGTTGCCCGGCACCGCGAGGTTGAACAGGTCGGCGCCGTGCTGGGCGTCGTCGAACTCGTAGGCGACCGTCTGGTAGATCGGGACGGCGACCGCCTTGGTGGTCGGGTCGGGCTCGAAGCCGGCGTGGATCGCCAGCGTCTCGTCGTGCGGCATGGGTGCTCCTTCGTGGCGGGTCGTCGGTCGTGTCAGTCGGCACGCAGGCCGAGCGGGTCGTCGGGGTCGACCCCGGGCATGAACGGGGCACCCCGTTCGATGTCGGTGAGCCGGTAGACCAGTCCGAGCCAGTTGGCGAACACCGCTTTGGCGGTGTCCGCCCAGGTGTTGTCGAGGTCGGCCGCCAGTTCCACCTCCGGGAACGGTGGGGCGGGGCGGCCGGCGTCGCGCGCGGCGACGACCGCCTCGAGGTGGCGGTGGGCGAGCCGGGCCGCCGCCTCGTGGAAGTAGTGCTGCGGCAACGGCGGCAACTCGTCGAGTTCCCCGGCCGAGTAGCGGGTGACCTCGCGCTTGTACTCCTTGAGCAGGCTCACGGTGTCGTACTCGGGGTGGCCCTGCATGAACACCATGCGGATGCCGTCGGCGCTGGTGCCGAGGTGGAAGTCGGCCTCGGTCGATTCGATCAGCACCTGCAGGCCCTGCGCCTCGAGCTGGGCCGAGGTGACCTCGTTCCAGCGCGAGTGCGGCACGTCGAACCGGCTGTTGATCCCGCGCAGGAGCGGGTGGTCGGGACGGCTGGCGCGGTGCTGGAACACGCCCCACCGTTTGCTCAGCAGGGGGCGGCGGTGGATGCCGTGCAGGTACTGCAGCAGCGCGTGGGTGGCCAGGCACGAGCACAGCACCGAGGTCACGTTGTCGCTGGCCCAGTCGATCACCTCGAGCAGCGGCGTCCAGAACGCCTCCTCGTCGAGGCGCGGGTTCGAGACGTTGGCACCCGAGACGATCAGCGCGTCGAGGCCGTCCTCGCGGAGTTGTTCGAACGGGGTGTAGTAGCGCTCGATGTGGGCGCGTGCGGCGTCGCTGCGTACCAGGCCGGGCACCGTGAACGGGTGCACGTAGACCTGCACGATCCGGTTGGCATGACCGACCAGGCGGATGAACTGCTGCTCGGTCACGTGCAGGGCGGCGTCGGGCATCATGTTGAGCAGACCGACGTGGAGTTCGCGGATGTCGGCGTGTTGTGCCTGCTCGACGTCGAGGACGTCCTCGCCCGCCGCAGCGAGTTCGGCGAAGGTCGGCAGCGCGGAATGGGCGACGATCGGCAACGCGAGGTCCCTGCGGGTCGGCGGCGGTGTCCGAACCTAGCGCCGGTGCCGGCGCGGCCACCCGTCGGAACGTGTCAACAGGCGATACCCGCTACCGGGCTCCGGCGTAACCATGCGTGGCGGTCGTCGTTGACCTCGTCGCGACCCGTACCAACGGCCGTACCGACATGGCCGGACGAGCGGGCAGGGTCCGCGCCACCAACGGGGACCTGCGGAGATTGGGGAGAGCATGCAGCACACACGCACACCGAGGCGCGCCCTGGCAACGGCCGCCGCGGCCGCGCTGGTCGTGGCCCTCGTGCCGGGCGCGGCGTTCGCGGCCGAGGCGCGCGACACCGCGCCGGTCTGCGAGGGCGAGGCGGACGCGGAGGCGCCGGAGGACGCGCAGGGCACGACCCACGAGGATGCGATCCGCTGTGTGTCCGGCCTCGAGATCGCCGAGGGCTACGACGACGGGACCTACCGGCCGGGGCAGGACGTGACCCGTGCGCAGATGGCGGCCTTCGTCGGCCGCACGCTGCTGGTCGCCGACGCCGTCCCCCCCGAGGCGGCCGAAAACCTCGAGAGCGGCAGCTTCCCCGACACGCCGGGGACCGCGCACGAGGCCTGGATCGAACTGTTGGCCGAACTCGGCGTGGTCACCGGCAAGAACGACGGCACCTACGGCTACAGCGACCCGGTCACCCGCGGGCAGATGGCGGCGTTCCTCACCCGTGCCATCGACCAGGCCCACGGCCGCGCGCTCGACGGCTCCGAACCGCCGGCCGCGGCGGGCGACGACTTCGACGACACCGAGGGCAGCGCGTTCGAGGACCAGATCCAGCAACTCGCCGACGCCGGGATCTACGTCGGCGACGGCGAGGGCACGGCCGACCCGGGCGGCCACGTGACGCGGGGTCAGATGGCGTCGTTCCTGGCCCGCACGGCCGCCTACCTCGACGAGATCCGCCGCTGGCGGCCCACCTACGAGGCGATCGACTACACGGTGCCGATGAGCCCGGACAACGTCGTCGGCGCCGACGGCGAGGAGGGCGCGAGCGGCACCATCCGAATCGTGGTCGACGAGATCGAACGGGCCGGTGCCTACGCGATCTCGGTCGAGGGCGTCACGCCCCCCTACGCGGGCACGCCCGTGGCCGTCCGCCTCGGCGGCCCGGACGACGGCGACGGCGCCGCGGTGATCACCCCGTCCACGAACCCCGCCGGCGACCTCACCGAGGACGGACAGGCCAGCGGCCAGTTGACGCTGTCGGCGTCGTTGGACGTCGACGCCCTCGCCGAGACGCCCGAGGGCTTCTACGTCGACGTGCGCACGCAGGCCCATCCCGACGGTGCGATCCGCGGTCAGCTTCCGGACGGCGGCGACGGTGCCGGCCTGCCGGTGCCACTGCCCGACATCGACGACCTGCTCGGCGAACTCAACCCGCCCGGTGACGGCGACGGCGGCGACGACGGCTCCCCGCTCGACCCGGTCCTCGAGCCGATCGGCGACATCATCCCGCCGCCCGAGTTGCCGATCCCGGGTCTCGGTCTGTTCGGGTAGCCGGGCGCGTCCGACGTGGCCCGTGGCGTCCGCCGCGGGCCACGTCGCGTTCGTAGAAGGTGGCCGGTCGGCGATCGTCAGCGAGTCTTCAGGTCGCGGGCGATCCGCCGTCGCCGGTTTGCATGGTCGCGCCCGGGTACCTACGGTCGACGACGTTCGATGGCGCCGTTGCTGTTCATCGGTCGCTCTGCCTGCGTCCACGTGGCGGATCGGAGCGGCCGCACATCACGGGGGACGCCGGCGCCGTCCGCACCCCGCATCCACCACGGACCAGGGCCGCGCCGACGCGTGCCCGGGGACGGTCCTTCGGCTTGCGGGGCTGCCCAGTAGCCGACGGAGGACCGATGAACCCGCACATCCGGGTCGAGCACCTGTACAAGGTGTTCGGACCCCGACCGCAGCGTGCGCTGCAGGCGGCCCGCGAGGGCGCGGATCGCACCGAGATCCAGCAGCGCCTGGGCAACGTCCTCGCGGTCGACGACGTCAGCTTCGAGGTCCAGCGCGGTGAGTTGTTCGTCGTCATGGGCCTGTCCGGGTCGGGCAAGTCCACGGTCGTGCGCATGCTCAACCACCTCATCGAGCCGACCGCAGGGAGCGTCGAGATCGACGGCCAGCGCGTCGAGGACCTCGAACCGGCCGGCCTGCGACGCCTGCGGGCCCAGAAGATGTCGATGGTCTTCCAGCACTTCGCGCTGTTCCCGCACCGCACCGTGGGCCAGAACGCCGCCTACGGCCTCGAGGTGCAGGGGGTCGACGAACCGGAGCGCAGCCGTCGCGCCGAGCAGGCGCTGGAGACGGTCGGCCTGTCGGGTTGGTCGGACCGCTACGCCGACGAGTTGTCGGGCGGCATGCAGCAGCGCGTCGGCCTCGCCCGGGCGCTCGCGACCGACGCCGACATCCTGCTGATGGACGAACCGTTCAGCGCGCTCGACCCGCTCATCCGCCGCGACATGCAGGACCTGCTGGTCAAGCTGCAGTCCGAGATGCATCGCACGATCGTGTTCATCACCCACGACCTCAACGAGGCCATGCGTCTCGGCGACCGCATCTGCGTGCTCAAGGACGGGCGGGTGGTGCAGATCGGCACCGGCCCCGAGATCATCGGTGACCCCGCCAACGACTACGTCGCCGAGTTCGTGGCCGACGTCGACCGCTCACGCGTGCTGACCGCCGACCTCGCCATGCGCGAACCGCGCCGCACGTTCGCGCCGGACGCCAAACCGCGGGAGGTCCTCGACTGGCTCGACGAGCAGGAGTTCAACGGCGTCTACGTGCTCGGCGACGACCGCAAGGTGCTGGGGGTCGCCCGCGACGACCGGCTCGCCGGCGGCGTCCGCGACGGCGCCACCGAGATCGGCGAACTCCTCGTGCAGGACTACGCGCGGGCCGACGCGGACACGCTGCTGAGCGACCTCGCCGGCCTGGCCGCCCAACACACCGTCCCGATCGCCGTACTCGATGACAACGGCCGGCTGCTCGGCGTGGTGCCACGCGCCCGCCTGCTGGCCGCACTCGCCGGCGAGGAGGCCCACGCCGATGCCTGACATCCGAATCCTGCCCATCGCCCAGAGCTTCGTGCCCGACCTCGACGTCGGAGGCTGGGTCGAGAGCGGCCTGGGCTGGCTCGTGGACACCTTCGGCGTGTTCTTCACCTTCATGCGCCAGCTGCTCGGCTGGCTGGTGGAGCGTCTCGAGGTCGTCTTCGGCGGCCCGCCATTCTGGGTCATCGTGCTCGTGTTCGCCCTCATCGCGCTGGTCGCGAAGGGCTGGAAGTTCGCGCTCTTCATCGCGCTGGCGTTCACGTTCGTCGAGAGCATGGGCCACTTCCAGGACACCATGCTCAGCCTGGCACTCGTGCTCGTGGCGGCGCTGCTGGCCGTCGTGCTCGGGGTGCCGCTCGGCATCCTCGCGGCGCGCAACGAGACGGCGAGCACCCTGATCCGTCCGATGCTCGACTTCATGCAGACCATGCCGGCGTTCGTCTACCTGGTGCTCGCGATGCTGTTCTTCCGCATCGGTGTCGTACCCGGCGTGATCGCCTCGTTGCTGTTCGCGATGCCTCCAGCCGTCCGGTTGACCGAACTCGGCATCCGCCAGGTCGACCCCGAGGTGGTCGAGGCCGCCCATGCGTTCGGGGCCAAGCCCCGCGAGGTGCTCACCGGCGTGCAACTGCCGCTGGCGATGCCCTCGATCATGGCCGGCATCAACCAGGTGATCATGCTCGCCCTGTCGATGGTCGTCATCGCCGGCATGGCCGGCGCGGGTGGGCTCGGCGGGGTCATCGTCGAGGGCATCACCCGGCTCAACTTCGGCCTGGGTGTCGAGGGCGGCCTCGCGGTCGTGGTCCTCGCGATCTTCCTCGACCGCATCACGGCGACGCTCGGCACCAACCAGCGCAGCGGCGGGGGTCTGTTCTCCGGACTCCGCAGCCGCGTCGGCCTCTCGGCCGCCTGACACGACTTCCGGCCCAACCGGGCCGGGCCCACACGACGCGGTCGACGACCGCGTCCCGCAACGGAGTGGAAGCCAACCATCTTCTCCGCAATGAAAGGCAACACCTTGATGTTCCTACGCAAGCGCCTCGCGCGCTCGCAGACCCGATGGCTGGTCGGCGCGATGTCGGCTGCCCTGCTGCTCACCGCGTGCGGTGACGACGGCGGCGACACCGACACCGACACCGACGCCGAGGAAACCGAGACCGGCGAGGACGAGGAGGCCGGCGGCAGCGATGTCGGCGAAGGCCGCGCGATCAACATCGGCTGGATCCCCTGGGAAGAGGACATCGCCGTCACCAACCTGTGGCAGGTGATCCTCGAGGACAACGGCTTCGAGGTCACCCAGACGCAGGCCGACGTCGCACCCGTCTTCGACGGCGTGGCGACCGGCGAACTCGACCTGTTCTTCGACGCGTGGCTGCCCAGCACCCACTCGGACTACTGGGAGCAGTACGGCGACCAGGTCGAGGACCTCGGCGCCTGGCTGCCCGAGGCGCCGCTGACCTGGGTCGTGCCGTCCTACGTCGACGTCGACTCGATCGCCGACCTGGCCGACAACGCCGAGATGTTCGACAGTCGCATCATCGGCATCGAGCCCGGCTCGGGCCTGGCCCGCATCTCCGAGGAAGAGGTCATGCCGGCCTACGGCCTCGATGACTGGGAGCACGTCACCGGCTCGACGGCCGCGATGCTCACCGAACTCGAGGCGGCCATCGGCAACGAAGAGCCGATCGTGGTCACGCTGTGGGAACCCCACCCCGCGTACGGCAACTTCGACCTGAAGAACCTCGAGGACCCCGAGGGCGCGCTCGGTGAGCCCGACGAGATCCGCACGCTCGCGCGTGACGGCTTCTCCGACGAGTTCCCCGAGGTCGCCGCGGCGCTCGGGAACATGGAGTTCGACGCCGGCACGCTGGCCGAGCTCGAGGTCGAGGTGCTCGGCGACGAGGGCAACGAACTCGAGGCCGCGCGTAGCTGGCTCGAGGCGAACCGCGACTACGTCGCCGCATGGCTCGAGGGCACCGACCTCTCGATCTGACGCGATGAGTCCCGATGGCCCGCGACGTCCCTACGTCGCGGGCCATCGGCATCGTCGGGTCTAGGTTGGGCGTCATGGCGAAACGCGACGAGGGTGTGACGGTCGAGGTGGCCGGGCGCGAGGTGTCGATCTCGAGCCCGGACAAGGTGTTCTTCGGCGAGCGCGGCGAGACCAAGCTCGACCTGGTCCGCTACTACGAGGCGGTGGCCGAGCCGCTGATGGGGGCGATGGGCGGCCGGCCCGTGCTCCTGCAGCGCTACCCCAACGGTGCCGGAGGCTCGAACTTCTTCCAGAAGCGCGTGCCCAAGAACGCCCCGGCCTGGCTGACCACGACCGAGGTCAGCACCGTCAACGGCACCACCTCCGACGCGCTGGTCGCGGCCGACGTGGCCCACGTCGCCTGGGCGGTCAATCTCGGCTGCCTCGGCTTCCACGTCTGGCCCAACACCGCCGCCGACCCCGAGCACGCCGACGAGTTGCGGCTCGACCTCGACCCCCAACCCGGCACGAACTTCGACACCGCCCGCGAGGCCGCCCGCGAACTGCGGGTACTGCTCGAGGAGGTCGGCCTGACCGGCTATCCGAAGACGACCGGCAAACGTGGCATCCACGTCTACGTGCGGCTCGAACCGCGCTGGGACAACTACCAGGTGCGCTCGGCCGCCGTCGCGGTCGCCCGTGAGCTGGAACGACGTCGCCCCGATCTGCTCACGGCGGCGTGGTGGAAGGAGGAGCGGGGCGAGCGGATCTTCATCGACTTCAACCAGAACGCACCACACAAGACCGTGTTCGGCGCCTGGTGCGTCCGCGCGAGGCCGGGTGCGCAGGTCTCGACGCCGTTCGCCTGGGACGAACTCGACGAGGTCGATCCCGACGCGCTCACGATCGCATCGGTGCCCCAGCGCGTGGCCGAGCAGGGCGACCCGTGGGCGCCGATGTACGCCGCCCCGCAATCGCTCGAACCGCTGCTGGCCATGCACGAGCGCGACCGCGAGAACGGCCTGCACGATGCGCCGTGGCCCCCGGTCTACCCGAAGATGCCCGACGAACCGCCGCGCGTCGCGCCGAGCCGCGCCAAGCAGACCGACGACTGACAGGACCGCCCGTGGAGATCACCCGCAACGACGCCGAAGGGCGCTACGCAGCCGTCAGCGACGACGGCGCGCAGGCCGGCGAACTGACCTTCGAGGTCGACGACGGCGTCACCCGTCTGCTCCACACGGCGGTCGGTGACGAGTTCGAAGGGCAGGGCGTCGGCAGCGCCCTCGCGCGCCGCGCCCTCGACGACGCCCGGCGCGACGGTGTCCGCGTGGACCCGAAGTGCGGGTTCGTCGCGTCGTACATCCAGCGCCACCCCGAGTACGCCGGTCTGGTCACGACGGCTTGAACGAGGTCGCTGGCACCTCGACCTCGGCCTGCCACGAGGTGGTGTAGACGAACCGCTGGCCCCGGATCAGCGAGACGCGGCACTCGACCGGCCGGCCGTCGCTGGTGCCCAGCCGCCGCACCCGCAGGAGCGCCTCGTCGGGGGCGAGGTGCAGCAGGGCGCGGGCGTCGTCGTCGGGCACCACCGGCTCGAGGGATTCGTCCGCCGCGGTGATGCGCACGCCGACCCGGGCCCGCAACTCGTCGTAGAGCGCGGTCCGCGAGAAGTCGACCTCGAGCAGCGGGCGGCCGACGTCGGCCGGCAACCAGACGCTGTCCAGCGCCAGTGGCTCGTCACCTGCGTGGCGGACACGCTGGAGCCGGACCAGTTCGGCGTCGGGCCGCAGCCCCAGCCGGACGGCCGCATCGGCATCGTGGTCGACACCGAAGAACAGCACCTCGGAGTGTTGCGCCAGGCCCTGGCGCTCGACCGCCTCGTACAGGCTGTACAGACCGCCGAGCGGCTGCACGAGCCGGGGGTCGTTGACGAAGCTGCCGCGGCCGCGGTGGCGTTCGACCAGGCCCCTGGCGCGCAGGCGTCGGACCGCCTCGCGGACGGTGTGGCGGCTCACCCCGTAGTGCTCGCACAGCTCCCGGTCGGTGGGGAAGCGGTCGACGATCTCGCCAGAGGCGAGTCGGCGCTCGAGGTCGTCGAGCACCTGCTGCCACAGCGGGCGGGTCTCGTCGGCGCTGGCCGGTTGCACGGTGGGCTCCTGGTTGTCCGGGTGGTCAGCCTAGGAGGCCACCGATCTCCTGCACCAGCATGACGACCGCCATGACGGCGACGAACCAGCCGAATCCCTTGCGCAGCCTGTCCTCGGGCACCCGGTCGGCCAGCCGTCCCCCGATGATCGACCCGATCACGGCCATGGCCGTCACCCCGCCGGCGAGGGCCCAGTCGATCGACGTGCTGGCGAGGTAGCCGAGCAGCCCGGCCCCCGACTTCATGGCGATCACCACCAGCGACGTGCCGACCGCGATCGACATGGGCAGGCCGCCGAGCAGGGCGAGGGCGGGGACGACCAGGAACCCGCCGCCGGCACCGACCAGGCCGGTCACCGCCCCCACGACGATGCCGTCGAGGACGATTCGTCCGACGCGCATCTGGTGATCCGGATCGCGGGTCGGTTCGTCACGGCCGCGCAGCATCGCGACGGCCGTGACCGCCATGATCGTGGCGAACGCCAGCAGCAGCCAGGTGCCCGGGATGTACTCGGCGAGCCGGCCGCCGCCGTAGGCACCGACCATGCCGGCCGTACCGAAGATCAACCCGGTGCGCCATTGCACGCGGCCGGCCCGCGCGTGGGTCAGGGCACCGGCCGCGCTGGTGACCCCGACGACGAGCAGCGAGGTGGCGATGGCCACCTTCGGGTCCTGCCCGGCGACGTACACCAGCAGCGGCACGGTCAGGATCGATCCGCCGCCGCCGAGCAGGCCGAGCGAGACCCCGACCACGACGGCCAGGGCCAGCGTCAGCGCGATCACCTCGACGAGGTCTCGAGGTCGAAGAACTTGCCGGCGTCGGTGTCGAACTCGGCGTCGACGAGCACGACCCGGCGTCCCGCCCGTTCGAGCAGGGACGTGGCGATCGAGGCGCGGTAGCCGCTGGCGCAGTGCACCCAGATCTCGCCGGCCGGAATCTCGTCGAGCCGGTCCTCGAGGTCGTGGAGCGGGACGTGGACCGCCATCGGCAGGTGTGCCTCGTCCCACTCGAGGTTGCGACGCGTGTCGAGGACGACGACGTCGTCACGCTGGTCCAGTGCGTCGCGCAGCGCCTCGTAGTCGGCGATCGCGTAGCTGTTGCGGGCGGCTTCCTCGCCGACCGAGTCCATGCCGCCGTCGAATCGACCGGCGGGCCGGTCGATGCCGATGCGCACCAGTTGCCGCTGCAGGTCGTCGATCTCGGCCTGCGAGTCGGCCAGCAGCGTGACCGGCGTCCCCCACGGGATCAGCCAGCCCAGGTAGGTGGAGCTGTTGTCGGCGTACTCGATGTTGATCGTGCCAGTCACGTGCTCGCGGGCGAACGCGGACCGGTTGCGCAGGTCGACGATCCACTCGCCGGCGTGGATGCGACGCAGCAACTCGGTGGTGTCGACCGGTTCGACCGGCGACAGGTCGACGTCGACCGGACCGCTGCGGTTGATCGCGGCCATGTGCGCGTAGTAGGTCGGGTAGGCGTCCAGGCCGGCGATCAGGGTCCGGACGAACTCGTCCTCGTCGGTGATCGTCAGGGCCTGGTTCTCGCGGCGCTCGGCGCCGATGGTCGAGGTGTCCTCGCCGCTGGTCTCCCCCGACGAGCAGAAGCTGCCGAAGCCGTGGGTCGGGCGCACCTCGACGGTGTCGTCGAGTTCGGCGGCCAGGCGCCGGGCCGAGCGGTGCTGGGCGCGCGTGAGGTCCTCGGTGAGGTCGGCCGCGACGAGATCGGTGCGGCCCACCGAGCCGAACAGCAGCGAACCCCCCGAGAACACCGCACGGTCGGCGCTGCCGTCGTTGGCGACGTACGACATGTGGTTGGGGGTGTGGCCGGGAGTGTGGAGCGCCCGGATCGTGAAGTCGCCCACCTGCACCTCGTCACCGTCGGCGACGGGTGTGTAGGCGAAGGCGAGGTCGTCGCCGCCGTTGAGGTGGTAGGCGGCGTCGTGTCGACGCGACAGTTCGAGTCCGCCCGTGACGTAGTCGTTGTGGACGTGGGTCTCGAACACGGCCTCGAGCCGCAGCCCGTGCTCGTCGAGCAGGGCCTCGATGCGGTCGATGTCGCGCTGCGGGTCGATCACGGCGGCGCTCGTGCCGTCGTGGACGAGGTAGCTGCGGTCGCCCAGCGAACTGGTCTCGATCGTCAGGATCTGCATCGTGCGTGGCTCTCCTCGAACGCGGGTTGCCCGGGGGCGGGCGGGGTCGTCGGGGCCAACGCCCAGCAATTGTCCGGACATTTCCTGTCGGCGGTTGCCCAACGGCCAGTGTGCGCTCGCCGCGCTCAGTCGTCCGGTGCGGACTCTGTCTGGTCGGTGGCGTCCTCGTCGACCGGCGCGTCCTCCTCGGGTGCCGCGTCGGGTTCGGCGGGCGGGCGGATCGCCATGTGGATGTGGTCGAGGTGCACGGGGTCGGTGAAGGAGCGCCCCCCGTACTCGTCGAGCGCCCACGGACTGCCGACGACGGCCCCGGCCGGGTCGTCGTAGATGGCCTGGACGGCCTCGTGGGTGGCGGAGGTCTCGCTCGCCCGACCCTCGATCACGAGTTCGCCGGCGACGCGGTACAGGTCGACGGCCCGTCCGCGCATGTGGTCGCTCATGCGCTCCGTGCCGTAGACGTTGTAGGGGTGGCCGCTCTCGAGCACGACCACGCCAAGGTCACCGGTCGCGTCGGCCATCCGGCTCATCATGGCCAGCAGGTCGGGATGGACCGCCCCACGGTGGATGTCCCAGCGGGCCGAGTCGGGCAGTTCGATACGGGGGTCGTCGAGGACGGCGGCCGCCTCGGGCGGCAGGTCCTCGGGCCGCTCGGCGGGTTCGCCGCCGTCGGACGCGATCTCGTCGAACACCCACGCCTGCTCGTCGAGGCGCAGACGGACGTCGATGACGCGGATCTCGGTGCGGGGCCCGTCCGCGCCGGGTTCGCCGATCGTCTGGGACAGCACGACCATGACCGAGGTGCTGTCGGCCGTCAGCCCGCCGAACTGGGGGTAGACGACCTCGCCGCGCGACCACGCGCCCGGGTGGTACAGGCCAGCGACCGACTCGGCCAGGTGCTCGCGTCGCTCACCGCTCGCGACGCGGGCCGTGATCTCTTCGAGGGTCTCGCCCGCCTCGTAGGTGGTCAGCGTCTGCGCGATCTCGGACGCCAGGGTCTTCGCATTCGGATGGGTCTCGGCGCCCAGCGCGGTGTAGGGCGCGGGCAGCGGCGTGGCGGCCGGCGGCGGTCCGGACGGCGTCTCGACGCCCGGGTCCTCCGGTTCGCCCGAGTTCTCCTCGACGCCCGGGTCGGTCGGGGTGCTGGTCGGCTGCGGTTCCTCGCCGTCGACGCCGATCGTGAAGACGTCGCTGAACATCCCGCAGCCGGCGAGGAGCACGGCGATCAGGAGCAGGAGGAGGCTGGAGACGGAAGGTCGGCGCACGGATGGGGCCCTTGGGTCGTGCCGGGGCTACGAACGTAGCCATCCGGCCTCAGCCCGCGGGGGAGGGTTCGCGCGTCCGAACGGGCGTCGGCACCGTCTCGTCCGGTCCGGTCGGGGTGGGCCGTGACGGCCAGGTGGCGCTCCGGCGGCTGGTGAGGGCCATGACCAGTGCGCCCCCGACCCCCCATGCCGCCATGACGGCCAGGTGGGTCCAGGTGCTGGTCGTGAACACGTCGGGGCCCGCACTGGCGCCGACCATGGCATGGACGAAGTGGCGCAACGGCAACGCCCAGCCCACCGCGTCGAGCGCGGCCGGCATGGCCGTCCCGAACAGGAAGATGTCCGACAGGAACGACAGCGGCAGCAGGATGCCCAGTGCCACGGCGGGGACGGCCCGCGCCGAGCGGACGACCCCGGCGAGTGCGAGCCCGAGGATCGCCGTGGAGGTGGTGCCGACCACGAACACCACCACGAGCAGCGGGAGTTGTCGCACGGCGTAGCGCTCGCCGTGCATGCCGGCCGCAACGGCGAGCGAGACCACCGTGATCAGTGCCCCGATCCCGAGCGCCGACGCGAGGCGGCCGCCGAGTTGGATCCATGCCGGCAGTGGCGTGCCCCGCAGGCGCTTCTCGACCCCGTTGTCCCGCGCCGTCGCGACCTGCTCCGACAGGTTGACGAACGCATGCACGGCGGTGCCGTAGACGGCCATCGCCGGGGCGATCCAGGCCGCGATCGGCACCCCGTCCACGACCGGCGCGTCGCCGAAGACCGCGGGCAGGAGCATGACGAGCAGGACCGGCATGGCGATCGCGAAGAACACCGACCCGACGTCCCGCCAGGTCGCGCGTGTCGCGTACCGGGCCTGCGCGACCAGCAGGCGCAGCGCCGGGGGCCGTCCGAGCTCCCTTACGGTCAGGCCGGCGGCACCGCCGCCGACGGCGTGACGGCCGCGCCGGGGCTGGCGTGCCACGGGCGGGTGCCACGAGAACCGCCAGGTCGCGATGACCACGCCGACGAGGGCCCATGCCGCCATGACCCCCAGGTGGTCCCAGGCCCAGGGGCTGACCTCGCGGAACGGGTCGAACGCGAGGGCCAGGGCGTTCACGAAGTGCTTGAGCGGGAACAGGTCGCCGAGGCGTTGGAACCAGACCGGCAGTCCGTCGCCGACGATGAAGATGTCGGACACGAACCCGAGGATGATCACGGCGGCATTGGCCACGGTCTGCACCGTCGCCGTCCGCCCGACCAGGGCGACCAGCGCGAAGGCGAGCGCGGCGAACGTGACGATGCCGACCAGGAGGGTCACGGCGGCGGCGGGCAGGGTGGCGGCGTAGATCTCGACACCGAACCCGACGACCGCGACCGTCACGAGCAGCACCACCGACAGCAGCGCCACCAGGACGGCCGAGACCAGGCGGCCGACGAGGTAGACCGCGGCCGGCAACGGGGTCCCGCGCAGACGCTTGAGCACGCCCTGCTCGCGGGCCTGCGCGAGCGAGATGGCGGGCAGGGTGAACGTCGCCATGGCGACCCCGAAGGCACACAGCGCCGGCGTGAAGAACTGCGCCACCCGGATGCGTCCGTCGATCAGTTGGTTGCCGGTCGCGAGCCCGACCAGCACCAGGAACATCAGCGGCAGCACCACCGTGAAGAACGCGGCGACGGGGGTGCGCCAGAACCCGCGGTTGACGTACCGGATCTGGCCCATGGCCAGCCGCATCGTCGACGGACGCGCACCGACCGGCCGGGGGCGGGACTCAGACATGGCCGTCACCCACCTCGGCCAGCAGGTCGAGGTAGGCCTCCTCCAGGCTGCGCCGCTCCAGCGCGAGCCCGGCCAACTCCAGGTCGCGCGCGAGGGCCCAGGCGGTCAGCCGGTGCAGCGCGGCAACCGGATCGGTCGCGGTGACCTCCACCTCGTCGCCGACGACCGCGACCTCGCCGACGGGCGGCAGGTCGGCAGGGTCGGTCCCGGCGGGAAGCCGGAACCGGATCACGGACCGTCCGCCGGCATGGTCGATCAACTGTTCGGGCGGGCCCTGCCAGACCAGCCGCCCGCCCGCGATCACGATGACCCGGTCGGCGAGGTGCTGGGCCTCGTCGAGGTAGTGGGTGGTCAGCAGGATCGTCTTGCCGAGTCCGCGCAGTCGCTGGACCAACTCCCAGGCCTGGCGTCGTGCGGCGGGTCGAACCCGGTCGTGGGCTCGTCGAGGAACAGCACGTCGGGGTCGCCCGCCAGGCCCAGCGCGAGGTCGAGCCGACGACGCTGGCCGCCCGACAGCGTCTTGACACGCGCATCGGTCTTCTCGTCGAGTCCCACGAGCGCGATCAGCTGCTCGGCGTCCGCCTGGCGTGGATACAGCCCCGCGTGCATCTCGACCAGTTCCCGGACCGTCTGCTCCTCGTCGAAGCCGGCTTCCTGCAGCACGATCCCGATCCGTTCGCGGAAGTCGCGCTGACCGGCGCCAGGGTCGAAGCCGAGGACGCGCACCCGTCCGCCGTCGGGGGTGCGGTGGCCCTCGAGGATCTCGACCGTGGTGGTCTTGCCCGCCCCGTTGGGCCCGAGCAGCGCGCACAGTTCGCCCTCGGCCACCTCGAAGGACAACTCGTCGACGGCACGCACCGTCCCGTAGTTCTTGCGCAGCCCCTGCACGCTGATGGTGGCCATGTCCCGACCTCTTCGACCCCGGCGGGCGGCGTGATGTCGCCCGTACCCCGAGTGAAACGCCAGGCACCGCGGTCGCGACAGAGGCGAGCGGCCCTCCCGTGCAACGCTTCGGTGCCGCGCTGCGTACTACAGGGCGAGACGACGAGAGGTGACGCCAGGTGAAGCGGTCGCAGCGCGACGACACGTTCCGGCAGTTCGTGATCGAGCAGCGGGAGCGCAGCCGCGGCGACGCGACCGGCTACCTCAACCTGTCCAACCCCGGCACGGCGATCCTGACCTACACCGACGCGGGCGGAAGCGACGTACAGATCCAGGCGCCGGCGTCGGCTGAGCGCTACGCGCTGGGGGTCGGTGGCGCCGTCGTCCGGCGGCGCCACACCAGCCAGGCCGCCGCAACCGGGAGCCCCAACACCAGCAGGACGGGCAGGACGGCCAGGCCGACCCAGATCGCCGCGTCGGCGACAGCGGTGAGGGCGCGGACGCCGGCCGACAGGGCGGCACGCACCGTGTCGCCCGGCGCCCAACCTTCGTCGGCCACGGGCACCGCGGCGACGGTCGGGGTCAGGCGCACCGTGATCGTCGCCAGCGACACCTGGTCGTCGAGGACGTCGAGGCGGCCGTTGATCCGGTCGATCTCGCCCCGGACCTCGCGGATGCGCTCGTAGACCCGCAGCAGGTCCTCGGCGTCGGGCGAGGACGCCTCGACCTCGGTCAGCAGGGCGCGGAGTTCGGTCTCGAAGGCCTCGAGGTTGCGCAACTGGGCCCCGAGGTCGGCGCTCTCGACCGTGACGTCGGTCTCCTCGATGCGGCGCAGCGGCGCGTTGTCGGCCAGGGCCTCGAGTTCGTCCAGGGTGGCCTCGAGCCGCTCGCTGGGCACCCGCACGGTCACCGAGCCGCTGAGCACGCCGTCGTCGTCGCGCCGGAGGTCGGCCGTCGCCACGAAGCCACCCGCACGCTCGACGACCCGGGTGACCTCGTCGGCGACGGCGCCCGGGTCGGCGTCCTGCAGTTCGACGGTCGCGGTGCGGATCACCCGGCGACCCAGGGTGGCGGCCACCGGCAGGGCCGACGCCCCGTCACCGCCGCCGGTGTCGGCGTCGGCCGCCGAGCCTTCGCCCTCCGCCTCCTCGACGGCCTGCGGTGCCTCGGCCTCCATCTCGACGCCGCCCGAATCGGCGGTCGCGGCCTCGTCGGCGCCGCCCGAACAGCCGAGCAGCAGTGCGGCCGCCAGCCCAGCCGCGGTGATGCCTCGTGCCCGTGCCCAGGTCGTGGTGCGCATGGTGTCCCCTCGTCGCCGTGGTCGACGGTGGGACGTGTCACAGACGTCGGGAGTTGCATCCGTCCGCGCGACCGGCGGCGGTCAGGCCAACAGCGCCGTGCGGACCTGGTCCAGCCGCCCCGTCGGGACCGACATCAGAGGCGCGACGCACCACCGCTCGGTCAGGACACCTTCGAGCTGCAGGGCCGCCTTGATGACCGCCTGCATGGACGAGGCCACGGCACCGATCGCGGTCGAGGTCCGCGAGATGGCCTGCTGGAGCCGCTCGGCCTCGGTCGTGTCCCCGGCGGTGACCGCGGCGTGCAGGCGCACGACCTGGCGCTGGCGCAGGTTCGCTACGGCGGTGATCGAACCCACCACCCCGGCCTCGAGGGCGGACCGCAGGCTCGAGCCGTGGCCGGTCAGCACGTCGAAGCCGTCGAGTCCGGCGGCGGCGGCCGCGAAGGCGGCGCGACGGTCGGCGTCGGGGGAGGAGTCCTTCATCCCGACGATGCGGGGGTGCGCCGCCAACTCGGGCAGGGTGTCGGGCACGAGCGCCGAACCGGTGAACTGCGGGATGTGGTAGACGAGCGTTGGCACGACCGCCCGCTCGGCGATCGCGAGGTGGAACCCGACCAGTTCCTCGGGGGTCAGCGGGTACGTCGCGGGTGCCAGCACGAGCGCGATGTCCGCGCCCGCCTCGGCGAGCCTGGCGACGTCGGCGTGGACGGACGCCACCGTCGGTCCGGAGGCGCCGGCGACCACCAGGGGCCGCTGCTGACCGTCGGCGGCGACCATGTCGTCGACCACCTCGCGCGCGGCACGTGTCAGCGCGACGCGCTGGGCCGGTTCGAGCAGCGCACCCTCACCCGTGCTGCCGGCGACGACCACGCCACTGGCGCCGTCGTCCACGGCGCGGCGGACCAGCGTGACCACGTCGCCGAGGTGGACCGCTCGCGAGGCGTCCAGCGGTGTCACCAGCGCGGGCAACGAACCGTGCAGTCCGGGGATGCTCATGGCGACGGCGCTCCTGCGGCGATGGCGGCGGAGCGCCAGCCTACGCAGCCGCCCGATGGCCGACCCGGACCGAGGCTCCGGCGCTTCACCGACCCGGTGGTCGGGCGACGCCCGTGCCACCCCGCGAGCTCGGCAACCGGGCGACGTCGACCTGCGTGGCGTCGTCGACCAGGTCTGACAGACGACGGACGACGGCCGCCAGCTGGGCGGTCGCGAACGGCGACGGGACCTGCTTCTGGCCGAAGGAGTGGGCTTCGAAACCGCGGTACACCGACCGCGGAGTCACCAACCCGCCATCGGCGGTGTTGTAGGCGACCAGGCAGGCGAGCAGTTCGGCCATCGAGGCGCGGTCACCGCGATCACCGGTCGGTCCCCACACGCTCGGATAGCGGCCGAGCGTGTCGAGCAGCCAGAAGCTGCCGTACCACAGCGGCGGCCACTTCACGGTCTTGAAGCGCTTGCCGTGTCCGAACATGTAGGGCTGCTCCGTCCCGCGACGGCGCCACACACCGAGCATCGTCGTCGCGGCCCGCTCGAGCCCGTCCGGCCGTTGCCCGGCCGGAACGCGCGAGAACGTGCGCAACGCCTCGAGGGTCACCTGGGGACAGACCGCCCCCTTGCGGCCGGGTCCACGCCACCCGACGGCGGGGTCCGGCACGCACGTCCAGCCCGGCCCCTGCGTGGTCGCGAGCAGATCGGCGGCCATGCGTTCCAGCCCACGGGTCACGGCCGAACCGTCGCCACGGCCGAAGCGGATCAGCACCTCGGTGATCGCGTGGGTGTCGCAGGGCAGCGAGCCCCACACCGGCCCGGGCGTGCCCGGTGCGCGTCCGAACGCCATGAACCGGCCGTCGTCGCGTTGGTGGGCCTCGAGTGCGTCCAGCCGCTGCTCGATTCGTGGGTCGTCGCCACCGCGGAGACCGAGGTCCGCCAGCAGGTGCAGCAGGTTGGGCAGGTATGACGGACTGTGGTGACCCGCGATGACGTCGTCGCCCCACTCGGGAAGCGCCCGCACCAACCGTTGCGTCCCCGGGTCGGCAACGACGGCCGCACGCTCGGCCTCGGCCGCGGCGAGGTCGCGCCCGTCGAGCAGCGCGGTCCGCGTCAGCCAGCGGGCCGAGGGCTCGTCCGAGGCGAGCAGCCACGGCCGCGGGTCACCGCCGAGCAGACGCGTCCAGGCTTCGACCGCCGTCTTCATCGCGACCGCTTCTTTGGTTCGGCGTCACCGCGGGTTCACGCGTCGACGCGCCGAGGTTCCTCGTCGTCGAGCAGGACGAGCCCATGTCGCTGTGCCACACGGCGTGCCCGAGGCGCGTCATGGGCCTCGTGCACGATGACCAGCCAGTCGGTCGCCGTCACCTCGCGGGTCGTGGCGGGATCGTCGTCGTCGTGGTCGCGCCGGCCCATCTGCCACATCATGGCCGGCATCGTCCCGAGCAACCCCATGCCGGCCACGACCAGGAGCCGGACGGTCGTGTCCCAGGCGCGGACGTCGGGTAGCGAGAACACGACGACGAGTCCGAGCGCGAGCCCGGCGAGCAGCCCGATGAGGATCCCCGTGGCACCCGCGAGGACGTGCTCGCGCAACGTCTCGTCCTCGAGGTCGTAGCTGCCCTCGCGGGCGTGGACGACCTCGGCGGGGATGCCGTGGACGGCCAGGTCGGCCCGGGTCTCGTCTGCCACGTCCCGGTCCGGTGCGAGTGCGACGACGCGACCGATGTCACGCATGGCCCACCTCCAGTGCGTCCACGTCCGGTGTACACCTGCACGGGCGGGGGCGCCAGGGACGAACGGTTCGGGCGCTGCCCGGCCCGCGGTCGCTCACATGGCGAGGGCGATGGCGAGCAGGCCCGCGAGGCCGAGCACGAACATGCCGGTCAACTGCAGCTTCTGCGACGCCTCCGGGTACTCGGTCAACTCGGGGATGAGGTCCGCCGCGGCGATGTAGAGGAAGTTGCCGGCCGCGAACGGCAGCAGCCAGGTGACGTCCACGCGTCCCGACAGGACGTAGGCGACCCAGCCGCCGAGCAGGAACGTCAGCGCCGAGAGGAAGTTGAACAGCAAGGCACGCGAACGGCGCCAGCCGGCGTGGACCAGGATGCCGAAGTCGCCCAGTTCCTGGGGCACCTCGTGGGCCGCCGCCGCGAGCCAGGTCACCACGCCAACGCGAATGTCCACGAGGAAGGCGCCCGCGACCGCCATACCCCCGACGAAGTTGTGGACCCCGTCGGCCACCAGGATCAGGTAGCCGAGCGGTCCGTGCTCGGCGACGGCACGGTGGCAGTGGTGCCAGTGCAGCAACTGCTCGAGCACGAAGAAGCCGAGGAACCCGGCCAGCAACCACACGTACACCGACAGCCGGTTGCCCATCGCCGCAACCGCCTCCGGCAGCATGTGGAGCAGCGCGCCGCCGATGAGCGTGCCCGCCGCCAGCGCGACCAGGCGCGGCACGACCCGCGCGAACGAGCGCTCCGGGAGCAGCAGCGTGAGACTGCCCGAGAGTGCGAGCACGCTCATCGCCAGCCCACCGAGCGTGATCCAGGCCAGCACCGACATGGCAGGCGCCCTTCGCGAAGGCAGGCACCCCAGGTGTAGCCCCGTGGCTGTGGTCCGGGAAGGGCCGAGGTGCCCCAGGGCCCGCCGCCGCAGTCCCGTTCAGTCTCGCAGCGCAGCCTCGAGTCGCTCCAGGAACGCGACCTGGGCGGTCACCACTTTCTCGCGAGCGGCGTCGAGGTCGAACCAGGCGACGCGGTCGGTCTCGGGGAACGACTGCGTCCGGCCCGACCTCGGCGGCCACTCGAGCTCGAAGGTGCCCGGCACGATCTTGGCGGGATCGAGGTCGGCCTCGAGCGCGAACGCGGTGACCGTCTTCCCGCCCGACTGGCGCACCTCGCCCAGTTCCACCACCTCGCCGGGCGGGACCGGGACGCCGAGTTCCTCGACGAACTCGCGACGGGCGGCCGCCAGTGGGGTCTCGTCGGCCGTGTACTCGCCCTTCGGGAGGGTCCAGGCAGCTGCGTCCTTCCTGGCCCAGAAGGGCCCGCCCATGTGGGCGAGCAGCACCTCGAGATCGCCGTCGACGCGGCGGAACAGCAGCAGGCCGGCGCTGCGTCGCGCTGCCACACCCACCTCGTCCCGTCGGCGTCCAGGCGCTGCACGCTAGATCGTCGGGCACTTCTGGCTACGGTCCGGACCGGACGAGAGGAACGCGATGTGAGCGACCGACCTGCCGCCGCCGACGCCGAGCGGCTGGCCGCCGCCCGGGCGGAGTTCGACGCCGAGGTGGTCTACCTCAACACCGCGACCCTCGGGCTGCCACCCCGCCGCACGATGGCCGCCGTCATGGCCGCCCTCGACGACTGGCGTCGCGGCACCGTCGACGCCGCGGCCTTCGACACGGCCGTGGAGGCCAGCCGTCGCGACTACGCGCGGCTGGTGGGGGTCGACCCGTCCTGGGTCGCCCTGGGCTCGCAGGTGTCGTCGTTGGTCGGACTGGTGGCGGCGTCGCTGCCGCAGGGCAGCGAGGTGCTCACGGCCACGGGCGACTTCACCAGCGTGCTGTTCCCGTTCCTGGCGCGGTCCGGCCGTGGCCTCACGGTGCGCGAGGCGCCACTCGAGGGGCTCGCCGACGCGGTCACGCCGTCGACGACGCTGGTGGCGGCGTCCGCCGTGCAGTCCGCCGACGGCCGGATCGTCGACGCCGACGCGCTGGTGGAGGCGTGCGAGGCCGTCGGCGCGCGGACCCTGATCGACACGACGCAGGCGACCGGTTGGCTACCGATCGACGCCGCCCGGTTCACCTACACCGCAGGCGGCGGTTACAAGTGGCTGCTGGCCCCGCGCGGCACCGCGTTCTTCACCGTCGCGCCGGACCATCGTGACGACCTCGTTCCGGTCGCGGCGAGTTGGTACGCCGGCGAGGACCGCTGGTCGAGCATCTACGGCTCACCACTGCGTCTCGCCGCCGACGCGCGACGGTTCGACGTCTCGCCGGCCTGGCACTCGTGGGTCGGCCAGGCCGCCTCGCTGGGCTTCCTGCTCGAGGTCGGCGCGCCGGCCCTGCACACCCACGCGACGGGGCTCGCCGAACGGTTCTGCGCGAAGGTCGGGCTGCCCGACGTGGGCTCGGCGATCGTGTCGGCGACGGCCGACGAGGCCGTCCCCGACCTACTGCGCGGGGCCGGGATCGTGGCGGCTACCCGGGCCGGCCGGTTGCGGTTGTCGTTCCACGTCTCGACCAGCGAGTCGGACGTCGACCTGGCGGCCGAGGTGCTGGCCGGTCACCTCGCCGCGTGACCGGCCGGCCTCGACCCGCTCAGTGTCTGACCGGCAGCACCACGTGGCTGTCGCACGGGCCACTCGCGGCACCGCAGCCCGACTGGCTGTCGTAGTAGATGATCCCCACGGTCTGGGTGTCGAGGTAGACCGGTTCGATGTGGAGCGTGACGTGGTCGTCGGCCGTCACGGCCGCGGGCAGGTCGACGTTCGCCTCGAGCAGTTCGATGCTCGCCGCGGCCGTCGGGGTCGCCGTCACCGTCTGCTCCACGACGAGTTCGCCGTCGGCCCACAGGCGCAGCACCCAGTCCGCGCTGCCGAGGTCGCCGCAGGCCGTGCACTCGGCCCACCAGCGCGCCGTCACCGTGCCGTCGAGCGTGACCTGCTCACCGTCGAGGAACCAGGTCCAGTTCGGGTCGTGGACGTTGCGGGCCGCCGTGCCGTCGACGACACCGGTGCCGCCGAGCGCGGTCCAGGTCGCGGCGGACGAGGTCGACGGTTCCCCGTCCGGACGCAGGAACGGTCCGCCGCAGGCCTCGACGTCCAGGCGGCCTTCGCCGGTGCAGCCGTCCTCGGCGTTGCCGCGCAGCCACAGGGTCTCGCCGGCTGGGGCGTCGGCGTCCTCGGCGTGGACGACGCTCAGCGCGAGCGGCGCCCGCAGCGTGCGCTTGCCGTTGGTCGCCACGACGTGGCCCTCGTAGTCACCCTCGGGGACCCGGGCGCCGTCGAGTGTGATGCGCAGCGGGGCAGTGGCGGTGCCGTCGGGGGTGACGCGAATGTCGCGCGGCAGCGAGACCTTGAAGCCACGCTTCGGAATGGCCTGCCCGGCCTCCTCGCCGCGCCCGTTGCCGTCGCCCGGCACGAACGACAGCCGCCAGCGGCCGCCCTGGCCGGAGACGTCATGGATGACGAGTTGCTTGTCGAGCACCGTCCGCTGACCGACCTCGACCTGGCCGAAGTTCACACTGCCCCGGGCGAGGGTGCCGTCCGGGTAGGCGTCGTGGTCGCGGTAGGTCTCGCCGAGCAGCGCCGGGGTGGTCGCCGCCGCATGGGCGTCGACGAGGCCCGCGCCCTGGTCGTGCACCGAGTACGGCTCGCCCGTCGCCGGGTCGGTCAACTGCACCGCGGTGTTCATCAGGGCGGTCTTGAGCATCTGCGGGGTCCAGCCCGGGTGCAGCTGGGTCAACTGGGCCAGGATCCCGGCGACGTGCGGCGAGGCCATCGAGGTCCCTCCGGCCTGGCCGTAGCCGTCCGGCGAGGCGAGTTGGCCGGCGCGCGGAACCGAGGAAGTGATGTCGTTGCCCGGCGCGACGACGTCTGGCTTGATGACCCAGTCGTCGTTGGGGCCGCGGCTGGAGAAGCCGGCGACCTGGCCCACCAGGGCCTGCGGGTCGCTCCATGCCAGCCGCAGATCGGTGGTCGAGACGCCGTCCTCGTCGAGCAGTTCCAGCAGGGCGTGGCCGTGCTCCTGGCTGATCGCGACGACCGGGATGCCCGGCGTGACACCGGTCAGCGAGCCCGCGAAGTTGCCTGGCTCCTCGTTGTAGATGACCGCGGCGATCGCCCCCGCGGCCTCGGCGCTGACGGCCTTGGCCGAGAACGGGGTGGTGCCGCGCTGGATCAGGGCGATCTTCCCGCCGGCCTCGGCGCCACAGTCGGCGGGCGTGGCGGCGAGGCCGCAGTGGACGAACAACTCGGTCTGGTCCTCGTCGGGGATCACCGAGCCGGCCATCGGCACCATCTCGATGCCGGCCAGCGCACCATCCGGCACCGAGGCGAGGTAGCCGCGGTCGCCGGGGTCGGTCGACGCGCCGACGGTCACGACGTCGTGGGCCGAACCGGGGCTGCCGATCGTCGAGTACCCGGGGCCGGAGTTGCCGGCCGCGACGGCCGAGACGACCCCGGCGGCGGCCGCGTTGTTCAGCGCCTCGGACTCGGCCGAGTCGGGGTCGCCGTCCTCGCTGCCCAGCGACAGGTTCATGACGTCGGGGGCGCGTTCGGCGGCCGACTCGATGCCCATGACCACCGACAGGTTCAGGCCGGTGCCGGCGTCGCTGAGGACCTTGTAGGCCCACAGCTCGGCGTCCTTGGCCGGACCGTCGTAGCGCGCGGGGCCGAGCGGCGTCTCGCCGTATGCCGACGATCCGGCCGCGGTACCCGACACGTGGGTGCCGTGCCCGTGGGCGTCGGAGTGGCCGGCGGTCCAGGTCTCGTAGTGCTTGACCTTCGGATGGGTGTCGCCGGGCGGGGTGACGTCGCCGCCGAACATCGGATGGGTCCAGTCGATGCCGGTGTCGAGCACGGCCACGGACTGGCCGGCGCCCGTGGCGCCGAGTTCCCAGGCCTGCGGCGCGCGGGTGTAGGCCACGCTCTCGTCCATCAGGGCCTCGACCTCGGTGACCGGGTCGATCGCGCGGACCTCGGGGTGCGCCGCGAGCGCCTCGGCGGCCGCCGGCGTGGCGGCCACGCCGATGGCGTTGAGGACGTAGGTCATGCGGGCCGGCCGCTGCACGACCGCACCGTGCGCGTCGGCGCTGGGCAGGGCCAGCAACTGCACGCCGCGGTCGGCGAGATCGGCCAGCAGTGCGTCCTGGGTGGCGGCCAGTCGGGCCCGGTAGGCGGCGACGTCGAGGGCGCCGCCGGCCGCGGCCGCGGCGACCGTCGCCGGCGGGGTCTGCAGGCGCACGATGTAGGCGCCGAGGTTTCCGCCCAGGCCGAGGTCGGGCACGGTGAGGTCGAGGTCGGCGATCTCGACCGGCAGCGCGTCTGCCGACGCGCCGGCCACCGGGCCCGTGGTGGCGAGGCCGGGGGCTGGTGCGAAGCCCATCAGCGACAGGGCGGCGATGCCGAGCACGGCGGTCGCCGCACGCGGCGGTGCGAGGCGGTTCATGGTTCCCCTTGCGTGTCGGTCTCCCGGATGACTCGGTCCTCGGGCACACCAACGTCCAGCCGACCCAACGGTCACGCCGTCGCCGCGGGAACCGCGCGGTATCCCGGCGAAACGGTCAGGCCGGCCGGCGTCGCAGGCGCGTCGCGACCAGGACACCGAGCGCCGCCACGGTGATGCCCACACCCATCGCCCAGCGGGGACCCGCCCGGTCGGCCACGGCGCCGTCGATCAGGGCGGCGATGGGGCGGTTGCCCAGGAACGCGACACTCCACAGGGCCATGACGCGTCCCCGCAGCGCGTCGGGGACGCGTCGCTGCAGCACGCTGGTGAAGCTGGTCAGCGCCAGCACGAACCCGATACCGGTCAGGCCGAAGCCGCACACCGCGACCCAGGCTGCCGGGGACAGCGCGGACAGCAGCAGCCCGGCGGCGATGGTCGCGCAGCCGGCCGTGGCGACCACCAGGCTGCCAAGACGGCGCTGCAGCCGGCCCGAGATGGTCGCGGCCGGGACGGCCGCGAGCCCGAACGCGCTGACGAGGCCGGCGGCGAGCGTGTCGCTGCCCCCGAGTTCGATGGCCAGGGCCGGTGCCAGCGTGATCATGGGGTCGACGGCGAACCCGGTCGCCATCACGCCGCCCAACAGCAGCAGCAGGCCCGGTTCGCCGCGGACGTAGCGCAGGCCGGCCCGCACGGACCGGTCGCGGCCGCTGCTGTGCTCGCGGGGCCGGGGGCGGATCACGCCCAGCACCGCGATCAGCACCAGGAAACTGGCTGCATTGATCACGAACGCGGCCTCGGCCCCGAGCGTGGCGAGCAGCAGCCCAGCGGTCGCGGGCCCGAGCGCGCGACCGAGGTTGAAGGTCAGCGAGGTCAGCGCGACGGCCGCTTCGAGGTCGTGGTCGTCGACCAGCGAGGGCACCAGTGACTGCAGGGCGGGGGCGGCCACGGCCTGGCCCATCCCGATGCCGAATGCGGTGAGCAGGATCGGCCACGCCCCCGGCAGGCGGTCGAGGCCGACGACCAGCGCGGCGACCGCCAGCGCGGTCGCGGCCGTGGCGCCGACCGTCTGGGAGGCGAGTAGGAGCCGGCGGCGATCGTGTCGGTCCGACAGTGCGCCGCCCAGCGGCGACAGCAACAGCAGCGGCCCGAACTGTGCGACCGAGACCAGACCCACCAGCAGGGCCGACTCACTGAGCCGGTAGACCACGATCGCGGCCGTGACGTTGAACAGCCAGTTGCCGCTGTTGGACACGGCGTTGCCGAAGAACCACGGACCGAACGTGCGGTCGCGCAGCAGCGCCGCCGTCGTTCGGGGCACGGGCGGCGGCTCGGCGGGGAGGGGGGCGGTCACGGCGGGGAACGCTAGCGCTCGCCCACCACGCGACCGGCAGCGGTCAGACCTGCGGCGCCTGCGCGCCACGCGAGCGGTAGGCGCGGACCTTGGCCCGGTTGCCGCAACCGGCCATCGAGCACCACCGACCGGACCGGTTGCGCGACGCGTCGACGAACGCCCAGGCGCACGCGTCGTCGGCACACAGCTTCACGCGGGTCCACGCGCCGTCGCGCATCGCCGTGGCCACGTCGGCGAGGAGCCGGCCGAGCACACCGTCCGTGCCCTCGACATCGCAGGCGATCGTCACACCCGCTGGTTCGAAGCGTGGCCGCAGCCCGAGGTCGTGGGACAGCGCGTCGAGGGCTTCGAGCGCCTCCCGGTCGACGTCGCCGTCGTGGTTGGCGCGCGCGAGCCGCCGCAGCGCGTCCCGCAGCCGTCGCGCACGTTCGAGCGAGGTGGCCGTGGCCGCGGCGCGACCGTGGCCGGCCGTGCGGTCGGCGAGCCAGGACCCGAACGCCTCGACGTCGGCCAGGTCGTCGCGGTCACCGTCGATGTCGAGGGTGTTGAGGAAGTCCACGACCTCCGTCGTCGTGGTGGCGGTCGGGGCGTCCATCCGGCATCCGTCTCGGGGAGATGCGGACCAGTATAGCCACCATGTAACCGGTATTGTCAGTTGACCGGTTAGTGTCACCGGTGTAGGGTTGTGAGCGGTTACATCAGGAGAGGGGTCGACCGTGTTCGACGAGCTGGCCAGGTCCATCCACGAGGACCGCATCGAGCAGGCGCGGCGACACCAGCGGCTGCGGGAAGCCCGGCCGCGGTCGCTGCGGTGGTATCGCCGTCCGCCGCGTCCGTCCACCTAGCCGGATGGACGCGGTCGGTCCGAAAACGGTTGCCCCGGGTCGGCGCGCGACGCATCATGCGGGACATGGGAGTCTCCTCAGTGGCTGCGGGAGAGACCGCTGCGAGGACGGTCGGTCGGGTCCACGCCCGGCTGGCCCGCCATGGTCACGATCTGCCGTTGCGTCTGTGGGACGGGCGGGAACTCGGGTCCGACGGGGCCGGGTTCCGGCTCGTGTTGGCCCAACCGTGGTCGCTGCGCGCGGTCGCGAACGCCCGCGACGACCTGCGCGCCGGCGAGGCCTACCTCGCGGGTGCGATCGACGTCGAGGGCTCGATGGTGGCGGCGCTGCGGGCCGTTGCGCGCCTGCGCGAGACGCTGACCTGGCGTGACCGGGTCGACCTGGCGACCGCGGCGCTACGGATGCCCGCCGCGCCGCGCGACCTCGACGGGGGACGCGCACGTCTGCAGGGTCGCGTCCACACGCGCGAGCGGGACGCCGCGGCGGTCCGCCACCACTATGACGTGGGCAACGACTTCTACCGACTCGTGCTCGACGACGCCATGGTCTACTCGTGCGCCTACTTCGCCGACGAGGACGCCGGTGTCCCGCCGCCCGACCGCGACGCGCTGGACCGCGCGCAGCGACGCAAGCTCGAGCTGGTGTGCCGCAAACTCGACCTGCGACCCGGCGAGCGCTTCCTCGACGTCGGCTGCGGCTGGGGCGCACTCGTGCTGCACGCGGCACGGCACTACGGCGTCCGTGCCCTGGGCGTGACGCTGTCCGAGCGGCAGGCCGAACTGGCGCAGGAGCGGGTGTCCGACGCCGGCCTCGCCGACCGTGTGCGCATCGAGGTCCGCGACTACCGCGACGTCGACGAGCGGTTCGACGCCATCGCTTCGGTCGGGATGGTCGAGCACGTCGGCGCCGACATGCTCGACCTCTACGTGCGGTCGCTGTCGGAGCGGCTCGCGCCAGGGGGCCGCCTGCTCAACCACGGGATCACCACCGGGCACCGCGACCTCGTGCGCGACTTCGCCCGGCAACCCGACACGTTCATCGGCCGCTACGTGTTCCCCGACGGTGCGCTGGTCCCGTCGCACCACATGGTCCGGGTCCTCGAGCGCGGCGGGTTCGAGGTCCACGACGTCGAGCAGTTGCGCCGCCACTACGCGCTCACGCTGCAGCACTGGGTCGGCAACCTCGAGGCCGACTACGCGCGGGCCGCGGCGCTGGTCGGCGAGACGACCGCCCGTGTCTGGCGCGCCTACCTCGCCGGATCCGTCCTGGGGTTCGAGTCCGGCGATCTCGGCGTCGTGCAGATCCTGGCGGCCCGCTGGGACGCCGCGCTCCCGCTCGATCGCCGCCGCATGGTGCTCAGCGACGTCGCCGACCGATGAGTCCTGTCCGGGCCGCTCGTCCACCACACGACCGGGCCGGGCAGGAGTCGAGGTGGACGCAGCCGGGAGCGGACCGAACCCGCCACCGCCACGCGTGCTGCTGGTCCCGATCCAGGCGCCGGGCGGCGCGCGGGCGGCGCTGCGGTTGTGCGGCTCGCTGCGCGATCGACTGCTCGCCAGCGACGCCGACGTCGCGGTGCTCGACCTGGCCGCGCTGACGACGCCGGACGCCGCGACCGTCGACGCGCTGGCCCGCGTGCTGTTGACCGCGCGCCGGCTCGGACGCGACGTCCGGCTGCGGCATGCGTCGCCGCGGCTGGTCGAACTGCTCGAGTTGTTCGGCCTCGACGAGGAGCTACCGACCGAGCCCGAAGGGGCGGGCTAGTGGTCGAGTCGCAGAGGCAGGCCGAACTGCGGGAACAGCCGGTCGGTGTCGAGGAAGCTGTTGAAGGCGATGATCTCGCCGTCGACGATCTCGAGCACCTGCAGCGCCCACGCCGCGTACCCGCCTTCGGGGTCGTGCCGGTACTGCGCGTAGGCGGGCATGCCGTTGGCAGAGGTCGCGACCAGGCGCGACCCCCGGCACTTGTCCGGACCGGGGCTGACCATCCACTTGGCGATCTCGTCCCGTCCGACGATCCACAGGTCGTACGGCGGCATGTTCTGGATCGCGTCCTCGCGCAGCAGGGCGGTCAGCGCGTCCATGTCGTAGCGCTCGAACGCGTCGACGTAGCGGGCCAGCAGTTCGGCCTGTGCCGGGTCGTCGGGGCGCAGCGACTCGGTCTGCGCGGGTGGCCGTTTCGCCAGCGTGGCCCGCGCGCGTTGCAGGGCCGAGTTGACCGACGCGACGGTCGTGTCGAGCAGTTCGGCGACCTCGTCGGCGTGCCACTGCAGGACCTCGCGCAGGATCAGCACCGCACGCTGCCTGGCCGGCAGGTGCTGCAGCGCGGCGACCAGCGCGAGCCGCAGCGAGTCGCGCGCGACCGCCATCTCGGCCGGATCGCCGCTGGTGGGCAGCATGGCGCCGTCGGGGGCGGGCTCGACCCAGGTCGCGGCGTCGCGCTCGATCAGTTCGGCGGCGGCGACGGTGGTGGCCGGGCCGAGGTCCATCGGGCGGGCCCGCCGGTTGCGGCTTCGGAGTTGATCCAGGCACACGTTGGTCGCGATGCGGTACAGCCAGGTGCGAAGCGACGCGCGGCCCTCGAAGCGGTCATAGGCGCGCCAGGCCCGCACGAGCGTCTCCTGGACCGCGTCGTCGGCCTCGAACGACGAGCCGAGCATGCGGTAGCAGTAGCCGGTCAGTTCTCGGCGGTAGGGCGCGAAGGCGTCCGGCAGTTGGTCGCCGGGCGCGGTCGCGGCGGCCGCAGTGGCGGGCGTCGTGGCGAGTTCGGACATGACGGCACAGCCTCTCGACGGCAGGTGGTGATCGGACGATCATTGCACGACGGGCAGGCGCCGTCCGGTCCGCATTTGTCGCGACGATGCGCGGGCCGGGCTGGCATCCTTGACGTTCGACGAGAGGTGACGACATGGCACGGGCGACATGGAGCGGGTCGATCAGCTTCGGGCTGGTCAGCGTGCCGGTGCAGTTGTTCACGGCCGTGCGCACGCACTCGGTGAGCTTCACCCAACTCAACCGCGAGACCGGCAACCGGGTCCGCAACAAGCGGGTCGACGAGCAGACCGGCGAGGAGGTCGAGTACCGCGACATCGTCAAGGGCTACGAGGTCGGCGAGGACACCTACGTGGTGGTCGAGCCCGAGGAACTCGACGATCTCGATCCCGAGGCGTCGCGCCTGATCGACATCGAGGACTTCGTCGACCTGCGCGAGATCGACCCGATCTACTACGACCGGGCCTACTTCCTGATGCCTTCGAGCGATGCGGCGGCCAAGCCCTACAAGCTGCTCGCCGAGGCGATGGAGCAGGCCGACAAGGTCGCGGTGGCACGGTTCGTGATGCGCAACAAGGAGTACCTGGCCGCGGTCCGCGCACGCGACGGCCTGCTGCTGCTGTCGACGATGCACTACGCCGACGAGGTCGCCGACCCGGCCGAGCTCGATGCCACCGACACGCTCGAGCAGGTCGAGGTGTCCAAGCGCGAACTGGCGATGGCCGAGCAGTTGATCGACTCGTTGGTGGCCGAGTTCGACCCGTCGCGCTACCACGACGAGTACCAGCAGCGCGTGACCGACTTCCTCGAGGCCAAGGCCGAGGGTCAACAGATCGAGATCGTGGCGCCCGAGCGCGACACCGGCGGCGTGATCGACCTCATGGCGGCGCTCGAGCAGAGCCTCGACCGTGCCAAGCGGGACAAAGCCGGCGGCGGCTCGACGGCCGCAGGCGGTTCGGGCAGTGGGCGGGACTACGGTTCGATGAGCAAGGACGAGTTGTACGAGCTCGCCCAGGAACGCGAGTTGCCCGGCCGGTCGTCGATGACGAAGGACGAACTCGCCGCCGCGCTCGCCGAGGGCGACGCGACCTCGAAGGCGAGCTGAGCCCTGGACGACGCGATCGCCGAGTCGGACGGCCCGCTCGCCTCGCACGTCGAGGCGGTGTACGGCGTCGCGCTCGACGAGTTCACCGCCGAACGTGACCGGCGGGTCAAGGAACTCAAGGCGCAGGGGCACAAGGAGCTGGCCGCCGCGCTCAAGGCGCACCGCAAGCCCACGGTGCCGGCCTGGGCCGTCGATCAGGTGACGCGCCGCCACGGCGAGCGGGTCGAGGCGCTCATCGAGGCCGCCGACGACCTGCGTGCGCTGCAACACCGTGCCGCCAGCGGACGCCGCGCCGACGGGATGCGTGAGGCGTCGCTGCGGCTGCGCGACCTGGTGGGCGACCTGCGTGAAGCGGCCGGGCGGATCCTGACCGAGGCGGGCACGCGCGCCGACGCCCACCTCGACGAGGTCGAGCAGACGATCTTCGCCGCGGCCGTCGACCCGGCCCACCACGACGCCCTGCGACGCGGCACGTTCGCAACGGCCCTGCCCGGGGCCGGGTTCGGCGGTCTCGGGTTCGGCCTGTCGGTGCTGCCCGATCCGCCAGACGAGGACGACGACGCGGCGGCGGACGACGCATACGACGAGACCGCCGAAGGGCTGGCCGCAGCGGCCGAGGCAGCGGCCGAGGCAGCGGCAGCGCGCCAGGACGAAGCCGACCGCAGGGCCGACGAGGAACACGCGGCCGCCAAGGCCCGCGAGGCGGAACAGACCCGCGCGGCCGAGCAGAAGCGCAGCGCCGAGGCGCAGCGTGAGCTGTCGAAGCGGCGCCGCGCCCTCGAGCGACGCATCGACGCGCTGACGGCCGCCCGGGACAAGCAGGCCGACCGCGCCGTCAGGGCGCGCGAGGAAGCCGACGACCTGCAGGGCCGCGCCGACGCCGCCCGGGCCGAGGCCGATGCGGTCGAGTCCGACCTCGCCGACTACGACGACGACCTCGCCGCCGCCCGCGCCGAACTCGACGCACTCGACACCCCCTGAGCCGCCGCGGCGGCGACGTGGCAGGCTGGTCACACCGATGGGCCGGGAGACGCAGCGGTGGGCAGACGTCCGAGCCAGGCGCTGTTGCTGGTGCTCGCCGCGGGCTGTTCCGCCGGAGGACCGGTCACACCGGACGCCGTGACCGCGACCGACAGCGGACTCTCGATCGCCATGCCGTCGTGCAACGCGCGCTACTCCACGGACGTCTCCGTCGGCGAGGAGACGGTCGAGATCCGACTCGAGGAGATCGATCCCGGCGACCCGGACGCCGAGTGCGCCGACGAGGTGTTCGTCGAATGGGGCAGCGAGGTCGGCGGCCGGAGGGTGATCGTGAACGGCGAGACATTCGAGGTGACCCCGCGGCGCTGACCACGCGGGTCCAGACCGGGAACCCGAGCGAGGCCCCGCGGGCGTTCTGCCACAGCCTCGATGTGGCATGACATGGTGACGCCAGGTGGACACGGTCGGGGTGACCGGCAACGTCAGCATCGCCGTTGTCCGCGGCCTCGTCGCAGCTCGGGTGGCCGCACCGGCCCGGCGCGACGGCCGTTGCGGCCACGTCAGTAGGCTGGGCGCGAGCTGGAGCGAAGGGGCATCGATGGGCGGTCCGCCGGCCGGGTGGATGGAGGATCCCGAGGATCCG
>DATHUR010000198.1:0-58060 GCA_035462025.1 Egicoccus sp. | reverse complement strand
TCAGCGTGGCGGTGAGGTAGTCCTCGAAGACGAGCTCGCCGTCGACCTCGACCTGCACGAGCGGCGCGTAGCCCCAGTCGAGCTGGTGGATCTTCATGCCGTCGATGACCAGCGGCCGGTTGCCCTCGACGACGGTCGTCTCGGTGGTGCCGTCGGCGCGGGTCACCTCGACGTCCGAGCGGAACAGTGTCGGCTGTCCCGCTCCCGGGGCGAGGGGGTCGCGGACCCAGTCGACGTGGAACTGCTCGAGGTCGAGGACCCAGCCCGAGTGGCTGGTCTCGTTCCACCAGCGGCCGGGCCGGTAGGTCCAGTACGACACCGGCGTGTCGGCGAACCGTTCACCCTCGACGACGGCGCGCTGGCCCTCGAAGCTGAGCAGTTGGCCGAAGACGATCGCGGCGAGCAGCACGTAGAAGCTGACGTGGAACAGCAGGCTGCCGCCCTCGCGCGACCACAGGCCCTTCTCCGCCGCCACCTGGGCGGGAGGTTGGGCGGTGGCCTGATCGGCCTCGGTACGCACACGCCACCGCCTGCCACGCAACAGCTCGGCGGCGACCGCGTGGACCTCGGCGACGTCATGGGTGGTGGTCAGCCGGGCGACCACGGCCTGGCGGCCGGCGTTGCGGGTCAGCGGGGGGCGGCTGTGGCGGACGAGCCGGACCCAGGCGCGGATGCGCGGGATCAGGCAGGCGGTCAGGCTCAGGAACAGCAGCAGGAGCAGCGCGAGGAAGGCGGGGGAGCCGTAGACGTCGAAGCCACCGACCAGGTCGATCAGGCCGGCGACGAGCGTGCCCGGCCCCTCCTCGCCGGTGCGCCAGGCGTCGACGGTGGCGCCGACGTTGGGTTCCTGGGGCACGACGGTGGCCAGCAGCGTCTCGAGACCGACGAGGCCGAGCAGGTACAGCGCGGTGCGCATGCGCACGAGCCAGCGCCAGCCCATGACGACGGAAGCCCAGGCGAAGCCCAGCGGACCGTCACCGCCACGGCGTGGGGGACGGACCTTCGGGTTCGCCTCGGGGGGCGCGGCGGAGTCGGTGCGGCTCACGTCGGCAACGTACCTGTCTCGCTCGTGGGTCAGATCGGCGGCGTGAAGCCCTGGATGAGCGGGCGCAGCATGCGGATGAACTGCTCCCAGACGCCCGTGGCGATGGCCAGTCCGACCAGGGCGAGCAGCGACCCACCGGCGATCTGCAGCGTCCTGGCGTTGCGCTTGAGGAAGTCGAGGGTGCCGGACAGCCGGCGGAACAGCAGCCCGAACACGATGAACGGCACGCCCAGGCCGAGGGCGTAGACGAAGCCGAGGAAGGCGCCACGGCCGGACACGCCGTCGGTGGACGCGGCCGCGATGGTCAGGATCGCGCCGAGGGCGGGGCCGACGCACGGGGTCCAGCCGACCCCGAACACGAACCCGAGCAGCGGCGCCGACGCGACCCCGGTCGGGGCGCGGTCCATGAACCGGAACTCGCGCATCAGCCGGCCGCTGGCCATGAGCACGCCGAGCGCGAACACGATCAGCCCCATCACGACCCGGGCCGTGGTCGAGCGGGCCAGGACGTCGAACGCGGCCACGAACGAGCCCAACATCACGAAGGGGACGGCGAACCCCAGCACGAACAGGACCGATCCCAGCGCCACCCGCCCCTTCGCCCGGGCGCCGCCGTCGGCGAGGTCCTGGCCGGACAGCCCGGTCATGTACGACAGGTAGCCCGGCACCAGGGGGACGACGCAGGGGCTGGCGAACGACACGAGTCCGGCGGTGAACGCGATCGCCGCGGCGACCAGGACGTTGGCGTCGGCGATGAGGGTCTGGACGGTCTCAGCCACGGGCGACCGCCTCGACCAGTGCGGCCACCTCGATGGCGTCGCGCGGCGAGCCGAACAAGCGGACGGCGACGCGCCCCTGGTCGTCGAGGAACAGCGTGGTCGGGATGGTGCGCGCCCCGACGCCGCCGTACCGCGACGCGTAGACGTTGTCGGGGTCGAACAGGCTGGGGTAGGCAATCGCGAACTCGTCCTGATGGGCGAGCGCGTTGGCGCGGGCGTCCTCGATGTTGACTCCGAGGAAGGCGACCTCGTCCGCGGGCAGCATCGCGTGCGCTTCGGTCAGCATCGGCTGTTCGGCCCGGCACGGCCCACACCACGACGCCCAGAAGTTGACGACCACGACCCGGCCCCGCAGGTCGGCGATCGACATCTCGCCGTCCTCTCCCAGCACCGGCATCGCGTCGGTGGGCGCCGCGACCCGCTCCCCCTCCGGAATGGGACACAACCCCGCACGCACCCCTGGCAGCGCCTCCTCACAAGCCGCCGACCCACCATCGCCACCGCACGCCGAGGCCACGAGCGCCAGGGCGAGCAGCAACGCAGACAGACGAACGCGAGACACGCGGGAAGTCCTGCCGAAGAGGAGCCAGAACCGAGAGGGTGCCCGCCACCCACCGCAACTGCCAACCCAGCCGCGCGAACCCCCACAGTTCCCGGGCCCGAGTCCCTCCCACAGAGCCAGCAACCACGGCAGCAGCACGCCCCACGCAACCACCACGGCGGGCGCAGCAGCGCAGCGAACGGGAGCGGAGGGGCCGGGTGGGTCGCCGTAGCAGGGGCTGGAGGCGAGCGAAGCGATGCCGACGAGTGGAGCCGAGTGCCAGGGGCGAAAACGCCCCCTGCGCAGGCGACCCAGCCGGCCCCGGAGCGGTCACGCACAAACGCCAGCAAAGCGCAGCGCCCGCCGGAAGACCGACGGGCGCAGAGCGTGATGCTGGCGGGGTTACTGGGCGATCGGGACGGCGAGGTCCTCGGGCTCTTCGACCTGGTCCGCCAGCAGCCGCTTCTCGCGGAACTCGAGACGGTCGAGGGCGAAGAGGCTGCCGAGGAAGCCGAGCAGCGACACGATGGTCCAGACCGCCGACGGCAGCCAGCGCATGCCGGGGTCGTAGAACGCGAACCACTCGGTGGGTTCGCCGACCGCGATCGGGCCGTCCTCGAGCGGGACACCGTCCGCGTCGACGAAGTTGGCGTAGGTCTGGAACTCGGCGCGCAGGATCCGCAGGCCCGTGTCGGAGTCGTCGGTGACCTCGGCGTCGCCGGTCGCCTCGGCGGTGTAGAACGGGTTGCCGCGGCGGCTGTCCTCGGGCTGGACCTCGGCGACCTCGTCTTCGAGGGCCGAGCGCCGCTCGACGCCGATCAGCGCCACACCGTTCTCGTCGATGGGCAGGAACGCGCCGCGCATCTCGTCCACGGCTGCGGAGGTGGAGCCGGCGAGGTTGGCGTAGGCGGGATCGGCGAGGATGTCCTCTTCGGCCTGGTCCTGGATTCCGAGGTACTCCTCGATGGTGACGAAGTCGGCGTCGCCGTCATCGGCCGTGAAGTACTCGGCGCGTTGTGAACCGGGCTCGAACGGCAGCCAGTCCTCGGCGAACTGGGTGTTGTCCCCACCCGGGAAGTGGGTGATGCCGAGGTAGGGGGGGATGCCCGGGCCGCCGAACCACCAGAACAGGCCGAGCAGCATCCCGAAGCCGAAGAAGGCCACGCCGTAGATGGCACCGGCCTTGCGGGCGCCATAGTTGGACCACAGCAGCAGGTAGACCGAGCCGCCGAAGAACAGCAGCCCGAGGGGCACGGCGAGCAGCGCGACGGGGTGTGACGAGGGGATCGCCTGCTCGACCGCTACCAGCGACCCGAGGTCGACGAGCAGCGGGACGAGCGTTTCGAGAAGGCCGGTCATTGGTCGTCACCCTCCGCGGCGGGCTCGGGGTCGCCGCCGATCTGACCGAAGCGTGGTCCGCCGGTCTCCTGGATGCTCTCGATGTGGTCGATGAGCGCCTCGATGGCGTCGTCGCTGAGCACCTGCGCGAAGCTCGGCATCGGGGCCTTGCCCGGCACCCAGCGTCCGTTGATGATCGTGTCGCGAGCGACCGCGCGCGCCTGTTCGATCGATTCCTCGTCACCGTCGGCGGCGCCGTAGCGCTCGAAGAAGTTCAGCAGTTGCGGTCCCACGTAGCCCTCGGCGTTCTCGCCGTGGCAGCGGGCGCAGTTGGCACCGAAGATGTCCTCGCCGGATGCGCCCTCGAAGGCCTGGGCGTCGACCTCTTCGACCTCGCCGGTCTGGACCGACAGGATGTAGGCCCGGATCGCCTGGAGTTGCTGGTCGGAGTACTGGCCGCCCTCGCCGACGCCGAAGGCGGGCATCGGCGTGCCGGCGCGGCCCTGTTCGATGGTCTGGTACATGAACTGGGCGACGTCGTCGACGACCTCGGAGTCCTGGTAGCGCGCGACGATGTTGTCGAGCGAGGGCGCCGGCCAGGGCGCCTGGATGTCCTGGTTCGGGTGCGGAGCGGAGCCGCCTCCGAGGTCCTCGCCGTGACAGGACGCGCAGGCTGCGGCGAACAACTCCCGGCCGGCCGCGACGTCCTGGTGGTAGAACTCGTCGACGCGCTGGTTGATGCGCGCGGGCTCGATGAGCCAGTACAGAGGCAGGAACAGCGAGGCGAACACGGCCAGGGCGACGCCCCAGGCCATGGCGCGCTCCATGCCGGTGGTCTCGAGTTCCTCGTCGGAGTGGTAGGGGCGCATCGACAGCGGGATGTCGCCGAGCCGGCGGGGGCCCTTGCGACGCTTGCCCGGGCCGACGACGAAGTAGGCGATGGCGAACGCCGCCAGGGCACCGACGAGGATGACCATGGGCGCGTTGCCACCGCTACCGCCGCCTTCGGCGAGGATGAACAGACCAGGCATGTGGGAACTCCGGGGAGCGAAACGGTCAGACGCAGGCGGGACCCTCGGGTGACTGGTCGAGGGCGTTCGCGGTGCGGGCCGGGCCGGTGATGAGGTTGCTGAAGTCGACGACGAGGACGCCGTCCTCGTCGATGAAGGACGCATAGCGGTCGAGCCCGCGCGGCGCGGGACCGCCGGTCCACTCGCCGTAGCGGTTGTAGCGCGAGCCGTGGCAGGGGCACTCGAACCACTGCGAGCTCTGACACCACGGCACGGCGCATCCGAGGTGTGGGCAGGCGTTGGTGTAGAGCGCCATCAGCCCGAAGCCGTCACCGACCGCGTGGTCCTCGCCGTAGTTGCGTTCGGCGGCGGTCAGCGACGGGTCCCAGCGCACGATCGACAGGCCCCCCTCGGGGACCCGGTAGGGAGCCCGGTCGCCCTCGATGGTGGCGGCCAGCTCGGCGGCGTTGGCGATCGGGACCTCGCCGGTGAGTTCGTCGCCCGGCCGTGGCCACAGTTGCGCGAGCGCGGCCAGGCCGAAGCCGCCCAGGCCGGCGCTGGTGGCGCCGAACAGGCTGTAGCGCAGGAACGTGCGCCGCCCGACCGGCTGGAGCCGGCGCTTGTTGGTGTCGTCTGCCATGGGATCCTCGGTCGTCTCTCGCCGCGTCGGGCGTGTGACGGGTGCTTGCTAGAGCGTGAAGCCCAACCCTTGCGTCCACGGCCAGACCCACTCGTAGCCGGCGCCGCGCAGGAACGAGCCGATGATGACCAGGACGGTCCAGAAGGTCAGGAAGAACGTGAACGCGAGGTTGGCGACCTTGCGGTTCTCGGGTCGCGCCGACGGGTTCTTGTCGAGGTAGGGGATGGCCATGAGCATGACCACGCCGACGCCGGGCAGCGTCACACCGGCGACCATCGGGTGGAAGTAGCGCAGCAGTTCCTGCAGGCCCATGAAGTACCAGGGCGCCTTGTTGATGGCGGGCACCTGGTTCGGGTTGGCCAGCGAACCGAGCGGCGCGTTCAGGAAGAACGACACGATCAGCAGCAGCGACCCGACCGCGAGCAGCGCCACGAACTCGACCAGCAGCAGGTGCGGCCAGGTGTAGACCTTGTCCATCTGCTTGGACTGGACCTGCTGGATGCCGGCCGGGGGCACGAGCGCCAGCAGGCGGTGGGTGTGGTCGCTCGCCGCGGGCACGCCGATGGAGGTCGGCTGGGTACCGAGCGAGGCGGCGACGCGGGCGGCGCGCTCCTCGGGGGTCAGGCGGCCGCCGGCGGCACCGGCGTCGTCACCACCGGCCTTGGTGGCCACGGCCGTGCCGCCGCCACCCTGCGAGGAGCGGTACTCCTCGAGGGCTTTGCTGGCCTGGTCCGCGGGACGCGGACCGAGGCTGGCGCCCTCGGCGATCTTCGCCTTGCGGACCGAGGCGGCCTTGGCCTTGGCGCGGGCGATGCGCTCGGAGGTGCCCGCGGCGATCAGGCGGTCGTAGACCTCCTGGTCGATCGAGACTTCTTCAGCCATTGTCCGACCCCCAGGGCGCGGCGTTGCGGGACGTGACGACGATCACAGCGGACCCGAGATGCCGCCGTCCTTGCGGATCCGCCAGAAGTGGACCGCGAGGAAGATGACCGTGACGAACGGGATGAACAGCACGTGGAGCACGTACCAGCGCAGCAGCGTGTTGGGGCCGATGGACACGCCGCCGAGGAGCACGAACTGGACCTGGTCGCCGAAGACCGGCGTGTAGCCCATCATGTTGGTGCCGACGGTGACGGCCCACAGCGCCAACTGGTCCCACGGCAGCAGGTAGCCGGTGAAGCTCAGCAGCAGGGTCAGCAGCAGCAGGATCACGCCGACGACCCAGTTGAACTCGCGCGGCGGCTTGTACGCGCCGTGGTAGAAGACGCGCGCCATGTGCAGGAACACGGTGAACACCATCGCGTGCGCGCCCCAGCGATGCAGGTTTCGCACGAGGTTGCCGAAGGTCACCGAGGCCGAGATGTCGCGCATGTTGGCGTAGGCGATCTCGGTGCCGGCACCGGCGGCCGGCGTGTAGAAGAACATCAGGAAGATGCCGGTGATGGTGAGCAGGATGAACAGGAAGAAGCTCAGGCCACCGAGGCAGTAGGTGTAGGTGAGCTTGAGTCCGTGGCGCTTCACCTTCACCGGGTGCAGGTGGTAGAGCACGTTGTTCATCGCGGCGAGGGCGCGGTCGCGCGACGTGTCGCGATAGCCCTTCCGATAGATCGAGCCCGGCCGGAAGATGGACTTCCAGATCACGTTGTCCTGGACGTTGGTCTTCACGTCCGAGAAGCTGGGGGGCTTCCTGGCCACGTTTGTCGTCCTCTTCTTGCTCGTCGGGCCCGGCACTGCCGTGTCGGGTGGTTTCGGTCGGCTCAGCCGTCGGTGCGTCCGAGCCACAGGGCGTCGGACGGGCAGCGCTCGACGCAGATGGCGCAGCGCGTGCATTCGTTGTCGTCGATGATGAACACCGCGTGGGACTGCGAGGCCAGCGTCATCAGCGACGGGCTGTCGGCGTCCTTCACGATGTTGGGCGACATCATGTAGATGCACTCCCAGGGACACACGTCCTCGCATGCCCGGCAGAGAATGCACAACTCCGGCGTCAGGCCGATGTGGCGCTTGGGCTTGACGCGCTCCTGCAGCCACTGCGCGTCGACCTGCTGGACGACGTAGTCGTCGAACATCAGCGGGTGTTCACCCTTGTCGGTCTTTCCCACGTCGTCCCTCCTTTCGGTTGCCGTGCGCTGCTGGCGCGGTCAGCTCACTTGTAGCCGCCGGCCTCGGGCTTGGTCTCGCCGGGGGCGAGGGTCTTGGGCAGCACCTTCTGCACGCGCAGGGCGAGCCAGCACGACAGTGCGATGCCGATGACCATCATCGCGCCGACGACACCCTCGGTGATGACCGAGTACAGGTTCGAGGCGAGGTCGAGGCGGTAGTCGCCGGAGAGGTTGATCCCGGCGCTGGCGGGGATGATCGAGCCCTCGAGGATGTTGGCGTTCGACTCGGTGAACTGGATCCAGGCGTGGGGGATGACCCCGTGCAGCCACCACATGAAGGCGCTGCCGGCCATGACCCCCATGGTCGCCGAGAACCACTCGCGCTTGCCGTAGGTGATCTTGGCCAGCCACAACGGCAGGATCATGAGCGGGCCGACCCACAGCGCCATGACCACCAGGCCGACCCAGCCGCGACCGAGGTCGAGCGGGTCACCGAACTGGTAGGCCGCGCGCAGCGCGTCGGGTAGTGCCGCGCCGAACTGGCTGAACCACTCACCCACGTCGAGCATCTCCTTGCACCGTGACCGTTGGCGTGTGGCCGGTGCGAGTGCCGGCGACGTGCGTGCCGGCGCTCACGTGCGACCCCGTGACGCGTCTCTCGCACGTCACGCCCACCTGTTCCGGGCGCATCGCGCTCCGGGCGGAGCGTTGTGTGCCCGTCCCGGCCGTGCAGGTGCGTGCCGGTCGGGAGCCGGAGGCTACCAACCGCCGCGAAGCCCGAACAAACGACCACGACCGGGTGCGCGACCCCGCGACGAGGTGGCCGTATCCCACGACCCACCGTGCGCGGCTCAGCCGGTGCCGAGTTCGGGGGCGACCTCCGCGGCGGCGGTCACGATCCGGTCGATCTCGGCCTCGCCCAGGGCGGTGGAGGTGAACAGGATCTCGTAGCCGGAGGGCGCGAGATAGACCCCGCGATCGAGCATGCCGTGGAAGAACCGGGCGTAGCGGTCGTGGTCGGCCGCCGCGACGTCCTCGTAGCGACGTGGTGGGTCGGCGGCGAACAGCACCCCGGCGAGCGTGGCGTGCCGCAGCACCTGGGCCGTGACCCCCGCGTCGGCGAACGCGGTCCGCAGCCCGGCGACCAACCGCTCGGTCGTGCGCCCGAGCCGGGCGTAGACCTCGTCGTCGAGCAGGCGCAACTGCGCGAGCCCCGCCGCGACCGCGACCGGGTTCCCCGACAGCGTGCCGGCCTGGTAGACGGGACCGGCCGGCGCGAGGTGGTCCATCAGGTCGGCCCGTCCGCCGAACGCGGCGAGCGGGAATCCGCCGCCCACCACCTTGCCGAGCACCGTCAGGTCCGGCGTCACCCCGTGCAACTGCTGGGCCCCGCCGCGGGCGACGCGGAAACCGCTGATCACCTCGTCGAAGACCAGCACCGCCCCGCACGCGTCCGCCTGCTCGCGCAGGAACGCGAGGAAGCCCTCCTCGGGGGCGACCAGGTTCATGTTGGCCGGCACCGGCTCGCACAGGATCGCGGCGAGGTCGTCGCCGTGCTCGGCGACCGCCGCCTCGACGGCCGCCCGGTCGTTCCAGGGCACCAGCACGGTGTCCGCCGCCGCGCCGGACGTCACGCCGGGACTGCCGGGGATGCCGAGTGTCGCCACGCCCGACCCGGCCGCGACCAGCAGGGCGTCGGAGTGCCCGTGGTAGTGACCGACGAACTTGATCAGCTTGTCGCGGCCGGTCGCCCCGCGTGCGAGCCGGATCGCCGACATGCCCGCCTCGGTCCCCGAGTTGACCAGGCGGACCTTGTCGACCGACGGGACCGCCTCGACGATGGCCTCGGCGAGGTCGACCTCGCCCTCGGTCGGCGCACCGAACGACGACCCGCGACCGATCGCCTCGACGGCGGCGACGCGGACCTGGTCGGGCACGTGCCCGAACAGCAGCGGCCCCCACGAGTTGACGAGGTCGAGATAGCGGTTGCCGTCGACGTCGACGAGTTCGGCGCCCTCGCCCCGGGCGATGAACCGGGGCACACCGCCGACGCTGTCGAACGCCCGCACCGGCGAGTTCACCCCGCCGGGGATGACCTGGCGGGCGCGGTCGAACAGCCGCGCGGAGACCTCGGTGCGCATGGACGGCTCCTGCTCGGGACGACAGCGCACGAGGCTAGCGGTGGCTGCCGGGAGCCCCGGACGCCCGGCAGTAGCCTGGGCGCATGGTTGCGCGACGAGCGTTGCGGGTTGCAGGGCTGACCGGATCGGCGGCCCTGCTCGCCGCTGCGGGCGGTGCCACCTGGTACTACGCCGGCCGCATGACCGAGCCGGCCCACCGCCGGCCCGCGGTGCCACTCGATCGGGACCGCGTCGAGCTCTACGACAGCGATGAGGGCCACCTGCACCTGGTCGGCGCCGACGCGGCCCGCCCCGGGTTCTGGGGGCTGCGCTGGGACGAGGGCTACGCCCGCGTCGGCGGGGCGGTCGGCGTCGACGGCCCCAGCGCCGTGCGGCCGATCGAGTTGTTGGTCGGGGACCTGCCCGAGGACGGGGTCCGGGCCCTGTTCGATCCGTGGGCGGCTCCAGACGACCCGGTCCATCTCGGTCTGGACGTCGAGGAGGTCGTCGTCGACGGCGACCTCGGGCCGATGCCGGCCTGGTGGTTCCCGGCGCCGGCCGACCGGGACCGGGCACTGACGGCCATCCTGGTCCACGGCCGCAGCGGCACACGTCGCGAGACGTTCCGGCTGGTGCCCCCGATGGTGGCGGCCGGCGTGTCGGTCCTGGTGATCTCGTACCGCAACGACGGCGAGGCGCCGCCGAGCCCGGACGGACGTTCGCACCTGGGCGCCACCGAATGGGCCGACGTGGCCACCGCCGCGACGTGGGCGCTGGCCAACGGCGCCCGCCGCCTCGTTCTGGCCGGTCTGTCGATGGGTGGCGCGTGCGTGTCCGAGGCGCTGCGCCGCGACCCGGAGCTGCGTCCCAACGTGGCCGGCGTGATCCTCGAGGCGCCCGTGCTCGACTGGGGGCCGGTGCTGCGCAGCGCCGCCGTGCAGCGCGGCCTGCCCGCCGCGGCACTGCCGCTGCTACTGCCGCCGACGATGGCGCTCGCCGGCGCCCGCGCCAAGATCGACTGGCGCTCCCTCGGCTCGTTCGAGGACCTCGTCGAGACCCCGCTCCTGCTCATCCACGGCGACGACGACCGGACCGTGCCCGTCGAGTTGGCCGACGCCCTCGCCGAGGCGCTGCCAGACCAGGTCACCTACCTGCGGGTCGAAGGCGCCGCCCACCTGACCGCCTGGAACGTCGCCCGCGACCGGGTCGAGTCCGCCATCACCACCCACCTCGGCGCGCTCAGTCCTTAGGGCGGGTCCCCCGTCTCGCTCGCTTCGCTCGCTCGTTGCCCCCCGTCCCAGGGCGGGTCCCCCGTCTCGCTCGTTGCCCCCCGCCCCGGCCTGCTTACGGGCGGACGTGTTCGAAGATGAGGTTGTCGGCCTCGGCCTCGGCCTTGGCGAGGTCGGCCTCGGAGCGCACGGTCCAGGTGATCAGGGGCCGGCCCGTCGCGCGCCAGGCCGTGGCCGCCGCGTTGGGCAGGCCGGCGAGGTCGTAGGAGACCGCGTGGGGATCGAGCGCGGCGGCGTCGCGCAACTCGGCGAGCCGGCGCCGTACGACCGCGGGCAACCGCGGGTCGGCGTCCGCGGTCGCGGTCAGGACCCGGATCACGTCGGGCCGGTACCGGCGGAACCAGCGCACCGTCGTCGGGTTGAAGCTCGCGACGCAGGCGGGACCGCGATGGGCGTCCACGGCGGCGGCGACCTGCTCCTCGAGACGACCCGCGCGCAGCCGCCGCGACTTGATCTCGACCATCACCGGCCGGCTGCCGACCGCCTCGAGTGCCGCGGCGAGGGTCGGCACCGTCTCGGCGGTCGGCGCTCCCGCGGCGTCGAGCAACGGCAACGCCTGCAGCGCCGCGACGTCCAGGTCGCCGACCCGCACGGCCTCGCCGGTCACCCGCGACAGGTCGGGGTCGTGCACGACGACCGGCGTGCCGTCGCCGGCGAGCATCACGTCGAGTTCGACCCCGTACCCGGCGGCCACGGCCGCGGCGAAGGCGGCCAGCGAGTTCTCGGGGACCTCCCCGCCGTGCAGGCCGCGGTGGGCCAGTGGCACCTCGCGCAGCCAGTCGAGCGCGGGAGGGGTCACGCGCGCGCGGCGGCGAGATCGATCGCGGCGTAGGTCAGCACCAGGTCGGCCCCGGCCCGCCGGATCGAGGTGACGGCCTCGCGCATGGCACGTGGCCCGTCGACCCAACCGCGCTCGGCCGCGGCATGGATCATCGCGTACTCGCCCGACACCTGGTAGGCCGCCACCGGCAGGTCGAAGGCGTCCTTGGCGTCCGAGATCACGTCGAGGTAGGCCAGCGCGGGCTTGACCATCAGCACGTCGGCGCCCTCGTCGACGTCGGACGCCAACTCGCGCAGCGCCTCGCGCCGGTTGGCCGGATCCATCTGGTGGCCGGCACGGTCCCCACCGGTCATCGTCGACTCGGCAGCCTCGCGGAAGGGGCCGTAGAACGCCGAGGCGTACTTCGCCGCGTAGGCGACGATCGCGACCTCCTCGAAGCCCTTGTCGTCGAGGCCCTGCCGGAGCGCGCCGACCTGCCCGTCCATCATCCCCGACGGTGCGACGACGTCGACGCCCGCCTCGGCGTACGCCAGCGCGTCGCGCACGTAGGCCTCGACCGCAGCGTCGTTGACGACCTGGCCCCGGGCATCGAGCGGGCCGCAGTGGCCGTGGTCGGTGTACTCGCACTGGCACACGTCGGCCCAGATCACCAGGTCGTCGCCGACCGCCTCGCGCATGGCCCGCGCCGCCCGCGGGACCGGCCCCTGCGGGTCCCAGCCACCCGATCCGAGCTCGTCCTTCACGGCCGGGATCCCGAACAGGATCACCCCGCCGACCCCGACGTCGGCGGCAAGGCGGACGAGGTCCACGGCCGAGGCGACATCGTGCTGGGACACCCCGGGCATGGAACCGATCGGCTGGCTGCCTTCGATGCCGTCCTTGACGAACACCGGCAGCACCAGCCCGGCCGGATCGATGCGGGTCTCGGCGAATGCCCGGCGCAGCGCGGGCGTGCGGCGGAGACGGCGCAGACGCGTCTCGGGGAAGGGCACGGCGGGACCTCGACGGCAGGCGGGAGCGGACGCCCACGAGTGTAGGAGGGTGCTCCGGGCAGCGGTCAGCGCCCGCGCCACAACCGCCACGCGGCAACGACCGCTGCGGCCGCGAACCCGAACGCGGTCAGGCGGGCGACGTCCGGCGGTGAGGTCGCGTCCGAGGGGACGCGACCGGCGGCGACGTCCTGCGCGAGGGGCCGGTTGCCCTCGGTCACGGCAGGCAGTCGGCGCGTCCCGGTCGTCGAGGCCTCACCGGCGGTCGCCCTGGCGTCGACCAACGGCACGCCGTGGGCCTCGGGCGCGACCAGGACCCCGACGTGCCGCTCGGCGAGCAGCGCATTGAGTTCGGCGCCGTACAGGTACAGCCGGCCGGCGAGGTAGAGCAGGAGGAGCAGGGCGATGATGCCGCCGAACGCCCCGTACAGGGCGTTGGCACTCTCGGCCTGCCCCGACACGTAGGCGGCACCCGCGATCTTGAGTCCCGCCCAGCCCAGTGCCCCCAGCGCCGCCCCCGGGAGCAGGCGTCGCACGGTGAAGTCGGCCGTCGGCGAGAACATCTTGTAGGCGGTCAGGAACAGCAGCAGGTCCAGCGGGAAGGTGGCCAGCATCGCGATGGGCGTCGCCGCCCATCCGGGCAGGTCCAGCACGCCGACCAGGCTGGACGCGCTGGCCGCCAGCAGGGCCACGATGCCCAGCACGGGCATCGCCGCGACCTGCAGCAACTTGCCCTTTGCCCCGGTCGGCAGCGCCCCGCGGAACACCATGGTCGTGGCCACCATGGCCGAGTTGATCACCTTCAACCCGGTCAACAGCAGCGTCACGGCACCGAAGCCGGCCAGCGATCCGCGGTTGTCGACCACGGCCTCCATGAACCCGTCGACGCCCCGCTCGGTGGCCGCGAACGCCGCCTGCAGACCCGGCACGGCCGAGGTCAGGGTCCGGGCGACCTCGGCCTGCTCGGCCGGATCGGAGAACACGAAGCCGGCCACGGCCACGGCCAGCACCAGCAGCGGGACCAGCGACAGGAACCCGAACACCGCGATCGCCGCCGCGAACTGGTCGGCCGCATCGAGGCGGTAGCGCTCCTGCATCTGCAGTGCGGTGCCGATGACCGGCACGGTCTGGAGCCGGTCCTTGATCGCCACGCTGCGCCCCTCGCTCGGCTCCGTCCTCCGACCGAGCCTAGGAGCCCTGCCCACCGCACCGGCCCGGCCTACCGGTCAGCCACGACCGCCTCGACCAGGGCCGCGACCAGGCCGTCGAGGTCGTGCGGATCGGCCTCGACCGCGACCGGGATGCCGAGTTCGCGGCACGTCCGCGAGGTCACCGGCCCGATCGAGACGACCGCGCCCTGCCACGGACGGTCACCGACCAGGGTGACGAAGTTGCGCACGGTCGACGACGACGCGAACGCGAGCAGGTCGATGCGCCCCGCGGCGAGATCGTCCAGCACCGTCGCGGGCAGCGCGTCGGGCAGCGTGGTCCGGTAGGCGGTCACCTCGACGGGTTCGTAGCCCTTGTCGACGAGCATGGTGTGCAGGATCTCGCTGGCGATGTCGGCCCGCGGCAAGAGCACGCGTCCGCTGCCCGGCGGCACCGCCTCACCAAGCGACTCGGTGGTGGCGTGCTCGGGGACGAGGTCGGGGCGGACCCGCAGCCGTTCCCACAGACGGGCGGCGGTGCCCGAACCCACGCAGGCGACGATCGGGACACCGGCGAACACACGGGCGTCGAGGTCGTCCTCCTCGATCGCGTCCGCGACCGCATCGACCCCGTTCGGCGAGGTGAGACAGACCACCGTGTACGCGCCATCGGCGAGGTCGTGCAGGGCGGCGCGCAGCGCACCACGGTCGCCGTGCTCGATGCGCAGGACCGGCGCTTCGACGGGTTCGCCGCCGAGTGCACGGATCCGTTCGGACAGCGCGGACGCCTGGGCCCGGGCGCGGGCCACGAGGACGCGCCGTCCCGCGAGGGGCCCGTCGGTCACGTATCGATCTCCGAGACCGCCGGTCGCGCCCTTCGGTTCACTCGACCGCCGCCGCTCATGTCTGCTGCCGGAGGCGTTCGAGGACCTCGGCGCCACCTGCTTCGAGCAGCGTCGCCGCCATGACCCGGCCGAGCAGGAGCGGTTCGTCGGCCGCGGTCTCGTGCGACGCGCGGTACAGCCGGGTGCCGCTGGGGTCGGAGAGCATCCCGAGCAGTTCGAGTCGCTGCCCGTCACCGCTGGGAGCGGGCAACAGGCTGGCGTGGGCACCGATCGGCGCCGTGCAGCCGCCCTGCAGTTGCCGCAGCAGTTCGCGTTCCGCGTCGACCTCGGTCCGGGTCCCGGCGTCGTCGATGCGGCGGAGCGCCTTGCGGGTGGCGGCATCCCCGGTGCGGCACTCGACGGCGAGAGCGCCCTGTGCCGGTGCGTGCAGCATCTCGCCGTGCTCGAGCGGCACGACGGTGACGTCGAAGCCCTTGGGCCGCAGGCGGAGCAGTCCGGCCAGGGCGAGCACGATGCCGTCGACCTCGCCGTTCACGACCTTGCCCAGCCGGGTCTCGAGGTTGCCGCGGATCGGCTGGACGAGCACGTCGCGGCGCGACTTCTGCAGCTGCGCCTTCCGCCGCGGCGACGAGGTCGCGATCGTCACCGGCCGGTCGCGCGGGATGTCGGCCAGCCGCCACCCGGCACGGGTCACCAGCGCGTCGCGCGGGTCGGCGCGCCGCGGAACCGCGCCGATGGTCAGTCCCTCGGCCGCCTCGGTCGGCAGGTCCTTGTAGGAGTGGACGACGAGGTGGCAGTCGCCGTCGAGCACGGCCCGCCGGGTCGCGTCGACGAACAGGCCCTTGCTGTCGAACGCCTCGAGCGCCCGGTCGGGGTGGTCGTCGCCGGTGGTCGACATCGGCACGAGTTCGAAGGGGCGGCCCGTCGCCTCCTGCAGGGCCTCGCCGACGTGGCGGGCCTGCGTCTGCGCGAGCGCCGATCGGCGGGTGGCGATCCGCCAGGGGCCGTCGGGTGCGGTCACGCGTCGAGGTCCGGTTCGGCGTCGTCGAGGCCGAACAGGTCGCGCAGGGTCGCGGCATGGCCGTCGGCGCCGGTGCGGTCGGCCAGTTCCTTGAGGCGGACGGTCGGCTGGTGCAGCAGCGTGTTGACGATGCCGCGGGTGAGTGCCTCGACGGCCTCGCGTTGACGCGGGTCGAGGGTCGACAGCTTGGCGGACAGCCGCTCGAGTTCGTCGGCGCGGACCTGCTCGGCCGTGCGGCGCAGGTCGCGGATGGTCGGCTCGACCTCGCTGGCCCGGGTCCAGGCCACGAACCGGTCGGCCTCCTCGTCGACGATCGCACGCGCTGCGGCGACGACCTCGCCGGTCACGCCGCGGTCGGCCACACGTCGCACGTCGGCGATGTCGACCACCTCGACACCCGGCAGGTCGTTGCAGCGCGGGTCGACGTTCCTGGGCATGGCCAGGTCGAGCAGCACCAGCGGTTCGACCTGCCGGCGCGAGGCGCCACGGCGTGCCTGCAGTGCGCCGACGACGAGGTCGAGGTCGAGCACCGGCTCGGCGGCGCCGGTCGTGCAGACCACGAGGTCGGCGACGGCGACGGCGTCGGCGAGGTCACCGGGGGCGACGACCCGGCCCCCCGTGCGCTGCGCCAACCGGTCCGCCTTGTCCTCGGACCGGTTCCACACGTCGATGCGACCGGCGGCCTCGTCGACGAGGCGCTGGGCGGTCAACCCGCCCATCTTCCCGGCACCGACGAGCAGCACGTGACGGCCGGTCAGGCGCGAGCCGAGCCGATCGGACGCGACGTCGAGGCCGACGTCGACCATCGACGAGGCCCCGTTGGCGATCGCGGTGTCGTTGCGCACCCGGCGGCCGACGCGGACCGCCTGACGGAACAACCGCTGCAGGACCCGGCGCGCGGTGCCCTCCTCGCGGGCGGACTCCATGGCCTGCTTGACCTGCATGGCGATCTGGCGTTCGCCGACCACCATCGAGTCCAGGCCGCCGGCGACCGCGAACAGGTGCGCCGCGGCGCGGTCGTCGTGGTAGCTGTACTGCAGGTCGTCGAGGTCCTGCGGGTGGATGTCGCCGCGTTCGGCGAGCCAGCCGCGCAGTTCCTGCAGACCCGGGTGGAAGCGGCTGACCGACGCGTAGATCTCGACCCGGTTGCAGGTCGACAGCACGACCGCCTCCTGCACGTGCTCGAGCGCCGTCAGCGACGTGAGCGCCTTGGGCAGGTCGGCCACGGGCACGGCGAGACGCTCCAGCAGCGGCAGGTCCGCGCTGCGGTGGTTGCACCCGACGACGAGGAGGGACATGGGCCCGATCTGGTTGTGGGAGAAGCGTCGACGCCTCGGGACTGCGGCCGTGCCGGGCGACCACCGGTCACGACACGGACGGCGGCAGGCGTGCGGCCGCGGCGTCCCTGTGGCCGCGAGCGTACCGACCGTCGACAGGCCCCCCCAACGCCGGCAGGGACCCGCGCGGCGTCCGGCCAGGCGCCGCGCTCAGCTGGCGGCGGCCGACACCTGGTTGAGCTGCTCGTAGAACGACAGGATCTGCAGTTCGGTGGACAGGTCGACGCTACGCACCGTGATCCGCTCGGGCACGTCGAGGTGGCCGGGCGCGAAGTTGAGGATCGCGGTGACCCCGGCCGCGACCACCTCGTCGGCGACGGCCTGGGCACGGTCGGCCGGGGTGGCCAGGACGGCGATGGTGATGCCGCAGTCGCGTACCAGCGCCGGTAGGTCCCCGGGCGCCTGCACCGCGTGGTCGCCGACCTTCGTGCCGATCTTGGCGGGGTCGGCGTCGACGAGGGCCTCGACCCGGAACCCCCGCTGCGTGAACCCGTCGTAGGTCGCCAGCGCCCGGCCGAGGTTGCCGATCCCGACGATGACCACGGGGCGGTCGTCGGACAGCCCGAGGACGGTCGAGATCTCGGTGGTCAACTGCGCGACCGTGTAGCCCACACCGCGGGTGCCGTAGGTGCCGAGGAACGACAGGTCCTTGCGCACCTTCGCCGAGGTCAGCCCGGACGCCTTGGCGAGGTCGTCGCTCGAGAGGGTGTGCTGCCCCGCGTCGGCGGCCTCGACCAGCACCTGCAGATAGCGCGGCAGCCGGGCGACCGTGGCCTCGGGGATCCGTCGCTGTGACACGCCTGACACCTGTCGTCCTGGCGCGGCCGGGTGCCGACCGCCGGTGACTCGCCTCGCGGCCCCGAAGACGGGGCGACCTCACCGGTCGAGGCTACGGGGCCGGACGGAGCAGGCCAATTCGGACGTCTGGACTGCGCGGCTCAGCGGGCGCGCCTGACCGCGGCCCGGACCGTGCCCGGTGCGACCTCGAGTTCGGCGACCTCACGCCCGTCGACGGTCACCACGGGCACCCGCACGCCGTAGCGCGCGACCAGCGTGTCGTCGCCGTCGATGTCGACGTGGACGATCTCGGCGCCGCGGGCCTCGCGGGCCACCAGCGCCTCGGCCCGTCGGCACAGCCCGCAGGTCGCGCGGCCGTAGACGACCACCTGGGGGCGGTGGCCGCGCCGGAACGGCAGAGACGGCACGTCAGTCGTCCCCGCGCAGTTCGCGACGGCGCACCTTGCCGCTGGCCGTCATGGGCAGCGTCTCTACCACCTCGAACCGGGTCGGGCACTTGTAGCGCGCGAGCCTGGCCCGGCACACGTCGCCGAGGTGGTCGACGTCGACGTGCCCGCGTCGTGGCACCACGTAGGCGACCACGGTCTCGCCGGTCAGCGGGTGGTCGACACCGACCACGGCGGCGTCGAGCACGTCCGCGTCGTCGAGCAGGACCCGTTCCACCTCGCGTGGGTAGACGTTGAACCCGTTGACGATGATCAGGTCGCGCTTGCGGTCGACGAGGAACACGTAGCCGTCGTCGTCGCGGGCGCCGACGTCGCCCGTGCGCAACCAGCCGTCGTCGGTCAACGTGGCCGCGGTGGCCGCGGGGTCGTTCCAGTAGCCCTGGAAGACGTTGGGACCGCGGACCCAGATCTCGCCGGGATCCCCCGGGGCCACGTCCCCGCCGTCGTCGTCGACGAGTCGGAACTCGAGGTCGGGCAGGGGCATCCCCACCGAACCCGGACGGGGCGCCGGCCCCATGGCGTTGCTCGTGACGCTCGGACCGGCCTCGGTCAACCCGTAGCCCTCCTCGATCGTCACACCCGTCGCGTCGGCGAAGCCGGTGAGCACGGCCGGTGGCAACGGCGCCGCGCCGGACACGGCGAGACGCAACGTGGGCAGGCGGACGTCGTCGAGCAGGCCGGTTCGCAGCCAGGCGACGTAGATCGCCGGTGCGCCCAGGACGACCGTCACGCCGTGCTCGACCATCGACTCCAGCGTGGCCGCCGGCTCGAAGCGCTCGACGAGCACCATCGTCGCACCGACGGTCAGTGCCGACCCGAGCCCGACGTTGAAGGCATAGATGTGCGCCAGCGGCAGGACCAGCAGGATCACGTCGTCGCCGCCCACCTCGAAGCGCCCGGCCAGCGACTGGTCCTGGTTCGCCGCGAGGTTGCCGCGCGAGAGCATCGCGCCGCGCGGCCGGCCGGTGGTGCCCGACGTGTAGACGATGGCGCCCAGGTCGTCGGGGCGACGTTCGACGGGTACCGGCGCCCCGGCCGCGCCGCACCGCTGCGACCACTCCTCGGTGGCGACGACGTCCAGACCGTCGAGGGCGTCGGCCAGCGCCGCGACGGCGTCGATCCGCTCGGGTCCGACCACGGCCACGCGCGCGCCGCTGTCGGACAGCGCGTGGCGCAGTTCGTCGGGCGCCAGGCCCGGCAGCAGCGGCACGAGCACCGCACCCGCACGCAGCACGGCGGCGGCCACCTCGACGAAGGTCGGTGTGGTCCCGGCGACGAGCGCGACCCGGTCGCCGGGTTCGACACCCAGGCCCTGCAGCACCGCGGTGCCGGCATCGGCGCGGGCATGCAACTCGCCGTAGGTGCGCTGGCCACCGTCCCAGACGAGCGCGATCCGGTCGGGCTGTCGCTCGGCGCTGCGGCGGAGGCGTGCCGCTACGTCGACGGGCTCCACGAGGTCTGCCTTCCTGCCCGGTCCGACGGCCCGCAGCGGCCGCAGCCTACTGTCGACATGATCGTCGGGGCCGTCGTCCGATGGGACGATCTCGCTGCGTCGGGGGGTCGTAGCCCCCGGGGCCGCGCAGACCGGCAGGGCTACGCTCGCCGGTCATGCGCATCCTCGCCTCGACCGGCCCGTTGTTCGCCCGCCCCCTGGACTGGGCGCTGGGCGTGTTCGCCGAGGCCGGATACGACGGTGCCGAACTGATGGTCACCCAGGACCCCGCGACCCAGGAGGCCGAGCGGATCGCCGCGGCCTCGGCGGCCGAGGGCGTGGTCATCCCCGTGGTGCACGGTCCCTTCCTGCTGCTGACCCGCCGCGTGTTCGGAACCGACCTCGTCGTCAAGGCGAAACGCACCCTGGCGTTGACCAACGACATCGGCGCGGACCTGATGATCGTGCACCCGCCGTTTCGCTGGCAGCGCGACTTCCATCAATGGCTGCTGACGGAGGGCGACACCGAGGCCGAGGCGCAGGGAACCCGGATCGGGGTCGAGAACCTCTACCCGGTGTCGGTGGCGGGGCGGCCGGTGCGCTTCCACCGCTACACCGAACCCGACCACCTCGGCCCGTTCCGCCACGTCGTGCTCGACACGAGCCACTTCGGGGTTGCCAACGTCGACATCACCACCGCCTACCGCCGGCTGCGTGACCAGGCCGTGCACCTGCACGTCTCGGACAACCGCGGCGGCGGACACGACAGCCACGCCCCGCTCGGGCATGGACGACTCCCGCTGGCGGCCTTCCTGCGCGAGGTCGCCGAGGACGCACACCTGGGTTCGGTGGGAACCGATGGGGTCGAGTCCGCCGGGCAACCGCTGTCGATCACGCTCGAACTCGACTGCCGCCGCTACCTCGACGACCGGCGCGCGCTCGTCGGCTACCTGCGACAGGAACGCGAGAAGTGCCTCGCGCTGCTCGACGGTGCCTCTGCCGAGGAGGTCCTCGGTCGTCCCGATGTCGTCGCGGTCGCCCCGGGCGCCGACGAGGACGACCCCGACCAGCCGACCGTGCCCCCTGCCTAGAGGGGCCGCCCGGCAGAGACCCCCCTCCCAAGGGGCAGGACGTTCCCGCCGCGGTCGGGTTCACTACGACCCGGTCGAGATGGATCGGGAAGGTTCCCGTACGCTTGGCCGGGACCGGGCGGCGGGGAGCCGCCCATGAAGCCGGGTTGGAGAGGCCGCGTGCGTTCCGGGACGTCACTTGCGCTGGTGGTGCTGCTGGCACTGATCGTGGTGGCCGCGGCGGTGCAGTTGATTCGGGCGGCCGGCCTGTGAGCGCGGGGACGCAGGCGGACGAGATCCTCGACCCCGAGGTCGTCGACCTGGTCGCGCGCGCCCAGGAGGGCGATGCCCAGGCGTTCGCCGCGCTCTACGACCGCTACGTCGACCAGACCTTCGCCTACGTCTACCGGCGGGTGGGCCACCGCCAGCTCGCCGAGGACCTGGTCGGTGACGTGTTCCTGCGTGCCTACCGCCGGCTTTCCAGCTTCGAGTGGCAGGGTGTCGACCTCGGCGCCTGGATCATGACGATCGCGCGCAACCGGGTCCACGACCACTTCAAGTCGGCACGGTTCCGGCTCGAGCGCACCACCGACGAGGTGCGCGACGACCCCACGCCCACCGGCCCCGACGACCCCGAGCGGGTCGCCGTCGCCCGTGACATGACCCGGGCGTTGGGTCAGGCGCTCGAGAAGCTCAAGGACGAGCACCGCGAGGTCATCGAACTGCGCTTCGTCCACGACCTGTCGGTGGCCGAGACCGCCGCCGTGATGCAGCGGTCGGTCGGCGCGACCAAGGCGCTGCAGTACCGGGCCCTGCGGGCGTTGGCCGGCGAGGTCGAGGGCCACCCCGAGCTCGCCAAGCTGGCCGCCACGGGCCTCGGCGGCATCCTGGCCCTGCTCAAGGTGATGCCGCTATGAGCGGCGGCGGAGGCGGCCGTGTCGGCCTTTCCGGGCACCGGAGCCGGTCTCGGAGTTCGGTCACGAGCACATTCGGCGCGCACACCGCACGAACCCGTGACCTCGGGTCGCGAGCCTCGTTGACGTCGATGTCAACCTCGGTTCGCGCCTGCGTCCGGGGATCAGCGCCCACCCGTCAGGTCCGCCCGTGATGCCGCGCCGCCACGCCCGCGAGATCGAGCAGCTCGCCGCGCTGCTCGACGGCTCGCGCGCACCGAACGAGGTCGGCCGCGAAGCGCGTCGCCTCGGCACGCTCGCGACCGCGGTGATCGAGCACGAGCCGTTCGAGGCCGTGACGCTCAGCCCCGCCAACCGCGAGGCGATGCGCGCCCGTCTGCTCGCCGACATCGCCAACGGCGCCACCGAGACGGCTCCGGCCACGGCCCCGGCGCGCGAACCACGCCGCGCGGGCGCCCGCTCGTTCCGGCTCGGCGTCGCGACCGGTCTGGCCTCGGCGCTCGTCGGCACGACGGGCGTCGCCTTCGCCGCCCAGCAGGCCCTGCCCGGCGAGGCGCTCTACCGCGTCAAGCAGGCGACCGAGTCCGCGAGGTTGTCGCTGGCGGGCGACGTGGTCCAACACGCCCGGTTGCAGCTGCAGTTCGCCGAGGAACGCCTCGAGGAGGTGTCCGAGGGCCGCGACCAACTGGCCAGCACCCGCCTCGTCACCGCCCTGGCCGACATGGACCAGCGCTCGCTCGAGGGCGCCGAGGCCCTGACGGCCGAGGCCGGGCGCAGCGACGACGGCCAGTTGCTGGCCGAACTCGACGCGTTCACCCAGCGCCAGGCCGCCACGCTGGTCGAGATCTACGACGACCTGCCGGCCCAGGTCCGGCCGCGGGCCGAGGACTCGCTGGGCATGCTGCGCCGGATCCGGCTCGAGTTGCTGTTCCCGGCCATCGAGGCCTGCGGCTGTGTCGAGCTCGCCGAGACGGGCGTGCTCCCGCTGGGCGAGCCGGACAGTCTGACCGAACGCCTCCGCTCGGCCGCACTGCCGACCCCCGTCCCACGCCTGGAGCTGCCACGGCTCAGTGACGGTCTCTCGGGTGCCGCTGCCGAGGCCGTCGAACGCGTCGAGTCGGCCGCCGAGCCCCGGTCGGACTCGGACGGCGGGTCCGGTCTGCCGTCCTCGCCCGGTACGGCCGGCACGGGCTCCGGACCCGTCGACGAGGTGACCGGCGGAGTCGGCGACCTGGTCGAGGAGACCACCGACGGGGTCGGTGACGTGCTCGGCGGCGACGTCGGTGACGGGGTCGACGACGTCGGCGAGACCGTGGACGACATCGTCGACGGCGTGGGTGACACGGTCGGCGGCGCGGTCGAGGACCCGGCCGGCAGCATCGGCGACGTGGCCGAGGACCCCGTCGGCGAGGTCGGTGACGCCGTCGGCGGCGTGACCGAGGACCTCGGTGACGGCTTGGGCGGGCTCGGCGGGAACTGACCGCCCGACGTTGCCCCCGGCGCGCCCTGCGCGTTGTCGCGGCCGTGGCCGCACGGTCGGTCGGCACACCGTGACCCGTTCACGGCTCGTTCGTTGGACCTCCCGACGACCCGCCCGGAGGAACGCCTCGGGCGGCGACTGGGAGGTTCTCGGGGATGAAGACGTCACGGTGGATGCGAACGGGCGCGGCGGTCGCCGCCGGCCTGCTGGTGGTGGGGGTGCCCGGCACCGCGATGGCCCAGCCGGCACCGCCGGATCTCGGCGGCCTCGAGGACGTCCTCGATCCCGACCAGCTCGAGGACCTGCTCGGTGATCTCGACCCCGAACAGCTCGAGGAGCTGCTCGACGCGCTCCCGGACGGCGACGACGACGAGACGCCCGAGTTGCCGCCGGAACTGCAGGACGTGCTCGACCAACTGCTCGCCGCCCTCGAGGAGGCCGGATTCCCGGCGCCCGGCGAGGACGAGGACGGCGACCCCGACGCCGACGCCGACGAGGCCTCGGCCCCCCGGGTCGGAGGGAGCGCAGGCACCCCCGAGGCCGGCGTCGGCGGGTTCGCCGCCTACGCCGAGGCCAACGGCACGACCGTCTGCGTCGGGCTGCCGGCCGCCCTTGCCGATGGCCTGGCGCCGGTGCTCGAAGGCGCCGGGATCGCGGGCAGCTGCGAACTCGGCGAGGTGACCACCACGGGGATCCGCATCGACCTCGCACGTGCCCAGGCCGAGCTGCGCCGGGCCGCCACCGACGAGGCGGTCGAGCCGACGGCCGACGCCTTCGTCACCAACGTGCTGCTCGCAGCCGAGGCGGCCGAGGCACCCGGTGCCTGCCAGGGCGGACCGATGGACGTGGCACTCCCGCCCGGCGAGACGCCCGTGGTCACGCTGACGCTGCTCGGCGTCGAGTGCGCGGCCGATGACGCGCGCGCCTTCGCCGACGTACAGATCGCCGGGCTCGACATCCAGCTCGGCAACCTCATCGAACTCGGCCTGCCGGCCGAGGCCCGTGACGGACTCGGCCAGGCGATCGACGGGCTCAACGACCAACTGCTGTCCGAGCTCAACCCCGCCCTGTGCGAGGCCACCGACCCGGCCCTGGAAGGCCTGCTGGGGGGCGGTTCGCTGTGCGAGACGGACGCCGCCGGTGAGTCGTCGTTCCTGCGGCTGAACAACCCCCTCGACGCCGATGTCCCGCTGGTCGACCTCGAACTGATCGCCGCCACCTCCGAGGTGGTCCACGACGGCGAGACGGTGACCGCGACCGCGACCTCGACCTTCACCGGGCTCAACGCCCTCGGGATCGCCTGCGTCGGTGGCGACGGGACCGAGCCGTACACGTTCACGTCGACCGCGACGACCGACGGCGTCGAGGCGAGCCGGTCCGCCACCGTGACCGACCTGCAACTGCGGGCCTGCCCGCAGGAGCAGAGCCTGTTGCGGCTGATCGCCACCGACGGCCCGCTGGGTGACATCGCCGTCCTCGAACGGATCGTGCAGGACGACCTGGTCGGCGGCTCCCTCGCTCCCGTCTTCGACGGTGTCGACCAACTGCTGGGTGCCCTGTCGACGCAGGCCATCACCCAGGGCGAGGCCTACACCGGCGAGATCGACGGCGCCGGCACCGCGGCGGGCACGACCCCGTTCGTGATCGCGGCGTCCATGCCGATGGCGGCCCTGCCGGGGCTGGCCGACGTCGGCGGCGAGATCGCCGTCATCGTCCATGCCAACGAGACCCGGGTCGGTGTCAATGCCACCCCGGCCGGGCCCACGGTCAGCCCCGACGTGATCGACGACCCGGGCACGCTGCCGCACACGGGGCCGGGTCTGGCGGGCGTGGTCGGTCTGGCCGCGATGGCCGGCGCCTTCGCCCTCCGCCGCCGCGAGGACTGACACCACAGCACCGTGCGAATGGCCCGGCACACGCCGGGCCATTCGCGCGCCGCCGGCAGCGAAGATCAGAGGAACACGGAACGGCGGCCCATGAGGTTGCGGTGCAGCATGTGCTGGATCGTGTCGCGGACGTGGTCGGTCAGGTCGAAGACGGCCATCGGGTCGTCGGCGGCCTGGGGGCCGAACCGGGTGGTGTCGATCGGTTCGCCGTACTCGATGACCCACTTGGACGGCAGCGGCAGCAGCGCGAACGGACCGAGGACCGGGAGCGCGAACATCTGCGGTACGACCGGGAAGTAGGGCAGCCCGAGCAGGCGGGCGACGACGCGCAGGTCGTACAGCAGCGGATAGATCTCCTCGCTGCCGACGATCGCGGTCGGCACGATGGGTACCTGGGCGCGCAGCGCGGTCGCGACGAACCCGCCACGGCCGAAGCGTTGCAGCCGGTAGCGATCGCGCCACGGTTTGCCGACGCCCTTGAAGCCTTCGGGCCAGACCGCGACGAGTTCGCCGCGTTCGAGCAATCGGTCGGCGTCGGGTCCCGAGGCGAGCGTGGCACCGGTCTTGCGGGCGAACGGCCCGGCGAAGGGGGTGCGCAGGGCGAGGTCGGCGGCCAGCTCGCGGGCGTGCCGGCCGGTCTGCTCGAGGATGTCGAGGCGGGTGATCAGCGCGTCCGCCGGCAACGTGCCGGCGTGATTGGCCACGACCAGTCCGCCCCCCTCGGCAGGGATGTGCTCGGCGCCGTACGAGGCCACCCGCCACCAGTAGCGGTGGAACGGGCGGATCAGCGGCATCAGCACGTGGGTGGTCAGGTCCTCGTCGAACCCGAACTCGTCGATCTCGTAGTCGCCGGTCAACCGACGGCGCAGGAACGCGGCGGCCTCGACGAGGTGGTGGCCCCAGTCGGCGCCGAGCAGGTCGCGCAGCAGCGCGAACGCGTCCTGCGGCGGCTGCCAGCCCCGGCGGGCCGCTTCCTCATCGGCGCGACGCCGGGCGGTGTCCTCGTCCGCGACCGCCCCCGTCTCGGTGGGATCCGCCGTGGCCGTCCGGGCCGCGTGGACCCGGCAGCAGCCGGCGTCGACGGCGTAGTTGCGGCAGCGTCGGCCCTCGAGCGTGCTCGCCTGGCAGCGTGGTCGCGCCTCGCCCGAGGCGGCCTGCTCGCGGGCGGCGCGCTGCTCCGCCATCGAGATCACCTCGGCGTGCTCGCCGCCGCTCATGGCGTTCCCCCCGGATGGCCGGCGAGGAAGCGGCGCTGGTCGTGGCGGGCGAGGAACGCGTTGACCTCGTGCTCGAGGCGGCGTACCTCGTCGTGGGCGACCAGGCCGCGGATCCGGCGCCGCCGGACGAAGTCCTCGAAGGCTGCCCGGCTCGAGTAGTGGGGGTGGTAGCCGATGTCCTCGCGCAGCCGGGTGGTGTCGATGGCCCGCCCGAACTGCAGGAAACGCAACTGCTCGGGCGAGACGTCGAGGCGACGGCTGCGGTACAGCAGGCCGGCCACCCCGTCCACGAACGGACGCGGGACCGGCGCCGGGACCCGGCCGGCCAGGCGGATGGCCTGCGAGAGGTACACGACGCCGTCACCGGCGACGTTGTAGACGCCGGGATGCCGGCCGCACGCCACGCGGGCGAGCACCTCGACGGCATCGTCCTCGTGGCAGAACTGCAGCCGCGGGTCGTAGCCCATGATGGTGGGGACGGCCGGCAGGCCGAACAGCCGGCTGAACGCGCTGTCCACGCGGCCGCCCACGAAGTTCGCGAAGCGCAGGATCGTGACGTCGACGTCCTCGCGGCGACGACCGAAGGCGCGGACGTAGCTCTCGATCTCGGTGGCGTCCTTCGCGAATCCGTGTGGTGGCGGCGTCCGCGGCTGGTCCGTCTCGCGGAAGCTGACCGGATCGGTGTGCTCGGAGCCGTAGACGGCAGCGGTCGACTTGAGCACGAAACGGCGCACCGACGGCGTCTTCTGGCAGGCGGCCAGCAACTGCATCGCGCCGATGACGTTGCGTTCCTTCATCAGCGCGCGGCCACCCGAATCGGACGGGCTGCTGGCCGTGCTCATGTGCACGACCGTGTCGATGCGCTCCTGCTCGAGCACGCGCGCGACGACCGGGTTGCGCACGTCGGCGCGAACGAACTCGGTGCGCCGCAGCGACGACGACGGGGTGCGGATGTCGACGCCGACGAGACGGGCGATGTCGTCGCGGGCCTCGAGCGCGGCGGCGAACAGCCCGGCGAGGTCACCGGCGACGCCGGTGATCAAGACGCGTCGGCCCTCGGCCACGTGGCTCACCTTCCCCGCCGTCAGCGCGCATGTCGTGGACCGTGCGAGTGAACCAGACCGGCCAGGCGCGGTGGACGTCGAAGCCCTGTCAGCCGACCGTCGGCGGGATGGCGATGCCGTGGAGCGGCATGACCAGGCGCCGGACGGCATCGACCGACTCGGCCGCGGCGCGGCGGGCGTGTTCGCGCAGTTCCTCGGCGATGTGGGCCGGGTCGTCGGTGAACGACCGCGGCGGCGTCCGCCCCGTGCGGGCGTAGGCCAGTTCCTGCCACTGCATCGGGGTGTCGATGGGGGGATGACGGCCGACCATCTCCGCGAACGCCAGCGTCCAGGCCCGCGGGACGACGTCGACGACCTGATAGCCGCCGCCGCCGAAGGCGACCCACCGTCCGTCGCAGACGTCGTGGGCGAGTTCGTGCAGCCGCCTGTAGGTCTCGGCGTCGTCGTCGACGGTCAGTGCGAGGTGCGCCAGCGGATCGGTGGTGTGCGTGTCGCACCCGAGTTGGGTGACGAGGATGTCCGGAGCGAAGGCGCGTACGAGCGGCTCGACGACGGCATCGAACGCGTCGAGCCAGACGTCCCCCGTCGTGCCGGGGTAGAGCGGGACGTTCGCAGCCGACCCGGGTGCCCCGGCGCCACCGATGTCGGTGGCGTCGCCCGTGCCGGGGAACAGGAACTTGCCGGATTCGTGCAGCGAGATCGTCAGCACGCGCGGGTCGTCGGCGAACATGGCCTCGACACCGTCGCCGTGGTGGACGTCGACGTCGACATAGGCGATGCGCTCGGCGCCGTGCTCGAGCAGCCAGTCGATCGCCACGGCCGGGTCGTTGTAGATGCAGAAGCCGGCGGCGCGGTCGGGCATGGCGTGGTGCAGCCCCCCGGCGGGGTTGAAGGCGTGATCGGCCTCGCCCTGCCAGACCTGGCGGGCCGCCTCCTTGGAGGCGGCACAGATCAGCATCGAGGTCGGATGCATGCCCGGGAACGCGGGGGTGTCGCCGGGACCGAGCCCGAACTCGGCGTCGGCACGGGCGGTCGCGTCGGCCGACAGGCGCTTGACCGCGTCGACGAAGTCGGGACGGTGCAGACGCAGCAGTTCGTCCTCGTCGAAGCGGCCCGGCGGGACCTCGACCGCGCCGTTGCCGATCAGGCCGCTGCTACGGATGAGCGCCATGGTGAGTTCGACGCGGATCGGCGCCAGGGGATGGTCGTGGCCGAGGTCGTAGTCGGCCAGCGCGTCGTCCCACAGCAGTGCGACCCGGCCGGCGGCTGCATTCCCACGACCCGCCATCGACTCCCTTACGCCTCGGACCCGCAGCGTACCGAGGCCGGCATCAGTCCCCGATGCGGCCGACGACGGGCGCCAGCGCGGGCAGGCCGAGGCGCTCGGTCATCCGGTCCGCCGGCAGTGCGTGGCCGAAGTGCATGCCCTGGCCGACGTGACAGCCGAGGTCCGACAACTGTGCGAGCGTCTCGCCGTCCTCGACGCCCTCGGCGACCACGAGCAGCCCGAGGTTGCGGCCGAGTTCGATCGTCGAGGCCACGATGGCGTGGTCGTCGCGGTTGACCGTCATGTTGCTCACGAAGGACCGGTCGACCTTGAGCTCGTCGACGGGCAGGTCCTTCAAGCGGGCGAGCGAGGAGTAGCCGGTCCCGAAGTCGTCGATCGCCAGCTTGACGCCCATGCCGGACAGCCGCTCGAGGATCTCCTTCGTCCGCACCGAGTCGACCAGGATGCCGGTCTCGGTGATCTCGAGGGTCAGCACGTTCGCGGGCAGCCGGGCCTCGCGGAGCATGCGTTCGACCAGCTCGGGGAACTGCAGGTCGAGCAGGCTGCGGGCCGAGACGTTGACGGCCATCTCCACACCGGCGCCCGCGGCACGCCAGGTCCGACACTGCTGCAGCGCGGTGCGCAGCACGAACTCGGTGAGCGGCACGATCAGGCCGGTCTGCTCGGCCAGCGGGATGAACTCGTCGGGCCCGATCGGACCGTGTCCGGGGTGGTGCCAGCGCACGAGCGCCTCGACGCCACGGATGCCGCCGGTGAGCAGGTCGAGCAGCGGCTGGTAGTGGACGGCGAGATGACCGGCGTCGATCGCCTGGCGCAGGTCGTGCACCATCGCGAGCCGCCTGGGGCTGTAGGGGTCGTTCTCGGGGGCGTAGACCTCGACGCCCGTGCGGTGCTCCTTGGCGCGGTACATCGCCACGTCGGCGCGTTGGAGCAGCACCTCGGGCTGGTCACCGTGTTCGGGGGCGACCACCAGTCCGAGGCTGACGGCGACGTCGAGCGACACTTCGTCGACCTCGAAGGGCACCTCGAAGCCGCCGAGGACCTGGTGTGCGGCGACCCGCGCCTCGGCCCCGCTGGCGACACCGGGCAGCAGGATCGCGAATTCGTCCCCGCCCAGACGGGCCACGGTGACCCCCATCTGGGTGGCGGCACGCAGGCGGGTGGCGACCTGGCGCAGCAGATGGTCGCCGGCCTCGTGGCCGAGGGTGTCGTTGACCTCCTTGAAGCGGTCGAGGTCGAGCAGCAGGACCGCAGCCGGACGGCCGGTCTCGAGCGTCGCGCGGACCAGTTCGTGGAAGTGGGCGCGGTTGGGCAGCCCGGTCAGTTCGTCGTGGCGGGCCTGGTGCAGGGTGAGCTCGGCCTGGTCGCGCAGCCGTTCGACCAGCCGCGTGTTGCTGAACACGACCGCGGCCTGGCCGGCGATCGTCTCGAGCAGGCGCAGGTCGCGGTCCTCGAAGGTGGTGACGTCGTCGAGTCGGTTGACGACCCACAGTTCACCGATCACGGACCCGTCGTCCCCGCGCAGTGGCACGGCCATCAACTCGTCGATGCGGCCCCACGCTGCGGGGTGGTGCCAGGGCGCGACGCGGGTGCCGGCCGAGATCAGCAGCGGCGCGTCGAGGCTCAGCGGCGGGGCGGTCTCGACCGGCAGCCGCTTGAGGACCCCGTCGCGCAGGCGCAGACCCATGGTGCGGTCGGAGCGTTCCAGCAGGCGGACCTCGGCCAACTCGGCGCGCAGCAGCGACACCGCCTGTTCGAGCAGCACGATGGCGGCGGCTTCGGCATCCGGTGCGTCCTGGACCGTGCGCGTGAACTGCTGGACCCGCCGCATCTCCTCGTGGCTGCGGTGCAGCCCGGCGTAGGCGCGGTAGGAGAGCACCAGGGTGGCGCCGACCACGGCCAGCGCCCAGACACCGCGCCAGTCGACGGCGAGGACCGTCACGACGACGACGCCGAAGCTGGCGTTGGCGATGGCGGCGCGCAGTCCGCTGGCGATGATCCGGATCGCGCCGCCCAGGGTCAGGGTGCGCTCGTAGAGCCACACGACCGTGGCCAGGCACACGCCGGACACGATGTCCATCGCGGCGACGGCGGCCACGACGGCGAGCCAGCCGCGCGGACCGACGGCCGGCGCGTCACCGAGGACGGCGTGCAGGGCGAGCAGGGCGACGGCGGTCTCGAGCCAGCCCATGGCGAGGTTGAACGCGAGCTTGATCGGCGGCAGCTTCACGTGCACGGCGAGCGTGTAGGTCGACCCGATCATCCGGGCGGCGATCAGCCCCAGCGGACCGAGGAAGGCGAGCCCGACGACCAGGGGGGTCTCGCTCAGCGACAGTGCCTGCGTCGAGCGGCCGAGGTGGACGTGCACGACCAGCAGTTCGGCGATCACGAAGGCCGGCACGAACGCCCAGAACGGGATCTGCAGGTCGACGAACACCACGTCCAGGCCGCGGACCACGGTGATGGTCAGCGTCGCGGCGACGGCGGCCATCGCGGCGGTCAGGACCCAGACGGGCCCCTGGCCCGGTTGGCCCGACCGACGGTCGGGGACGGACGTTGCGCGACGCAGCCTCACGAGTCCCAGTCCTCGCTCCGCCAGGTACGGCCGAACCAGCCGGCGTCGCGCCAGGTCCGCCCGTCCCAGCCCGAGTCGCGCCAGGTCCGGCCGTCCCACAGGTCGGTCCGCCACGTGCGGCCGGCCCAGGTGTCGGCCCGCCAGGTGAGTCCCCGCCAGGTCCGTCCGGTCCAACTGTCCCCGCACCAGCAGGCGTCGGTCCACTCCTGCCCGAGCCAGGTGCCGTCGCGCCAGGTGCGTCCGGCCAGGCTCAGCGGGGCCCAGGTGGCGGCGTCGAAATCGCCGAGGATGGTCTGTTCGCCGACCAGCGCATCCTCGCCCTCACCGAGGTACATCGAGCCGCGTGAGGCCTCGAGCGACCCGGTGCCCGTGCCCGACTCGTGGGCCTGGATCACGCCGTTGCCGCGGATGCCCGCCCGCGACGCGCGGTCGACGGCGACCAGTCCGGCACCGGCTTCGACCGCCGTGCCCTTGATGGGCATGGCGCTACTGGTCAGCAGGTACTTGACCTCGTCGGGCGACAGTTCGGGGCGGGCCTGCAGCAGCAGGGCGACCGCGCCGGAGACCACGGCCGCCGACTGCGACGTGCCCGAGCCCTTGAGGTAGCGGGCCGGGACGTCGGCCTGCGGGTTGTTGACGTCGATGTAGGAGTTTGGGCTGCGCAGCGAGAGCACCGACCGGCCGGGGGCGACCAGGTCGGGGTTGCGCACGCCGTCGCCGCGGTTGGAGAAGTCGGTGACGGTGTCGTCGGCGGGCAGCAGGGTGTGGTTGGTGTCGGCGGCGCCGACAGCCAGCACGAACGGGTTCACGGCGGGATTGGCCAGGCGGCCGTACCCGTCGCCGTCGTTGCCGGCCGAGACGACCACGACGATGCCGTGCCGCCACGCCACCTCGACGGCATAGGCGAGCGGGTCGTGGCGGTAGTCCTGGGCGCCGTCGGTGCCGAACGACAGGTTCAGCACGCGGATGTTGAGGCCCTCGTCGTCCTTGTGCTGCACGACCCAGTCGATGGCGGCCAGGACCTGCGAGACGTCCGTGGCCCCGTCGAAGGTGGCGAGCTTGAGGCTGAGCAGGTTCGCGTCGGGGGCGATGCCGAGGTGGCTGCCGGCGACCTCGGCGAGATCGAAGCCGCCGACGGCGTTGCGTGCCGGGGCGTCGTTGCCGGCGATGATGCCGGCCATGTGGGTCCCGTGGCCGTAGGTGTCGAGGTGGGCGAGCGCCTCGATCTGCGACTCGAAGGACAGGTCCGGGCCGTTGCGCACGTTGCCGGCGGTCAGGCCGGGGACGGGCACGACACCCGAGTCGAGCAGCGCGACGCCGACGCCGCGTCCGGTGGTGCCACGCGCCCACAGGTCGTCGGCGCCGATGGCCTGCGCGACGTGGTCGAGGCCGACGCCGGGAGCCGGGTCGGCGTAGGCGCCCTCGAAGTCGAGCCCGAGCTTGCGACCACGGCCGCTGGTGGCGTTGGCGTCAGGGACGGCGGTGCGCGACGCCCGCGGGGGCGAGGTGAGCTGGACCTGACCGTCGGGCACGGCCGAGACGACGCCGGGCAGACGGCCGATGGCGTCGACGCGCCCGTCGGCGACGTCGACGACCAAGGTGTCGAGCGTGTCGAGGCGGGCGGTCACGGTGTCGCCGCGTGCGGCGAGCAGTTGCGCGGTCGCGGCGAGGCTGCCGGACGCCACCTGGACGTTGACGCGGACGTCGTCGCGGGCATCGGCCGGGGCGGACGCCGGCAGGGCGGCGACCGTCAGGGCGGCCAGCGCGGTCAGCGCGGCGGCACGCCACCAGGCGGTGCGGCGACGGGACGGGTCGGTCGGTGCGGTTGCCCCGATGGAGGCCATGTCGCGCGGTCCTTGCTCCGCCCGGTGCGGACGGCTCCGGGGCGCTCCGGCGTTTCGTGCCCTTCGTCGGCGGCGACGAACAGCACGACCCCCGGCCGGGGCGGTCCCTCCTCGGCCGGTCGGACGGCGGCGGCAGGACTTGAGCACACTCTCCACGACGGGCGGCCAGCGCACAGCGGCCGCGCCGGGGATCATCTCAGGGTTCGACGACCAGGTCGGCGCCGGTACGGGTCCAGGCGCTGCCGCGGACCCGCAGGACGAGCGAGAGCAGGCGGACCAGCATCATGGCCTGCACGGCGACCCACAGCCCGAGCAGGCCGCCGCCGAACGTGGCCACGAGTTGCCCGGCCACGCCGCCGACCACGGCGGCGAGCACGGTCCAGGTGCGCAGGTAGGCGAAGTCCTCGGCGCCCATGAGCACGCCGTCGAGGGCGAACACCGGGCCGTTCATCACGTGTCCGAGCGACGCGAACCACCAGGCGGTGGCGATCACGGCCAGGACCTGCGGGTCGTCGGTCAGCAGCCGCGGCAGGACGCCACCGCCGGCGATGAGCAGCAGCGCGAGCACGGCGCCACCGCCGATCCCCCAGGTCACCAGGTCACGGCCGTAGGCGCGCGCCTCCCCGATCCGGCCGGCGCCCAACGCCGTGCCGACGATCGCCTGGGCGGCGATCGCGAAGCCGTCCATCAGGAACGAGACCAGCAGGAAGGTCTGGTACAGGACCTGGTGCCCGGCGGCGGTGATGGCCCCGGTCCGCCCGGCGGCGGCGGTGATGGCGAGCAGGCCCATCAGCAGACCGCCGGTGCGCAGGAACAGGTCGCGGCTGACCACGACCAGCGCCCGCAACTGCACCCGGTCGGGACGGCCGTGGCCGGCGAGCGGCAGGCCGGTGCGCCGCAACAGCAGCAGCAGCGTGCCGGCGGTCAGCGCCTCGGCGACGACGGTGGCCCAGGCCGCGCCCGCGATGCCCATGCCGACCGGGAAGACCAGCACGACGGTGAGGACGGCGTTGACGACGTTGGCGGCGACCACCACGCCCATCGGCGTCTTCGTGTCGGACACGCCGCGGAACGCCCCGTGGCCGACATAGGTCAGCAGCAGCAGTGGGACGCCGACGGCGCGGACCTGCAGGTAGGTGACCGCCGGTGGAACCAATTCCTCCACCGTGCCGAGCGCGCGCAGCAGCGGTGCGGCCACGACGAACAGCACCAGGCCGATGACGACGCCGAGCACCAGGGCGACCTGCGCGGCGTGGCTGACCCGGCGCCCGGCCGCCTCGCGGTCACCGGCCCCGACGGCCCGGGCGACCGTCGAGGTGGTCCCGAAGACCAGGAAGTTGAAGATCCAGGAGACGGCGGACAGCACCGAGACGGCCAGGCCCAGCGCTCCGAGTTCGGCGGCGCCGAGCCGGCCGACGACCGCGGTGTCGACCAGGCCGAGCAGCGGGTCGGCGACCAGCGTGGCGATCGCCGGCACGGCCAGCGCGACCACACGCCGACGCCGGACGCTGCGGGACGGAAGCTCGGTCACGACACCCTCGGCTCAAAGCGGCGACGCTATCCGAGGCTCGCGCGTCCTAGCCGTGGTCAGCGCGGCGGCGACCAACCGACCGCTCGACTGCGAACAGCCACGCGACACCGATGACCGTGGCCGTGATCGCGGTCGGCAGGGTCAACGCGAACCCGAAGCCTGTGGCATCCAGCGCCGCTCCCACCGCCACGCCGATCACGAGCGCGCCCACGAACCCGACGGCGTAGGTGACGGCGCCGTGCCGGCCGCCGAACCGCAGGCGCACGGCCTCGCCCACGGTCATCAGCGTGATCCATCCGAGCAGGCCACCGAGCTGCCAGCCGTCGAGCAGCCGCTCGCCGCCCACGACGTGCACCCAGATCGAGCCACCACCTACGGCCAGCAACACACCCGCGCCAGCGAACGCGGCCAGGTGCCGCAACGCACCGGGTGCCGGCGGCAGCACCACCGGTGTATCGACGGATCGCATCCGCGACTCCCCCATGACGCCCCCTGTTCCCCTGTCCGCCGGCGACCACGCTATCCGGGGTCGCGGTGCGGGGTCTCGGTAGTGTCAACGGCGGGTGGACCGAGTGTCGGCGCTCCCGTTCGGGGCGCTCGAGACGAACACCGAGACAGGCGTGGTTCGGCATGGGAGGCGAGTTGTTACGCAGCGGCCAACCCGTGGTCTGGGTTGCCGCGGAGCCGTATGTCGAGGTGGACATCCATGGGGTCGAGCACGCCGTCATGAAGGGTGATCTCGGTTCGGTCATCGACGACGGTCCCGTGGAGATCGTCGTGAGCTTTCCGGCGGTCGGTTCGTTCTGTCCTCCCAGATCCAGCATCGCGCCGGCCGAGTAGTCCCCGGACAGAACTGCGGGCGACTCATCCGAGGTCGGCGCGGGCGACCTCGGTGGCGCGGACCTCGAACATCGCCCGCTCGGAGGCGAGCGCGCGGCCGAAGACCGGGACCACGCGGCCTTCGCAGGTGACGCTCACCTCGCCGGCGGCGACCTGGGGCGTGCAACTCACGTCCTGCAGCGTCGCGTCGTGGGCGAACACGGCCAGGCGCGCGGCGGCCAACCCCTGGGCGCGGGTCGGGTCGGCGACCGGGTCGACGTCGAGGTCGTAGACCGAGGCGAGGTCGAGGGCGGCGACCGCGTCGTTGGCCAGGCTGGCGGCCAGGTCGGCCAGGCGGCGTTGCTGCAGGTGGACGACCGCGGCGTCGAACGCGAGCGAGGCCAGCACCAGCAGGATCAGCACGGCGACCGGCATCAGCACCAGGGTGTTGCCGTCCTCGGCGGGCACGCGTTCAGAAGCCACAGTCGGGCACCTCCCCCTGCACCACCGACAGGCCCGAGCGGTACGGGTCGACGACCTCGCGGTGCTCGGCGACCACGACGAACGGCGCGATCCGCTCGGTCAGTCCCGGCAGGATCAGGGCCGGCACCTCGACGCGGACGCGGTAGGCGACCTCCTGGCAGCGCGTCAGGCCGACCCGCACCGGTTCCACCTCGGCGTCGTCGGCGATGCCGTGGCCGTCGAGCGCGTGCGCGGCCGCGGCGCGGGCGAGCGGTCCCTGCTGGTCGAGGTCGGGCGCCTCGACAGCGGCGCGGACCGCTTCACGGGCCGCGGCGCTGGCGGCGAACTTGGCGTCGACCACCGCCCAGGCGTTGACGATCACGAGCGTGCCGAGCACGAAGATCAGGACGCCGAACGCCAGCGCCTCGAGTCCGGCGACAAACCCGGCCTCGGCGTCGATCGGGCGGCGGGTCATCGCGGCCGCTCCACCCGCACCACGCTGGTGCGCTCGATGCGGCCACCGATCTGCTCGAACACCCGGGCCGGCGAGGACGTCACGATGCTGACGGCGAGGTGGTCGCCGTCGTCGCTGCAGTTCACCTCGGCGTCGTCGGCATGGCGTCCGAGGCCGCTGCGCACACGTGCCTCGACGACACCGCACCCGCCGCCGTCCTCGGCAGCGGCCCGCTTGGCGGCGTCGAACGCTGCGCTGCCGACGAGCGTCGAGGCGTACAGGTGGAGCAGGGTCTGCGAGGCGAGGAGCACGAACGCGAGGAAGATGGCGACACCGAACACCGCGGTGACGGGACTGCTGCCCGCTTCGCCGTGGCGGGTGTCAGCCGCCGATCGAGTCCACGGTCCCCTGGATGTCGGCGGTCGCGTCGACGAAGATGCCGTTGAACGCGGCCCACATCGCGGCACCGAGCAGCGCCATGATGAGTACGACGATCGCGGCCGAAATGACGCCCTCGCCGGTCTCGTCATCGCCCCAGGTAGCCAGCAGGCGGCGGAGTACGTGAGCCATCTGGGCCCCCCCGTGTGGTCTAGTCCGTTCAGATGATGCCTGATACAACGGCCGAATGCACCACCGGTTTCAGTGTTGGTGGAAACGAGTGCACCGCCCGCGCGCCGGCTCATCGCCCGAGGAACCCGTCAAGGGCCCGCATGAACGGGATCGCGATGAAGATCACGCCGGGCAACAGGGTCGCGACCGTGACCGGGATCCACACCTGCTGACCCCGCCGCTCGAGTTGCTCGACGAGTTCGCGCTGCACCTCGGCGCGGATGGCGCGGGCCTCCTCGGCGATGAGCCGGCCGAGGTCGCTGGCCTCGCGGTTGAGCGCGAGCACGGACACGAACCGGTCGACCGAGACGACGTCGGCGAGTTCGGACCACTCCTGCAGGGCGGCCTCCTCCCCGACGCCCTGCCGGATCCGGGACAGCACGCGGCGCAGGTCGCTGGCCACCGCGCCGCGGCCGCGGGACGCGACGCGGTCGAGCGCGCCGGCGAGCGAGTAGCCGGCACCGAGCAGCATGGCGATCTGTTCGGCGACGACGGGGAGTTCGAGGTGCACCTCGCGCTGCCAGCGCTTCGACGCGGCGGCCACCTGCTGTTCCTGGAGCAGGAAGGCGAGCAGCAGGCCGCCGAGCATGAACAGCAGCGCGATCGGCGGTGGCGGCCGCGACGCGACGGTGAACAGCGCGCCGACGAGCAGGGCAGCCACGGCCCAGCCGACCTGGCGGACACGGAACTCGGTGACGTCGAGCGGCGAATGCACCCGTCGCAGCTTGCGGTCGAGTTGCTCGCTGACCCCGAACAGCCGGGAGAACGCCTCGCCGAGCCGTCGCGCGATCGGCCCGACCGCCTCACGGAAGGTCTCGACGGCGAGCACGCCCGACCAGGCGCGCACGCCCATGCCGCCACGCACGTAGGGCCCGAGCCGGGTGACGAGTGTCGGCCGCGAGAACCAGCGCAGTTCGGCGAACAGCAGGGTCAGGCCGGCCCACAGCAGCAGGCCGGCGAGCGCGAGGAGCAGCGTCATCGGCGCACCTCCGACGCGTCGGCGCGCCCGACGAAGACCCGTTGCTCGTCCGGCATGCGCAGCAGGTGCCCGGCCCAGACCCAGCAGCCGGCCATCATGGCGAAGGCGACCAGGACACCCACCTGGCCCGCGTCGCTGGCGTACGCCGCCCGACCCTCGCCGATGGACAGCCCGACGAACGCCATCCCGAGCGGCACAGCGAGCACGAACAGGCGGGCGAAGCGCACGCCGGCCTGCTTCGCGCGGGCATCCTTGCGGCCCTGCAGGTCCTGGATCCGGTCGGCGGCGAGCGCCCGGAGGCGTCGGTCGACGTCGGTCCCGCCGACGTCGTGGGCGATCAGCAGGGTCTCGCACACGGCGTCGGCGGTCGGGTCGGCCAGGTGGGCGCGCAGCACGTCGAGGGTCCGCTCGAAGTCGGTGGACATCAGCCACTCGCGCTGGGCTGCCTCGAAGGCCGGCCGCATCTCGGCAGGTCCACGCAGCCCGACGCTCAACAGCGCCTGCGGCACGGACCGGCCCAGGGTGACGGCGTGCAGGCGGATCTCCTCGATCAGCCGGGGCCAGGCCTCGCGTGCGAGGTCCCGGCGGGTGCGACGCCGCGACCGGGCGCTCCAGACCGGCGCGCTCGCCACGATCGCGCCCGCGGCCGGCGGCACGACGATGCCGCCGTACAGGGCCCATGCCAGCGCGGCGGCCACGGCGAACAGCGTGCCCATCACGGCCAGGAGTTCGACCGGGCGTACCCGATCGAGCCCCGCCTGGACGAGGTACTCGCTGACCTGCGCCCGCCGCCGCCGTGTGGGAGCCGGGCCGATGCCCACTCCACGCCAGCCGAAGGCGATGGCGGTGAAGAGCAGGAACACGCCATAGCCGGCGAGCAGCGCCAGCAGGAACGCCGCCACGCCGCCGCTCATATCCGATCCTCCGAGACCGGCGGCCTCGCCCTTCGGTTCACTCGGCCACCGCCGCTCATCCCCACTCCTGCCTTGCGGCCCTGATCGGGCCCGCCTCGAGCAGGCCGCGGACGTCATGGCCCGCCGCCGCGAGGGCGTTGGCGCTGCGGACCGGCAGGTTGCCCGTCCAGGCCAGGGTGCCGTTCGTGTCGCGGCGGAACAGTTCGGTGACCGTGAACCGCGCCGAGCCGTCCCCGGACTGCAGGTCCTCGACGGCGATGATCTCCTCGACCCGTGGCCGCCCGTCGACTCGTCCGCACTGGACCACCAGGTCGACGGCCTCGGTGACCAGGGCGGTCAGCGCCAGCATCGGCAGCTCGGAGCGCGTGTCGGCGAGTTGGCTGATGAAGCGCAGCCTCGACAGCGCCTGACGGGCGGAACCGGCGTGGATGGTCGTGTATCCCTTCACACCGGACGACAGGGTAAGCAGCAACGGCAACGCCTCGCGGTCGCGGACCTCGCCGACGATCGCGACGTCGGGCGCCATCCGGAGGAAGCCGGAGACGAGTCGCCGCAGGTCGACCTCCGGTCGGTCGGGACGCCCGGCGCGGGTCTGCATCGAGGCCACGTTGGGCAACGGGACGTCGACCTCGAACACCTCCTCGGCCGTCACGACGCGCAGGCTCGGGTCGAGCTCGGCGGTGCAACACGACAACAGGGTCGTCTTTCCGGACCCGGGCGGCCCGGCGAAGACGATCGAGAGGGTGGCCTGTACCGCGGCGCGCAGGAATGCGGCGACCACAGGCGGCAGGGCGCCACGCTCGACCAGTTCGTCGAGTGAGCGGATCGCGACCCCGGTGAACTTGCGGATGTTGACCAGCAGGTGGCCACCGTGCCCCACGTCGCGGTGGACGATGTGGAGCCGCGCCCCCGAGTCGAGTTGGGCGTCCTGGAGTCCCTCGGCGGCGTCGAGCTTGCGGTGCGAGAGCGACGCGTCGTCGAGCAACTTCGTCAGCGTGCGGGTCACGTGCTCGTCGTCGTGGAAGGCGTCGTCGTGGTAGCCGGACACGCCGCGGTGCCGTTTCACGAAGACCTGGTCGGGCGCGTTGATCATGATCTCCCAGACGTCGTCGTCGTCGAGGAGCGGCTCGAGCGGCCCGTACCCGAGCAGGTTGCGTTGGGCCCGTTCGATCACGAGGTCGGGGTCGGTCAGGTCGAAGTCGCGCAGGCCGTGCTTGTAGTCCAGCCGCCAGCGCTCGACCTCGTCGGCGATCAGGTCGCGGACGCGGCGCGCGGCACCGGCGGTGTCGAGGTCGAGGGTCTCGTCCTTGGCCCGTTGCAGGACCCGCTGCTCGATCTCGACCAACGGCGAGGCGATCGGCGTGACCATCGTCAGGCGTCCTGCGAGAAGGGCGCCAGCGTCCCCGGCACCACCGGCAGCGGACCGGGATCGGCGGCCGCTGCGGGGCGGTCGCGTTCGAGCACGGCCTGGACGGCGCCGGCAAGGATGTCCGGGAGCGGGGCGGGTAGTGCCACGCCGTCGCGCAACGCCTGGTCGACGCGCCGCACGGGTAGATGGATCGGGGACGCCAGGGCCTGACCACCGTCGACGGCGGCGAGCAACGACGCGATCGCGGAGGTGAGCTCGGCACGCACCCGTGGGCTGCGTGGCGAACGGTTGATGGCGGGCAGGAGCCGCTGCGGTGCGACGCCGAATTCGAGCAGATCGCCGAGCACCCGCACGAGTGCGTGACAGCCCTTCATCGACGCCTCGCCGACCACGACCACCACGTCGGCCCGCGTCACGACGCTCCGGGCCATGACGTTGCGATCCTCGACATCGACCGACCCGGTCTCGGCCTCGCCCTCGAGATCCGCCTCGACGTCGGCGACCACCAGGCCGGCGAGGCGCAACAGACTGTCCATCGCGGACTCGAACGCCCGCGGCCGCACGCTGACCCAGTGCCGCGCCCGCCGCAAGCCCAGCAGCAACCGGTAGCCACGCTCGGACACCTCGAAGGTCTGGGCACGCAACTCGTCGGCGGTCGGCGACGTCGTCCGGTGCGCCTCGACCACCTCCTGGAGTCCGGGGACGAGCGAACGGGCGTCGTGGAGCATCGCCTGGTCGGCCACGCGACACAGGTCGGCGAGCAGCACGTCGGGCCGTTCGCCGCTGCCGCGACCGGCGAGTCCCTGTGCGGCGGCGATCGCGACGGTGGACGCACCGGTCCCGCCGGGACCGGTCACCGCCACCAGGCGCCCCGGGGCCGCGGCGGCCGGGGCGTCCTCGCGGGGCCGCACCGGGGCGGCGGCCGTGCTGATCAGGCGTGCGTGCGCGTGCAGGACCTCGAGCAGTTCGTCCCGCGAGAACATCGGCGCGAGCACGGCCGTGGCACCCGCCCCACGCCAGTCACGCGTCGCGTCCACGGTGTCGACCACGATGGCCGGACACCCGATCGCCGCGGCGGCGGCGAACAGGTCCCGGTCGAGGCCGGGGACGGCAGCGTCGACGAGCAGCGCGGAGAAGGCGCGCCCCGACGCCAGGCGCGCCCGGACCTCGTCGATGGAGACACAGCGGACGAACTCGGCCGGGATGGCCGCTGCCGTGGCCCACTGCCCGAGCAGACGGAACCAGTCGGCGCGCGCCCGCGCCAACCCGAGCAGCACGAAGCGTTCGCGCATCAGCCGTCCTCCGGGTCGCCGACGGTGGCAGCGTTGCTTCCGCCGCTGTCCGCCTCAGGCCGGTACGCCTCGGGCGCCCCGGCGTCCGCCGCAGCGTCGTCGGGCGAGCGCGTCACCACGACGTCGGCGACGGCGACCGCGTGCGCGAGCGCTTGCACCTGCTCGCGACCGGTCAGCGCCAGGGTCAACACCCGCTGGGCGCCCGAGCCGAAGCCGCTCGCGTCGTCGGCCGCGATCGACACCAGCGGCGCACCGACCACGACATAGGTGGTGAAGGCGTCGCCGCCACTGCCGTAGGTGGCGAGGACGTCGACCAACTGTCCGCGCCGCAGGTCGCCGGCGACGGCGTCGGCCGCGGCGATCGCGAACGACATCGTGTGGTGGTCGGGGGCGCCGGCATCGTCGGTGATCGCTGTACGCGACACCAGGTCACCCCGGCTCAGCGGTGACGTGACGACCTGCCCGACCAACTGCTCACGATCGTCGAGCAGGATGCTGCGTTCGGTGATCGCGGGCGCGAGCTCGAGCGGCAGATGGCCGAACAGGGCCTCGAGGTTGGCGGCGTCGATCCGCGTCCCGGCGTCGATGTCCGTGGCGGCCACGAGGAAGCGCGTCGTGGGTTCGGCGGTGGCGCGCAGTTGAGCGGCGAAGACGGCGACCGCGGCGGCGGCGACGAGCAGCGCGCCGACGACGGCCCGGCCACCGGGCAGACCCCGTTGCCGGGTGACCCGCCGGCTGGCGCGGCCCCGTGACGCCGTCGGCGGCGCCTCGACATCGACCATGGCAACCCCCCGTGCCTTGTCACGCAGCACGTTATGCCATCTCGATCCCTGCGACGCGTTCTGGTGATCTGCGCGCACAGGCTGTTGCGCCGACCGCCCATTTCGGCCTGGATCGGGCGGCTCGTCCACAAGAGCAGGCTGCCGGGTGGCACGGCGGCCGACAGGACTCGTACGCTGGCGAGCGTCGAGGGGGTATGAGATGGCTCGTGACGAAATCACCTGGCTCAGCACGCGCGAAGCTGCGCGCCAGTTGGGCATCACGACCCGCACCCTCTACCGGCTCATCGACAGCGGCCAGGTGCCGGCGTACAAGTTCGGCCGGGTGATCCGGCTCAAGGAGTCCGAGGTCGACGCGTTCGTCGACCAGGCCAGGATCCAGCCGGGGGCGCTCGAGCACCTCTACGCCGAGGGCGGCCCCGAGGACGACGACCTCTGACCAACCGCGCGCGGCATCAGACGACCAGCACGGCGTCGATCGCGGCGAGCGGCAGGTAGAGGGTCTGGCGCCCGGGACCCTCGAGTCGCAGGGTGGCGATGTCCTCGCCGAGCCCGACCAGCGTCCCACGCACCGGGTCGGCCGTGTCGCGCACGTGCACCACCACCGGCCCGCCGGACTCGGCGGCGGCGTCGAGCACGTCCTCGAGCGTGACCTCGGCCGGCGCGGCCCGATCGCCGGTCGCGACCGGAGCCGGCGGGCCCGGCTCGGGCCGCACGATCCGCACGGCGGCAACCCGCAGGTGGAGCAGGTCACCGCCGGCCAGCGCCAGCACGAGCCGATCGGTGCTGAGCCCCACCAACCAGCCGGTCACGACGCGGCCGCTGCGGGTCGTGACCGACACCCTCGCGCCCCGCTCGGCGAGGTCGCGCAGCGTGCCGAGCCAACTCGCGGTGTCGGCGGCGGCCGCGAGCCGCTCGTGGCGCCGGGCGCGGGCCTCGACCGCCTCGGCGTGGCCGGCCGCGTCCGTCAGGGCCACGAACTCGTCGTCGACGGGTGGCATCACGAAAAGGCTCCTCGGAGGTCACCCGGCGACCGGCGGCAGGTCGAGCCGCTGGCCGGGGTACAGCAGGTCCGGGTTGCCGGGGTCGGCGAGACGGGACCGATTCTGCTCGATCAGGCGGCGCCAGTACATCGCCACCTCGGCATCGGCCGCCGGGCGGTCGGACGCCTGGGCGACGTGGTCCGCGGCGATGCGCCAGAACGACTCTCCGGCGACCACGATGTGCTGACCGGGCGGTGGTGACGCGTCGACGTCGCCGACCGTGTCCGCCACGACGGGGACCGGCACGCCGTGCGAGGGACTGGGGAGCCGCTCGGGCGCATCCGACGCTGCCGTGTCGGCCGTCTCGACCGCCACGCCGTCGAGCAGTTGCAGCGGCAGCGGCTGCGCCCGGGCCGGGGTCGCCGCGGCGACCATCGCGGTGGCCAGGCCGACGCCCAGTGCCGATTGCAGCAGGCGCCGCAGCGCGGGGACGGTGAGGGCATCGGCGAGGCGGACCAGACGGACCGCTCCGGCGAGTCGGGCGACCACCCCGACGGCCGTGACACCCACCAGGTACCACGACAGCGCGAGGACCAGCAGACGCAGCAGCGACATGGTCGCCAGGAGCGGGTCGGTCGCGCCGAGCCAGCCGAGGAAGGCGTCCGGCTGCCACGGCGGCGCGGGCATCGAGTGACCGCCGAGGTCGTGGAAGGCGGCGATGCCGACCGCCAGGGCGGTCGTCCAGGCGAACAGGGCGGTGGTCGAGCGCGCGCGTGTCATGTTCTCCCCCGTGACCATGAGTGGCGACGGTACGTCGGTGGCCGCGCTCCGACCCGACGAACCGCGTCCCGCCTGTGGACGGGCGACGGGGCGACGCGGCTCAGCCTGCCACGGCCAGCAAGGCGAGACCGGTCACGGCCAGGCCGACGACGACGGCGAACATGGTCTTCGCGATCAGGGGCAGCCCGCGTTCGGCCGTCGGCTCGTCGAGCCACTGCCGGCGCCGTTCGTGGCGTAGCGATCCCTCGACGAGCGCGGCCAGGGCCGCCGCCGCCGCGACCAGGCCGATGACGGCCAGCACCGGGGCGTCGCGGGTGGTCGCCAGCCGTGCCAGCGCCAGCGCCGCACCGCTCGCGGACAGGCCCGTGCGCGACCAGGCGAGGCCGGTGCGTTCGGCCTGCAGGCCGGGCCGGTCCTCGTACGGGATCACAGGTCGGCGACCAGCAGGCCGAGCACCCCCAGCAGCGCGAGCGCGAGGACGCCGGCCACGACGACGATCACACCGGCCGCCGACGGCAGCGCCCGCCCGTGGCGCATCGCCGCCTCGGCCCGCGCCCATTGCCGCAAGCCGACCAGTGCGGTCGCGCCCCCGGCCAGGAACGCCAGCGCCGAGGTGGCCTGCACGAACCGGGCCGGCTCGCCGAGTTCGGCCAGCGCCGTCACGGCGATGCCGGCGACCACCAGGGCCAGTGCGGTGCGCAGCCACGCCAGCAGCGTGCGCTCGTTCGCCAGCGTGAAGCGCGGGTCGGGTTCGTCACCCGTCCCGTACACCCGCCGCGGCCGTCGCCGGTCGTCCGCTGCCACCGTCTACCTCCCCGGCCCCACCATGCCGGTCTCGGGCTGGGGCTCCGACGCGGCCGTGAAGTCGAACTTGATCTGGGCCAACTGCTCGTGCTCGCCCGGCACCGGGATCGGGTACTCGCCGGTGAAGCAGGCGGTGCACAGCCGCTCGCGCTGGTTCGGCGTCGAGCCGATCAGGCCCTCGAGCGAGATGTAGTGCAGGCTGTCCGCGCCGATGAAGTCGCGGATCGCCTCGACGTCGAGATCGGCGCCGATCAACTCGGCCCGCGTGGCCATGTCGATGCCGTAGTAGCACGGGTGCGCGATCGGCGGCGAGGTGATGCGCATGTGGACCTCGCGGGCCCCGGCCGCCCGCAGCATCGCCACCAGTTGCCGCGAGGTGTTGCCCCGCACGATCGAGTCGTCGACCACGACCAGCCGCCGGCCCTCGACCACCTCGCGGACCGGCGAGAGCTTGAGCCGGATGCCGAGTTGGCGCAGCGTCTGGGTCGGCTGGATGAAGGTGCGGCCCACGTAGCGGTTCTTGACCAGGCCGTCGGCGAAGGGCAGCCCGGCTTCCGCGGCGTAGCCGGCGGCGGCGTCGCGGCCGGCCTCGGGCACCGGGATGACGATGTCGGCGTCGACCGGCGCTTCGCGGGCGAGCTGGCGGCCCATGCTGCGGCGCGCGAACAGCACGCTGCCGCCGTCCTGACGGTGGTCGGGACGGGCGAGGTAGACCCACTCGAACAGGCAGTAGTTCGACTCCGGCGCGGCGAAGCGGCGGCTGTGCAGCCCGTCGCTGTCGACCGTGACGATCTCGCCGGGCGCGACGTCGCGGACGTAGACCGCGCCGACGATGTCGAGGCCGGCGGTCTCGGACGCGATGACCCAGCCACCGTTGGCGAGCCGGCCGATCTGCAACGGCCGGACGCCGTGCGCGTCGCGGAAGGCGTGCAGGCGACCCTCGTCCATCACCACGACCGAGAACGCACCGCGCAGGTTCGGCGCGATGCGGGCGATCGCGTCGGCCAGGGACGGCTCGCCCTCGGCGCGCGCGGCCTCGGCGACGATCTCGCGGGCCAGCAGCCCGGCCATCACCTCGGAGTCGTTGGTCGGTGGGATGTCGAGTTCACGGGCGAGGTCGGCGGTGTTGACCAGGTTGCCGTTGTGTCCCAGTGCCAGCCCGCCGCCGGTCACGGTTTCGCGGTACTGCGGCTGGGCGTTGACCCAGGAGGAGGCGCCGGTGGTCGAGTAGCGGCAGTGACCGATGCCGACGTGGCCCTGCAGGGCGGCCAGCGAGGTGTCGTTGAACACCTGGTTGACCAGGCCCATGTCCTTGTGGACCACGATGCGCCGCCCGTCGGAGACGGCGATGCCGGCCGACTCCTGGCCGCGGTGCTGCAGCGCGTAAAGCCCGAAGTAGGTCAGCGTGGCGACCTCCTCGCCGGGCGCGAAGATGCCGAAGACCCCGCACTCCTCGCGCGGCCCTTCGCCGTAGGCGGCCAGGTCGACGTCGGCAGGGAGCGACTGCGCGTCGGGGTCGGTGGGCCGTGGCGAGGACGACGGACGGTCAGCGAGTGACACGGGCCTCCAGGACTCCACGCGGCGAGCCTCGATCGTACCGGCCGGCCGGCGCGGACCATGCGCCAGGACGGCCTCCCGCCCGGTCACTCAGTCCTCGGGCTCGATGGAGGACCAGTCCGGCGCGGTGAACGCGTCCTCGCCGTTGCGCCGGATTCCGACGACGTTGGCCAGGGGGATGTCGAACGCGAAATCGATCTCGGCCGTCTTCTTGCGCGGGTCGATCGCGATCTTCGTGGCCTGCGAGAGATCCTCGGTGTCGGAGTAGATGATCGGCATCTTGCTGTCGGACTCCAACTCCAGGCGGTACATGCTCCCGAGGTCGACCTCGTAGGTGTAGTTGCGCAGATCGCCGTACCCCGCCGGGTCCTTCTCCCACCCGAACGAGATCAGGTAGCCCCGGTTGAAGCTCACGTGGTCCTGCGCCCACGCCTTGGGCTGGGTCGTGAAGCGGGCCCGGACCTCGCTCATGCTCAGGTTCTCCTTGCGGGTCAGAGCACGCTTCTTCTTGTGCTTACCCGGTGACCAGTCGCAGCCCCGATAGCAGATGATGTGCTCCCTCGACACCGTCCAGGACGAGAAATCGACGGTTGGGGGCGGCTCGGAAGGCGAGATCGACTCCTCGACCGGCGCGAGCGCCGGCTCCGACCCTCGCAGGCGCTCCAGCGCCGTCCGCACCTCCTCCTCGCTCGTGTACGTCTCCTCGGCGGCCGCGAGCGTGCGGTACTCCTTGTAGGTCATGCCGAACCGTTTCTGCAGCCCGGACGGGGTCAGCTTCGCCAGCTCCGAGCCCTCGGCGAACGCGAACTTGCGGGCCACCCGCTCGTCGTCCGCCGATGCGCTCGCCCCGCCCTGCTGGACGACGTGGGTCAGTTCGTGCGCCAGCAGGTGGCGACCCGCCGGCGACGCCGGCTGGTACGCACCGGCGCGAAAGAAGATGTCGTTGCCGGACGTGAAGGCATCCGCGCCAAGGCTTCGGCTGAGGTCGTCGGCGCGCTCATCGGCGTGGACGCGGACCGTGGAGAAGTCGGCCTGGAAGGCGGCCTCCATCTCCGTCCGGGCGCCGCCCTCGAGCGGGCGTCCCCCACCGCGCGCGGACGCGAGCTCGGCGGCGTCGTCGCAGGGCAGGTCGCCCCCCTCCGCGCCGACACCCGCGACGCCCGGGGCGAACCGGCGCGCGGCGCGTGGTTGGTCGGCTGCCGGCGTCGGCGGCGTCGCCGACGCCCGGAGACCCGCGACCACCCGGTCTGCCACCGCGTCGGCTTCCCGCTCGCTCGGGTCGTCGGCGCGACCGACGGTGATCGACGCCTGGATCGCGTCGCTCACCGCGCGGTTGCCGGCGAACCGCTGGAGGGCGCCGAGCCCGTGGGGATCGGATGGTCCGACGCCATCGGCCGTCGGGCGGGCGGCCACACGGCGCCGCACCCGCTGATCGTGTTGTCCGTCCACCGCCGCCCCCTTCCTGATGCCGTCGACAGTAGACCTCCGCGTTCCGCACGTCCGGGGTTTCTCTGGACACAGGCGTGGCACGGGCATCGGTTGCGACCTGCGCCCGCGTCACCTCGTCCGGGACCGGTCGTTGGGTTCCACGAGTGCCGCCTACGCCGAGGTGTGTCCGTGCGAGTCCGCCGCATCCTGCCCGCCCTGACCGCCGCGTTCGCGCTGGTCGCCACCGCCGCCGTGCCGGCCACCGCCACTGCCACCGGCCAGACCACGGGCGCGCCGACGATCACCCACCAGGTGATCGAGTCGTTCGACGGCACCCCGATCGAGACCACGCTGTTCCTGCCGCCGGGCGCGACCGAGGCGCGACCGGCGCCGCTGGTCCTGCGCACGCACGGCTGGGGCGGCAGCCGCGAGACCGCGGCCGGTGACGGCGCGTCGATCGACCCGGGTGCCGGCACGCTGTCGCGGCTGCTGTCCGAGGGCTATGCGGTCCTGACCTGGGACAGCCGCGGCTTCGGCTGCTCGGGTGGCGAGACCCGCATCGATGACCCGCAGGTCGAGGGCCGTGACACCTCCGCGCTGCTCGACTGGGCCGTCGCCAACGCCCCGATCGCGACCGACCGCCACGGCGACCCCCTGGTCGGCATGACCGGCGGCTCGTACGCCGGCGGCATCCAGATGTCGACCGCCGCCTTCGATCCGCGCATCGACGCGCTGGCGCCCGAGATCACCTGGGAGGACCTGCGCTACTCGCTCAACTCGGGTGACGTCGTGAACCAGGGCTGGGTGGCCGCCCTCTACGGCGCCGGCACCGCCACCGGTACGGCGCTCGGCCTCGACCCCGAGTGCCGCTCGAACACCGCCGCGTCGCTTGACCCGGCCATCCACCGCGGGGTCTCCGAGTTCCTCACGGCCGGGCACATCTCGGCCGACACGCAGGCCTTCTTCGCCAAGTCCAGCGTCGCCGGGTACGGCGACACGAACCCGGTGACCGTCCCGACCCTGGTCATGCAGGGCTCGGTCGACACGCTGTTCGACCTCACCGACGGCTACCGGATCTTCCGCCACGTTGCCGACCAGGGCGTGCCGGCCCGGTTCGTCGCCTTCTGCGGCGGCCACGTCGCCTGCCCCGACAGCTACGCCGACGCCGGTGACCGCGCCTACCTCGACGACGCCATCGTGGCCTGGTTCGACCGCCACGTCCTCGGCCAGCGGGTCGACACCGGTGCGCCGGTCAGCTACCGCACCAACGAGGGCGAGTGGCGCGACGCCGCCGACTTCAGCGGCACCGACGTCAAGCGCTTCGCGACCCTGCCGGCCACGCTGCCGGTCGTTCCCGTCGCGGACGTGCCCGATGCGCACGCCGTCGGCGCGCTGTTGGCCGGCGGCATGCCGTCTGGCATCCCGGCGCTGCCGATCACGGCTGCCAAGGCCGGCGAGGACGGCGACCCGCGTGCCGCCCGGTTCCAGGTGGCACAGGCGGGCGAGGACGGGCTGGAACTGCTCGGCATCCCCCGGGTCCGCCTGCGGGTCTCGGGCACGCACGTCCCGCTCGAGACCGCGACCGCCGCGCTGGGTGACGCCGTCCGGCAACTGCCGGCACGCAAGGCGGGCGACCTGCTGGTCGGCACGCTCGGACCGCTCGGTTCGGCGACCGGCGGCCTGGTCGGTGGCGCGGGCAGCGACGACGGTGCGCTCGGCGGCACCGACGGCGCGGTCAACGTGTTCGTCAAGTTCATCCACCGCGAGACCGGCGAGGTCGTCAACCTGCAGGAGGGTGCGATCCGCGTCCCGCTGTCGGACGAACCGGTCACCGTCGAGGTGCCCATGGCCGGGATCGCCTACACCATCCCGCCGGGCGACCACCTCGACGTCGAGGTCGCGACCAACAGCCTGATGCACGCCACCGGCCGCACCCCGGCGATGATCGACGTCGTGGCCGACGGCCTCGTGCCGAGCGACCCGCCCGCGGTCCGACGCGAGGACGACCGGCCACGCCTGCGGCTGCCCTGGCGCCGCTGACCCGGTCCGACCGGCGGCACCCGGGTCAGCCCGCCACGAGGTCGTCGAGGCTGGTCACGGTGCGGGTCGTCCCGTCCTCGGACCAGCGCAGCACGAAGGTGCGCGCGGCGACGTCCACGTGCAGTTCGACGACCGCGTCGCCGTCGCGCCAGCGCATGCCGAGTTCGGCACCGTCGCCGTCGATCAGGTCCCAGCTGCCACCGAAGGCCGCGTGGCTGTTGCGCAGGCGGATCGCCGCACACAGGGCGGCCACGACCGGCCGCTGCAGGTCGCGTTCGATCTCGTCGCGGGTGTAGTGGTGACGGTTGATGTCCCGACCGACGCCGGTGCGACGCAGCAGCTCGAGGTCGTTGTGCCCCGCCAGCAGCCCGACGTAGTAGATCTGCGGCACGCCGGGCAGGAGCAGTTGCACGAGCCGCGCGACCAGGTACGCGTCGTCGTCGCCGCCGAGCGCGTCGTAGAAGGTGCAGTTGACCTGGTAGAGGTCGACGTTGGAGGCCGCCGCGCCGGTCGCTTGACGGCTGGCGCCGCCGCTGTGCTCGTGGATGCCCTCGACCAGCTGATCCAGCTCGGTCGGGTTCAGCAGCCCCTCCCGTGTGGTGTCCTGCTGGTCGGGACCGACGTCGATCACGCCGATGCCGTCGTGGGTGTCGAGCACCGTCACGGTGTTGTGCGGGCGCTCCCGGCACCACCGCCGCAGCCGGTCGGCGTTGCCGGTGTACAGCGCGTGCAGGACCAGCGGCGGCAGGGCGAAGTCGTAGACCCGGTCGACCCGGCGGGCGATCTCGACCTGCGTACGCCAGTACGCGTGGATCTCGACCAGCACCTCGAGACCCCGGCTGCGCGCCCGCGCCGCGAGCTCGTCGATGAACGCGTACGTCTCGGGAGTCATGAACGACGAGCTGCCCGGGGTCTTGACCGCGTAGCCGACCGCGTCGAGACGCAGCATCGTGATGCCGTGCGCCGCGAACTTGTCGAGGATCTCGTCGTGGTAGGCGCGGGTGGCGGGCGCGGCCACGTCCACGTCGATCTGCGCCGAGGTGAACGTGGTCCAGAACAGTCGTCGGGACCGGTCGGCGAGGGTCATGGCGGTGAACGGCAGCCCCGGGCGTGGCCGGTACAGGCGCAGCAGGTCGGCCTCGGTGGCGCCGTCGGGGAAGACCCGGTCGAGGCTGAGGAACATCTGCGCGTACGGGGAGTCGTCGCCCCGGGCCAGGACGTCGAGGAACTGGGGCGACTCGGCGGACACGTGGTTGACGATGAGGTCGGCCATGATCGGGGCGACCTCGCCGACCGCCTCGACGTCGGCCCAGGTCCCGAGCCGGGCATCCACCTCGCGGTGATCGATCGGATCGAAGCCGGCGTCGGCGCCGTCGATCGGGTCGTAGAACGGCAGGAGGTGCACCCCGCCGAACAGCCCGTCCAGCGGTCCCCGCAGCAGGTCGCGGAGCCCGCGTAGATCGCCGGCCAGCCGGTCGGTGTAGGTGATCAACTGGACGTCGCGTCGCACGTCGCCTCGCTCGCTCGGTGCCGTCATGTCCGCCTCGTCGCCGGGGTCGGTGGTCACAGCCCGGTCGCGCCGTCGATCTGCTCGCGCAGGATGTCGGCGTGACCGGCATGGCGGGCGGTCTCCTCGACCAGGTGCACGACGATGCTGCGCAACGGGTCGAGGGCGTCCTCACCCGGGTTGACCGCGGCCGCCATGACGCCCAGGTCCGGGTGGCGCCGCACGATGTCGTCGTGCTCGGCCCACACGGCGCGGTAGGCGGCGATCACCTCGTCGGCTGAGCGCTCGGCCGCCGGTTGGAACGACTTGTCGTATTCGACGCCGTCGCCGAGGAAGACGCGGAAGAACCAGTGCTGCTCGACGCCGGTGAGGTGATGGACGATGCCGAGCAGGCTGGTGCCCGACGGCACGCCCGGTCGACGCAACTGCCCGTCGTCCAGCCCCCCGCAGTCGCGCACGACCGCCTGGCGCATCGCGCCGAGGTACGCCAGCAGCGTGTCGGTCTCGGACCGTCGCTCCTGCCCGGTCATGCGTCGAGCACCTCCCCGAGACCGTTGAGGTAGGCGTCCTCGAGTTGGTCGAGCGGCAACGCGACGAACTCGCGGATGTGAAGGGTGTCGCCGCCGACCGTGCCGATGTCGGTGAGCGGTACGTCGGCGTCGGCGCACAGCTCGGCGAAGGCGCGCACGTTGGTGCTCGCGACGGTGACCACGACCCGGCCGGGCGACTCGCTGAACAGGACCTGGGCGGCGTCGAGGTCGGACTCGATGGCGGTGTCGACGCCGATCGCGCCGGCCACGCACGACTCGGCGAGCGTGACGAGCAGCCCACCGGCGGAGACGTCGTGGGCGGTCTGCAGCAGTCCGTCGCGGGCCGCGTGGTGGAGCACCTCGCCGATCGCGCCCTCGAGGTCGAGGTCGACGGGTGCGAGCGTGCCACCCAGCGGCAGGTCGAGGAAGCGTTGCAGTTCGCTGCCGGCCAGACCGGGCACGGTCGGGCCGCCGAGCAGGAACACGATGTCGCCCTCGTCCTCGAAGGCGTAGCCCAGCGCGTCCTCGGCGTCCTCGAGCACCCCGAGCACCCCGACGACGGGGGTCGGGTGGATCGCCTGGCCGCGGGTCTCGTTGTAGAGCGAGACGTTGCCGCCCGTGACCGGGATGTCGAGGGCGGCGCACGCCTCGCCCATCCCGGCGATCGACTCGGCGAGCTGCCACATGATCTCGGGTCGTTCGGGGTTGCCGAAGTTGAGACAGTTGGTGGTGCCCAGCGGGCGGGCGCCGGTGCAGGCCACGTTGCGGAACGCCTCGGCGACGATGCGGCGGGTGCCCTCGCGCGGGTCGAGTTCGCACCAGCGGCCGTTGCCGTCGGTGGAACAGGCGACGGCCTTGCGGCTGTCGGGCAGCCGGACCACGCCGGCGTCGGCCATTGCGGGTCCGTGGACGGTGCCGGCCAGGACGTGCTGGTCGTACTGCTCGAACAACCACCGCTTGGACGCGACGTTGGGCGAGCGCAGGAACGCCAGCGCGAACGCGGTCAGGTCGTCGGGCAGGTCGACCGTGTCGGCGTCGACCGCCGCGTAGTCGTCGAGCCAGGCCGGCCGCTCGCGCGGGCGGTCGTAGACCGGCCCCTCGTCGGCCAGCGAGCGGGCCGGCAGGTCGGCGACGATCTCGCCGCCGCGCTGCAGCACCAGGGCGTCACCCTCGGCGACGGTCCCGATCACGGATGCCGGCACGCCCCACTTGGCGGCGATGGCGAGCACCTCGTCGACCTGGCCGGGCGACACCAGGGCGAGCATGCGCTCCTGCGACTCCGAGCACAGGATCTCCCACGACGTCATCGACGGTTCGCGCAGGTGGACACGGTCGAGGTCGACGTCCATGCCCATCGACGCCGCCGACGCGAGCTCGGACGTGGAACAGGCGATCCCGGCCGCCCCCATGTCCTGGATGCCGCTGATCAGGTCGCGCTCGTACAGTTCGAGGCAGCACTCGATCAGCAGTTTCTCGGCGAACGGGTCCCCGACCTGCACGTTGGGACGCTTGTCGTCGAGCGCGTCGTCGAACTCCTGGCTGGCGAGCACGCTGGCGCCACCGATGCCGTCGCGGCCGGTCGCCGACCCGAGCAGGATCGCGATGTCGCCGGGCTGCTCGGCCCGCGCCAACTGCAGCCGGTCGCGGTGCAGGACCCCGATGGCGAGCACGTTGACCAGCGGGTTGTCGGCGTAGGTGTCGTCGAAGACGGTCTCGCCGCCGATGTTGGGCACGCCGACGCAGTTGCCGTAGCCGCCGACGCCGCGGACCACGCCGTCGACGAGGTGGCGCTGGAAGGCGTCGACCGGGCGGACCCTGCCGGTCCCGTCGGTCCAGCCGCCGGGGTCACCGAACCGCAGGGGGTCCATGATCGCGATCGGGCGGGCCCCCATGGTGAAGATGTCGCGCAGGATCCCGCCGACGCCGGTCGCCGCCCCCTGGTAGGGCTCGACGTAGCTCGGGTGGTTGTGCGACTCGATCTTGAAGGTGACGGCCAGGCCGTCGCCGACGTCGACCACCCCGGCGTTCTCGCCGGGGCCGACCAGCACCTGCGGACCCTCGGTCGGCAGCGTCCGCAGGTGGATCTTCGACGACTTGTACGAGCAGTGCTCGGACCACATCACCGAGTACATGCCGAGCTCGGACACCGTCGGTGTGCGCCCCAGCGTCTCGACGACCCGGTCGTACTCGTCGCCGCGCAGGCCCAGTTCGTGGCCGAGTTCGCGGGCGCGCTCGGGGGTGAGGGTCTCGTCCGCGGGAAAGGTTCGTTGCTCGGGCACGGGCGGGCCTTCGAGGAGCTCCGGGCGGCTGGCGACGGCGCGAGCCTAGTGGCCGGGGCCGATACCCTCGGCCGCCGACGCCCGTCGAGGTCGGTCCCTGGCGGCGCGGAGACTCGAAAGGTCACTCGTGGACGCGCTCAACACCCTGCGTGCCGTGCTCGTCGGCTGCGCCTTCGTGGCCGCACTGCTGCTGGCCTTCGACGGCCAGTGGGTGCCTGCCACCGTCATGGGCGTCGGCATCGCGGCCCACTTCGGACTGTGGGCCTGGCTGCGAAACCAGCGCCGCCGCGAGATGGACGCCGGCCTGGCCGAGCTCACCCAGCAGTGAGTTCGGCCGCAGCTGTCGACGGCCAGGTCCGACCGGCGCCGGATCAGAAGATCGACAGCTCGAGCCGTTCGGCCAGTTCGTGCAGCGCCACGCGACCGGCCTTGGAGTTGCCCGAGGTGTCGAGCGGCGGCGACCACACCGCGATGCCGTAGCGGTCGGGGACCAGGGCCATGATCGCACCGGCCACGCCGGACTTGCTCGGCAGGCCGACGTGGTAGGCGAACTCGCCGGCCGCGTCGTAGGTACCACAGGTCAGCATCAGGGCCGCGACACGGCGTGACAACGGTTCCCGCAGCAGCCGTTCGCCGGTGCGCGGCTCGATGCCGTTGTTGGCCAGGAAGCGGGCGGCGCGGGCGAGCTGACGGGCGGTGAGCAGCAGCGCGCACTGGTAGGTGTACAGCGCCATGACGTCGTCGATGTCGTTGTGGATGTTGCCGAACGAGCGCATCAGGTTGGCCATGGCGCGGTTGCGCGAGCCGGTGTCCTCCTCGGCCTGCAGGACGTCCTCGTCGACCTCGACCGGCTCGCCGACGACCTTCTCGACCAAGGCGTGCAGTTCGGCCCGGGGGTCGCCGCAGTGGCTGACCAGGATGTCGTCGATGACCAGCGCACCGGCGTTGATCATCGGGTTGCGGGGGACGCCCTTCTCGCGCTCGAGTTGCACGAGCGAGTTGAACGGGTCACCGGACGGCTCGACCCCGACCCGGTCCCACAACTCCTTGCGTACGCCTTCGGTCTCGTCGGCCTTCTGGATGGCCAGGACCAGCGCGAACACCTTGCTGATCGACTGGATCGCGAACGGGCGGTCGACGTCACCGATGACGTGGTCGACGCCGTCGAAGTCCGACAGTGCGATCCCGAAGCGGTCGGGGTCGGCGTCGCGCAGGGCGGGGATGTAGTCGGCGACCTCGCCCTGCCGTGCGACCGGCCGGGCGACCTCGGCAATCTCGGCGAGGATGGCGTCGATGTCCTCGACCGTCCCGGCGTGTGGGCCGTCGGTCGTGGTGTCGGGGGTCGGGTCGGGTTCGATCATCGGGGCGCTCCTGCGGTCGTGACCACAGGCTCGCAGGACGGCCCGGCAGGTGCAGGTCGGCGCCAGCAGCGTCCGGACAGGTGTGCTGGGCGGGATCAGGCGGACGCGGTCGCACGCTCGATCACGCTGCGGAAGAACCCCTGGCCGTCGCTGCCGCCGATCAGCGCCGGGTCGACGGCGTGTTCGGGGTGCGGCATCAGTCCGACGACGTTGCGACCTTCGTTGGTGACGCCGGCGATGTCGCGCAGCGAACCGTTGGGGTTGTGGCCGTTGGCGTAGCGCACGACCACCCGGCCCTCGTCCTCGAGGCGGTCGAGCGTCGCGTCGTCTGCGTAGTAGCGGCCCTCGCCGTGCTTGGCCGGCACGACCAGCACGTCGCCCGCCCGGTACGCCGTCGTCCAGGCGGTGTCGTCGGCCTCGACGCGCAGCGGGACGTCGCGGCACACGAACCGCAGGTTCTCGTTGCGCAGCAGCGCGCCGGGCAGCAGACCCGCCTCGCACAGGACCTGGAAGCCGTTGCAGATGCCGAGGACCGGGCCACCCTCGGCCGCGAACGCGGTGATCGCCTCCATCACCGGCGCCCGGTGGGCGACCGCGCCGCACCGCAGGTAGTCGCCGTAGCTGAACCCGCCGGGCAGCACGACGGCGTCGACGCCCTTGACGTCGGCCTCGTCGTGCCACAGCGAGACGGTCTGGCCGCCGCACCACTCGACGGCGCGCATGGCGTCGCCGTCGTCGAGCGAGCCCGGGAAGGTCACCACACCAACGCGCACTGGCGTCTCCTACGCGAGAGGTCGGTCACGGCAAACGTACCCGGACGGGGATACGTCACCCGCTGGGCCATCCCGCCGCGACGAGGTCGGCGAGCGGATCGTCCGAGGCGAGCAGTTCCTCGACGTCCTCGCAGCCGCGTGAGCGCAGGTGGTCGGGGATGTCGTCGCAGGCCCGCTGTTGCAGCCTGGCCGCCTCGAGTTCGCGTTCGGCGCCGATCGGTCCGCCGGGGAACCCGGGCGTGCCGAGCAGCACGAGTTGGTGCAACAGGGCCGGAGCGGCGGCGGTCGCGTCCTCGAACTGGAAGGCGGCGTTGAGTTCGATGACCAGTCGGCCGTCCTCGAGGCGGGCCGAGGACTCGACGCCCGACATCTGGAACGCCGCGACACGTACCCGCCCGCCCGAACGCGCCCAGGCCCGCAGACCGTCGAGTGCGAGGTCGTAGCCGCCACCGGCGATCAGGGCGCAGGCACCCTCCATCGCCACCCTGGCGGCCGCGCGCGACCCGCCGTCGCCGCTGATCTGCCCGCCCTGGAAGCAGGCCGGGCCCCGCTCGACGTCGTCGGTCGGGCTCAACTGGGCCTGGCCCCGTTCGATGGTCACCTCGGACCCGCCGGGGGGCCGGCGCTCGGCGGCGGACAGCGTCTCGCGGCCGACGGTCGCGGTGGCCGCCCAGACCGTGACACCGATCGCGGCCGGCACCAGCAGCAGCATCGCCAGCACGAACCAGCGGTGCAGCACCGGCTCGCCGGTGGGCAGCGTCGGCTTGCCGTCGCTGCGCAGCGGCGGCAACGCCGGCCGCGGTGCGTCGTCGCTCATGACCGATCGCCGCTCACGCGTCGGCGCGCTCGTCGTCGCCGATGACGCGCCAGGTGTAGGTCTCGATCACCGGGTTGGTCAGGAAGTCGGCGCACATGCGCTGGACCCGGTCGGCGAGATCGTCGCCGTCGGCCTCGACCTCGAGTTCGAGGTGCTTGCCGACCCGCACGTCCCCCACCCCCTCGAAGCCGAGCCCGGGAAGCGCGCGTTCGACCGCGCGCCCCTGGGGGTCGAGGATCTCGCGCTTGAGCAGGACGTCGATCGCGACGCGCGGCATCGCAGAGCCTCTCGGTCGGGGACGCGCGAGCCAGGAGCGCGTCATCGGGACGGGCCCCGGAGACGACGCGTGACGCGGCCCCGGGCCGAGCGGAGCGTACCGAGGTCAGCCCGAGCGGTCGTGGTCGCGCACCACCGCGGCGACGACCCGTTGCAGGTCAGCGGGCTCGAACGGTTTGGTGAGGTAGCGGACCCCGTTGCTGGCCGCGAGGACCGCCAGCTCGTCCTCGGGGATGCCCGAGACGAGGCACACCACCTGCGGCCTGCCCAGCCCGCGGTCCAGCAACTCGATCAGGCGTTCGCCGCGCTGAGCAGCGAGGTGGACGTCGAGGAGCAGCAGGTCCGGGCGCCGCTCGGCGATGAGGAGCAACCCCTGCTCGACGGTCGCCGCGGGACGGACCTGGTGCCCACCCGCGCGCAGGTGGAGCTCGAGCAGCAAGCGGATCGAGGGGTCGTCGTCGACCACCAGCACATCAGCCACCAGCGGCACGCTCTCGTCCACGCGAGCGGTGGTGCACCGCCACGCTCCGTACCCCGAAGAGAACGAGCGGACAGGCGGACGGTGACGCGCGCCCAGTGCGAACGTGCGCGCGTTCCTGCCTGGTCCCGGTCGGTCAGGTCATGGCGGCGGAGGAGACATCCGGGTGCGCCCGCACGTAGGCGGCCATGGCGCGGTACCAGGTCTCGCGGTCGGGCCGCTCCACCTTCTCCTCGGCGA
>DATHUR010000197.1:0-14349 GCA_035462025.1 Egicoccus sp. | reverse complement strand
GAGCTTCTTCTCCTTCGCGGGGTTGACGTCCATGTCCTCCGACCGCGCGTTCTCACCGACGATCATGCCCTCGTAGACGTCCACGCCCGGCGCGATGAACAGCTGCCCACGTTCCTGCAGGTTGAGCAGGGCGAACTGGGTCGTGGCGCCCTGGCGGTCGGCGACCAGTGACCCGTTGGGGCGGGTCCGCAGCTCCCCCTGCCACGGCTCGTAGCCGTCGAACACGTGGTGCAGGATGCCGGTGCCGCGGGTCTCGGTGAGGAACTCCGTCCGGAACCCGATCAGCCCCCGCGCGGGCACCCGGTACTCGAGCCGGACCCACCCGGTTCCGTGGTTGATCATCTGCTCCATGCGGCCCTTGCGCAGGCCGAGCAGCTGGGTCACGACGCCGACGTAGTCCTCAGGGACGTCGATCGAGAGGTGCTCGAACGGCTCGTGGAGGGCACCGTCGACCTCCTTGGTGACCACCTGCGGCTTGCCGACGGTCAGCTCGAATCCCTCGCGGCGCAGGTTCTCGACCAGGATGGCGAGCTGCAGTTCGCCGCGCCCCTGAACCTCCCAGGTGTCGGGACGCTCGGTCGGCAGCACCCGCAACGACACGTTGCCGATCAGTTCCTGTTGCAGGCGGCTCTCGATCAGGCGGGCGGTGAGCTTGTTGCCGCTGCGACCGGCCAAGGGTGCGGTGTTGACGCCCAGCGTCATCCCGAGGCTCGGCTCGTCGACGGTGATGACCGGCAGCGGACGCGGGTCGTTGGCGTCGGCGAGCGTCTCGCCGATGGTGACCTCGGCGATGCCGGCGACGGCGATCAGGTCGCCCGGACCCGCTTCCTCGGCCGGCACCCGGTCGAGCGCGTCGGTGAGGTACAGCTCGGACAGCTTGACGTTCTCGACGGTGCCGTCGTGGCGGCACCAGGCGACGGTCTGGCCGCGCTTGACGGTGCCGTGCTGGATCCGGCACAGCGCGAGCCGGCCGACGTACTTCGACGAGTCGAGGTTGGTGACCAGCGCCTGGAACGGGTGGTCGGGGTCGTGCGTCGGGGCCGGCACGTGGTCCAGGATGGTCTGGAACAGCGGCAGCAGGTCCGTGCCCGGCGTGTCGAGGTCCAGGGTCGCCGTACCGTCCTTGGCGACCGTGTACAGCACCGGCAGGTCGATCTGCTCGTCGTCCGCGCCGAGGTCGATGAGCAGGTCGAGCGTCTCCTCGACGACCTCGGCGATGCGGGCATCGGGCCGGTCGATCTTGTTGACCACGACGATGACCGGCAACTTGGCGGCGAGCGCCTTGCGGAGCACGAAGCGGGTCTGGGGGAGCGGGCCCTCGGACGCGTCGACGAGCAGCAGGGCCCCGTCGACCATGGTCAGCGCGCGCTCGACCTCGCCGCCGAAGTCGGCGTGGCCGGGCGTGTCGACGACGTTGACGACCGTTGGCGGCGCACCGTTGATGCCTGGCAGCGAGATGGCCGTGTTCTTGGCCAGGATCGTGATGCCGCGCTCACGCTCGATGTCGTTGGAGTCCATGACGCGTTCACCGACGTCCTGGTTCTCCCGGAAGGCGCCGGACTGCCACAGCATGGCGTCGACCAGGGTGGTCTTGCCGTGGTCGACGTGGGCGATGATCGCGACGTTGCGCAGATCGGAGCGGACAGCCAAGAGAGAACCCGAGCGTTCGAGGAGGACGAGGAGCCCCAGGGGATGCCGGCGAAGCGGCGCGCGCGACGCGGGGTCGGGCGGCGTGGGGCGATTCAGCGTACCGGTGTACGGGTGATCGTCCGCAGGAAGGTGCTGCCGGCGGGCCGCCGGACCCCGGCCGCGATACCACGGTGGTCCGTCGACGACAGGAACCGGTGTGGCCGCCGATACCGCTGCGTGGCAGACCTTCGCGTTCGCCTTCGCGGCGCGCTACCGCCCGGTCCTGCTCGCGTTCGGGGTGACGCCGTCGACGGCGAGGGTCGTGGTCGGTCCGCCCGAGCCGGGTGCCGTCCTGCGGGCACGGTTCGGCCCGTTCCTGCTCGACACCACCCTCGACAACGTCGCGGACGTGACCGTCGGCGGCCCCTACCGGCCACATCGTGTGATCGGCCCCCGCCTGTCGTTGGCCGACCGCGGCGTCACGTTCGGCACCAGCGTCTCCGCCGGCGTCTGCGTCCGCTTCCACGAACCGGTCGGCGCGCTGTTCGGGCACCGATTCGTGCGCCACCCGGGCATGACGGTGACCGTGCAGGACCCGGACGGTTTCGCACGAGTGGTCCGGGCACGGGCCGGTCTGGCCTGATCAACCGGCGGCGGCGCGGTCCCCGCTGGTCTCGGGCAGCCGCAGCCCGACCGGGACGGCCAGCAGGCCCAGCACCGCGAGGAAGGCGAGTGCCACCTCGGGGCCGAGGGTGGCGAGCCCGGCGCTGATGCCCCCGGCGACGAGCAGCAGCACGCCCATGGCGGCGTTGGACACCGCGACGTACTCGGTGCGTCGGTTGCCCGAGGCGAGGTCGACCACGTAGGTCTTGCGGCCGATCCGGGTCCCGGTGTGGGCCACGGCGAGCAGCAGGTAGGCCAGCGGGTACAGCCACGCCGAGGCGCGCAGCGTCTCGACCTGCAGCAGACCGAGGAAACCGATCGTGACGCTGGCGGCGATCGAGGCGGCGGCGACCATGACCAGCCGGCTCGAACGGTCCGACGCGAGCCCCCACACGCGCCCCCCGAACAGCGAGGCGAGTCCGCTGCCGAGCACGAACGGGCCGAGGCCGGCCAGTCCGGCCCCGCCCTGGCGGCCGGCGAGGGTCACCACGAACGGCGGGGCGAGCGCCGACACGAGCAGCAGGGTGCGGGCGAGCACGAAGTGGCGGAAGGCCGCGTCGTCACGCAGCAGTCGGGTGGCGGTCGCGACCGCACCGGGCGCGCGTTCGGTCGGCTCGGCCCCGGCCGGTTCGGCCACGCGCACGAACACCGCGGCGGCGAGGAGCCAGGTCAGACCGCCCGCGCCGATCAGCAGTGCCAGGTGGCGCGGGTCGGTGTCCTGGGTGCCGAAGGTCCGCAGGGCCAGTCCCAGCGTGACGGCGACGAGCCCGGAGGCGACCGTGGACCAGCCGGTGATCTGCCCGCGTCGACCTGCCGGGATGGTGCGGCCGAGCACGTCCTTGGACGCGATGGAGGTCAACGACCGTGCCAGCGCGAACGCGGCGAGCGCGACGAGGATGAGCCAGCCGGCCAGCGCACCCCGGGTGGTCGCCGCGACCAGGGCGATGACCGCGACCGCCGCGGACTGGCCGATCGCGCCCGCGACCCAGACCCGCTTGCGCAGGGGCCGGCGGCGAAGCCAGGGGACCAGGGCGGCCTGGGGCAGCATCGATCCCGACTCGCGCACGGGGACGAGCAGGGCGGCCACCGCCGCCGGTGCGCCCAGGGAGGCCAGCAGCCAGGCGAGCACCGTCTTCGCGTCGACGACCAGATCGCCGGCGCTCTGCAGGGCCAGGGCGCCGACCTGACGGGTCGCGTTCGCTGGCACCGCCGCCGCGGTGCGCGCGTCCATGTCCGTGGTGTCGTCGTCGTCGCCGCGGACCATGCGGGCGTAGACCCGCTCGCTCACCCGGGGTGGCACGGCTCAGACCACCTGGTCGCGGCCGTCGGGGTCCCAGGCGTGTTCGATCTGGCGCGCGGTCGCGACGGCCAACTCGCGGCCGGCGAACCGGTCGACGAGGTGCAGCCCGAGGGCGATACCGCTGGACAGTCCGGCCCCGGTGACGACCTCGCCGTCGTCCACCCAGCGCCGGCCGGTCACGACCTCGCCGACGTCGCCGCGTGCCGCGAGCAGCGTCGCGTCCTCGTGGTGGGTGGTCGCGCGGCGGCCCCGCAGCACACCGGCCGCGGCGAGCAGGAACGAGCCGGTGCAGACCGAGGCCGTCACCTCGGCGCGCCCCGCGAGATCGGCCACGGTCGCCACCAGCGCGTCGTCGCTGAGGGCCGCGTCGAGGTCGATCAGGCCGGGGACGACGACGAGATCGACGGGACCGAGGTCGGCCGCGGTCGTCTGCGCCCGCAGGCCCAGCCCGCCGTATGCAGCCAGCGGCCGGTCGTCCGGCGCCACCGTGACCACCTCGAACGGCGCGTCGTCACCGTTGCGCTCGGCCAGGCGGTTGACGGTCAGCAGCACCTCGTAGGGGCCACCGACGTCGAGCAGGTCGCAGCCGTCGAAGACGAGCAGTGCGGTACGTACGGGCACGAGGGTCTCGGGGAGTCAGTCGCGGTCGGCGAGTTCGGGCGGGAAGCCGCCGGTGGCGATCGGCCCCCAGCGCTCGATGGTCATGCGAAGCAGGCTCTTGCCCTGCGCGACCATGGCCTGGCGGTACTCGTCCCAGTCGGGGTGCTCGCCCGAGATCGCGCGGAAGTACGCGACCAGCGGCTCGACGGCTTCGGGCACGTCGAGCACCTCGACGGCGCCGTCGAGTTGCACCCAGGGACCGTCCCACTCGTCGGAGAGCACGACGGCGCTCGCCCGCGGATCGCGGCGGAAGTTGCGGGTCTTGGCCCGCTTCGGATAGGTCGCCACGACCAGACGGCCCTCGCCGTCCACCCCCGCGCTGACCGGCGACGACTGCGGCGAGCCGTCGCGGCGGAAGCTGGTGAGGACGACGCGGTGCCGGGGCCGGACGAAGTCCAGCATGCGGTCGCGCTCGACATGGTCGGTGGTGGCGATTGATCGGCTCATGCCCCCAGCCTAAACCCGCCTGCGCGGGTGCGATCGCATGCGCCCGAGCAGCCGGCCAGCGGCCCACCAGACGCCTGCGCAGGCCAGGACGGCCAGTACCAGGTCCACGTCGCTCCTCCTGGTCGCCGCAGGTGACACGACGACCATGGACGACGCTACGCCGAGGGTGCGACACGGCGGTCAGCCGTCAGATGCACGGCCCGGTCTCGCCCGGCACCCGGGGGGCGTCGGCGACCGCCTCGAGTTCGCTGAGCGCGAGCGCGAAGGCCGCGGTCGGGTTGTCCGGGCTGATCGCGAACACGACCCCGTTCACCCGCCCCTGCACGTCGATGACGGGCGAACCCGAGTCGCCCTGCTGCAGCGCCGACGACAGGAACAGCACCTCGCGTTCCGTACGGTCACGCCCGTAGATGTCGCGGCCGACGGCCGTGCGCTGGTCGTCGATACGGGTCGGCGCGACGCGCGGAGTGTCCTGGCCGCCCGGATACCCGATCACTGCCCCGTCGGCACCCAGCTCCGGCGAGGCGGTCGCGAGCGGCTGTTGACCGAGGTTGTCGACCGTGAGGATGGCCAGGTCGCGGTCGGGGTCGAACACGACCACGGTGGCCGCGCGCCGCTCGCCATCCGGACGCTTGACCTGGACCTCCTCGGCGCCGGCGACGACGTGGGCGTTGGTGACGATGGTGTTCTCGGCGAACGCGAAGCCCGAGCCCTCGTAGCGCCGGTTGCAGCCGTCGGCCTCGACGTTGACCGTCGCGGCGGTGGCGCGGTCCACGACGTCCTGGGGGACCGGGATCTCCTCGGGAGGTGGCCCGGTGACGGGGGTCGGCTGCAGGTCGGCGAAGACCTCGGGGAAGCGGCTGGTGTCGACCAGGTTGCGCAGCGCCCGCACCGCATCCGGCGGGTCGGGGGTCGTGCGCTCGAGGGTGGCGGCGAGCCGCGAGGTGCGGACCTGCCGCGAGACCTCTCCTGGCACCTGGCCCGCCGCCGGGAGCAGGAACCACAGCACGGCGATCATGGCGACCGCACCGGCGACCGCCCCGAGTGCGCGGTCGATCCCCGACAGCGGCGTGGCCGCGATGGTGCGCCGGGCACGCAGGCCGACCGCCTGGAACAGCGAGGCCACCACCGTCACGGTGATGGCGAGCACGACCAGACCCACGAACAGGCGCAGTCCGGGTTCGCCGCCCTCGACCAGGGCGAGGGCCGTCGGGACGGTCCAGGTGGCGAGCGCGACCCCGACGGCCAGTCCGATCCAGGATGCGGCGCGCGCGACGAGACCGAGGCGCAGGCCGCCGCCGATGGCGACGACCACGAGCAGCACGAGCAGGGCGTCGAGGAGGTTCACGAGGGGGCACCGTAGCCGTCAACGCGACGGCGCCCGCGTCATGCGGGCGCCGTCACGGAAAACGTCTGGTCAGTTGGTGAACGCCGTACGGCGTGCCTCGCGTTCGAGGTACTCGGTCAGCCGCGTGTGGAGCTTCGCGGCGGTCAACTCGGACTGTGGGTGGTGGCCGCCGCGTCGCGCGATCCACAGGGGACGGGCGTCGCCCTGCCAGGTCGCGGTCTCGTCGAGGGAGAACTGCCAGCCCGGGAACTCCGAACGCAGCCAATCGATGGTCGCCACCTCGGGCGCGGCCGTCAGCGTGGAGCCGGACTGCTCCGGGGCGGCCGTGGTGTGTGTCGCGTCGGTCACAGGAGAACCTCCGTGGCGAGGGGCGGGTGTGGTCGCGTCTTTCCCCGTTGTTCGTAGGTAACGAGCCAACGGCCCGGTCGTCATGCGGGAAAGGGTGACCGGAGGACCGGGGCCGGGGGGCGACGCCTGTCCTCGTACAACGTTCCAAGGAACGCCGTGACTTCCCGAAGGGAGGCAGCCCTGAGCCGACCCGCCTCAGACCGTCTACGCTGATCGGCCGTCTGTCGTCGAGGAGGCGTGCTTGGCCGAGCGTGCGCAGTTGACGTTCGTGCCGGGTTCCTTGGCGCCCGCCGGCGGCGTGTTCGCCGTCTGGTGGCCCGACGACGGACACGGGCCCGACGACGGTCGCGATCCGCTCCTGGCGGCGGCCATGGCGCTCGACCTGCCCGAGGGCGAGCCGGGCGAGGTGCCCACGGTCGACCTCGTCGACGGGGTCGTCCGTCCGCGGGACCGCACGGCCCGCCTGGTGCCGTTGTTGCCGGCCGTGCGCCGGCTGGCGGCGATGCCGCCCGGGCCGGACTGGGCCGCCTGGTCGCGGCCCTCGGCGTCGGTGTTGGCGTGGAGCGTGGCGGCCAAGCTCGCCCTCGAACTGGTCGCGGCCGGACGCCTGCTGCCGGTCTTCCGGGCCGGCGACCACCCGAGCACCGGCATCGCCTCGTGGCGGGTCGCCGCGCCGTCGGACACCCGGCTGGCCCAGCTCGCCGCGATGCTGCCGCTGGCCGCCCACGCGGTCCGACGTCCCTCGGGGCAGCTGTGGCGACCGGCCGAGGCCGTGACGGCGTTCGTCGACGCGGTGGCCGACGCCTGTGCCCGCGAGGGGCGTCGTCCCGAACTCGACCCGCGCCGCCGCGGTCCGCGCCGCCCCTGGCAGGAGATGTGGGCCGACGCCCTCGCCGGCAGCGACCCGACCGTCGGCCACCTGCGGCTGCCCGCGGACGAGATCGCCGCCGAGGTCGACGAGTGGGCCGGACCGCTGCTCGGGAGCGACCGCGAGGCGGTGGCCCGGCTCGCGGTGCGGCTCGAGCCACCCGACGTCGGCGACGACGGTGGCGTCGACGTGGTCGCCAGGCTCTCGGCGACCGCGGCGCCGTGGCGGTTGCACTACCTGCTGCAGTCGACGGTCGACCCGACCGCCCGCGCCACGGCCGACGAGGTCTGGGGGGCCGGCGGCGTGGGGCTCGAACTCGCCGGCCGCCGCCTCGCCGATCCGGAGGCCACGCTGGTCCGCGGACTGGCCGGCGCCGCCCGCCTGTACGCGCCGATCGACCGCAGCCTGTCCGAGGCCCGTCCGGTCGGGCTCGACCTGCACGCCCGCGAGGTCGCCGCGCTGCTCGGTGAGGGCGCGGACGCGCTCGCTGCCGGCGGCATCGGCGTCGAGGTGCCGCCCGAGCTGCGCGACGCCGGCGAGCAGCGGCTGCGCCTGCGCATCCGGATCGGCCGCAGCACCGACCTCGCCCCGCGTGTCGAGGGCGCCAACCCGCTCGGGCTGTCCTCGATCGCGGACCTGCGCTACGAGGTCGCGCTCGGCGACGACACCCTCAGCGCGGACGAGTTCGCCGACATCGTCGCGCTCAAGCAGCCGCTGGTGCGCTGGCGCGGCAACTGGATCCGGGTCGACCTCGACGAGGTCGACCGCATGTCCGAACTCGCCGGCCAGACCGCCTCGCTCGAGCTGACCGAAGCCCTGGCCGCGGCTCTGTCTGGGCAGCACCGGGTCGCCGACCTCGGCTGGGTCGACGCCGTCGCCGACGGTGCGCTCGGTGACCTCATCGAGCGGCTGCGTCGGACCGAGGAACCGGGCGAGGCCCGCATCGAACACATCGACGGCGACCTGCGCGAGTACCAGCTCCGTGGGGTCGCCTGGCTGCAACAGCTCACCGAACTCGGCATGGGCGGCGTGCTGGCCGACGAGATGGGCCTGGGCAAGACCGTGATGGCCATCGCGCTGCTCACCTCCCGGCCACAGGACCGGCCCCACCTCGTGGTCTGCCCCACGTCGGTGGTCGGCAACTGGGAGCGTGAGCTCGCCCGGTTCGCGCCCGACGTGCCGGTCATCCGCCACCACGGCCCCGAGCGGCCCGCGTCGCGCCGCGCGTTCAAACCCGGGTACGTGACCGTCACCTCGTATGCGCTGCTCCGCCGCGACATCGGGATGCTGAGCGACATCGACTGGGACATCGTCGTGTTCGACGAGGCCCAGCAGATCAAGAACGCCGCGTCCAAGGGTGCGCGGGCGGCCCGGTCGCTGACCGCCAGGGCCCGGATCGCGATGACCGGTACGCCCATCGAGAACCGGTTGGCCGAGCTGTGGGCGATCGTGGACGTGACCAACCCCGGCCTGCTGGGCTCCCAGCGCACCTTCAACGAGCGCTTCGCCGTCCCCGTCGAGCGCTGGCACGACGAGCACGCGGCCGCCCGTCTGCGGCGACTCGTCGCACCGTTCGTCCTGCGGCGCCGCAAGGCCGACCCGGACGTGTCCGTCGACCTGCCGCCCAAGCAGGAGTTGACCGTCACCTGCTCGCTGACACGCGAGCAGGCCAGCCTCTACCAGGCGACGATCGATCAGGCCTTCAGCGGACGGGGGCTCGGCAACACCGCCTTCGAGCGGCGGGGCCGGATCCTGGCCCTGCTCACCGCGCTCAAGCAGATCTGCAACCACCCCGCCCACTACCTGCGCGACGCGAACGGGCCGGACGGCGACCGGCGCCTGCCCAACCGTTCGGGGAAGCTGGCGCGCGCGACCGAGATCCTCGGCGAGATCGTCGACAACGACGAGCGCGCCCTGGTGTTCACCCAGTTCCGCGAGATGGGCGAATTGCTGGTGCGGCACATGACCTCCGAGCTGGGCCTGCCGGAACTGCCGTTCCTGCATGGCGGGCTGCAACTGCCACGCCGTGACGCGATGGTCCAGCGCTTCCAGGAGGACGACGACGCCCCGCCGATCCTGCTGGTGTCGCTGCGGTCGGGTGGTACCGGCCTCAACCTCACCCGTGCCAGTCACGTCCTGCACTTCGACCGCTGGTGGAATCCCGCCGTCGAGGACCAGGCCACGGACCGCGTCCACCGCATCGGTCAGACCCGTGCCGTGACGGTGCACACGCTGGTCACGGCCGGCACGATCGAGGAGCGCATCGCCACCCTGCTCGACCGCAAGCGCGCCCTGGCGGACGCCGTCGTCGAGGCGGGCGAGACCTGGATCACCGAACTCGACGACGAGGAGTTGCGTGAACTGGTGTCGCTGTCGACCGACGACCTCGCCGACGAGGACGACGACGACACCGCATCCCACCCCAACGCCCCCGGCCGGCCGATGCTGACCGCGATCCCCGGCGGCCGGGCATGAGCGTCGGTGGCGACGGCCCGCTCGACACGGGGCGCTGGTGGGGCCAGCGGTGGCGTGAGGTCCTCGACGCCGGCGGTGCCGCCAACGCCCGCCGCGTGCAGCGCGGTCAGGGGCTGTCCCGTCGCGGCGCCGTCACGGGCGTGACGATCGAACCCGGGGTCGTGCGCGGCACGGTCCGCGAGGACCGCTCGGCACCGTGCGAGGTCGCCATCCGTTGGCCCCTGCCGCCCGACGAGGCCTGGGACCGCGCCACGGACGCGCTGGCCGGGGAACTGCGGTTCACGGCCGCGCTGCTCGACGGACAGTTGCCGGAGGGCGTCGCCGACATGCTCGAGGCGGCCGGCGTCCGCGTGCTGCCCCGGATCGAGGACCTCGAGCTGTCCTGCACCTGCGAGCGCACCAGGGGGATCTGCCAGCACGTCGCCGGCGTCCACGCCGCGGCCGCCGCAACCATCGACCGCGACCCGTTCGTGCTGCTGCGTCTGCGTGGTCGGGACCGTGACCGGTTGCTGCGCGACCTGCGCAGCCTGCGCGGCGGCGGCGACGACGTCGTGACCGAGGAGCTCGACCTGGCGCGAGGCCTGTTCGCCGTCGGGGGCGACCTCGACCTGATCCCGCTGCACCCCACGCCGGTCGAGGATCCCTCGGCGCTGTTCCAGCGGCTGGGTCCGCCGCCCGGCGTCGAGGACATCGACCCCTACGTCCGCACGATCGAACGGGCCGCCGAAGGCGCGTGGCGGCTCGCCGCCGGCGAGGGCAGCGATGCCGCGGACGAGGCGCTGCTGCTCAGCGAACTGCGGGCCCAGCGGGTCGCGTCGGCCGCCTCGCTCGCCACGGCGCTGGGTCGTGACGAGGACGCGATCCGCGAGCAACTCGACCGGTTGTTCGAGATCGGCACGGTGTTGCGCACGGGTGCCGGCGAGCGGGCCCGTTACCGGGCGTCGTCCTGACCGTCCCCGAGGTGGGCGACCGGGACGTCCACCAGCCGTGACCGCAGGTATTCGCCCAGACCCTTCGCCTGGGGGTCCGGCCGGGTCGAGGAGGCCACGCCGTCACCGAGCAGGCCCGGGACCACGACGTTGACCGCCGCGAGCCGGGGCAGGTGGTGGACCTCGATGGGCAGGTCGGCTGCTTCCGGCAGCAGCCTCCGCACCACCTCCGGCGTCCCGGCGACGTCGAGCAGCCACGCGTAGTGGTCGCGGTCGCGGACCCACAGGCCGACGTTCGCCGTGCCGCCCTTGTCGCCCGAGCGGGCACCTGCGAGCACTCCCAGGGGCAGCCGGCGTGTCGCCCCGGAGGATGTCGCTGCGCCGGGCGGCGTGCTGGCCGTCCGCGTCGGTACGTCGGCGCCGACGGCGGCCCGGAGGTCGGCGCCGTGGTCTGCGCCACTCTGGCGGATCGCGACCCGGCTGGCGTCGGGCAGCACCGCCACCTCCTCGACGAGGTCGGCGGGGACGGTGGTGGGCCAGTAGCGGCCGAAGGGCTCTGCGTCGCTCGGCGGCGCGGTCACGGTGAAGCCGGGGTAGGACGCGAGGCCGAGTTCGACGCACGCACTGGCGAGTGCCCGCCCGATCGCGGCCGGGTCGTGGTGGTGGACGGTCAGGGTGAGCTGCGCGGTCGCTGTCGCGTTGTCGTCGGCGTCGGCGTGGTCGCTGCGGACGAGGCGCCACTCGACGAGGTCGGCGTCGGCCCCGTCGAGCACCGGGGCCAGCTGCCGACGCACGAGGTCGGCCTTGGCCTCGATGTCCAGGCCGGTCAGCACGAACGTCACCCGGTTGCGGTGTCCACCCAGGGCGTTGACGCACACCTTGCTCGTCGTCGGCGGGGGCGTGCCCTGCACGCCGGCGATGCGGACCCGATCCGCGCCATCCTCGGCGAGTTCGATCGTGTCGAAGTGCGAGGTGACGTCGGGGTTGAGGTAGGCCGGTCCGCCGATCTCGTACAGCAACTGGGCCGTCACCGTGCCGACGTCGACCCGGCCTCCGGTGCCCGGATGCTTGGTGATCACGCTGCTGCCGTCCGCGTGCACCTCCGCGATCGGGAAGCCGGGGTGCTCGATCCCGGGGATCTCGGTGAAGAACGCGTAGTTGCCGCCGGTGGCCTGCGTCCCGCACTCGATGGCGTGACCGGCGACGACGGCACCGGCGAGACGGTCCCAGTCGTCGCGGGCCCAGCCGAAGTGGGCGGCGGCGGGTCCCACGACCAGGCTCGCGTCGGTCACGCGACCCGTGACCACGACCTGGGCGCCGCCCTGCAGCGCGGCGGCGATGCCCCAGCCACCGAGGTAGGCGTTGGCGGCCAGTACGGGGCCACGGATCTCGGCAAGCGGCTGGCCGGTGTCGAGGTGTGCCAGCGGGTGTTCTGCGGTCTGGAGTTCCCCGATACGGGGCGTGAGGTCGTCTCCCTCGACGTGACCGATCGGTACGTGGACGCCCACCTCGGTGGCCAGCTCGCGCAGCGCGTCGGCCAGCCCGGCCGGGTCGAGCCCACCCGCGTTGACGACCACGCGGATGCCCCGGTCCGCGCAGGGGGCGAGCACCTCGCGCATCTGACGCAGGAAGGTCTTGGCGTACCCAACCCCGCCGGGCTTCTGTCGGCTGCGCCACAGGATCAACATGGTGAGTTCGGCGAGGTAGTCGCCGGTCAGCACGTCCAGCGGGCCACCCTCGACCTGCTCACGGGCGGCGGCGAACCGGTCGCCGTAGAAGCCCGAGCAGTTGCCGATCCGCAGCGGTTCGTCCACCTGCGCGCCTCCCGTGCCGTCGTGGCCCGGCGACGCTAGCGAAGCGGAACGGTCGGACCCGGATCGTCCCGGTGGCGGGGCGGCGACTAGCGTCGCCCGTCGTCCGTGGGTGCAGGTGGGGTGCCAAGGCCTCATCCGACGAGAGGTGGCGAAGGTGGACGTCGAGCGGTTGTTCTCGGTGCGCGACAAGGTCGTCGTGGTGACCGGCGGGTCGCGTGGGATCGGCGAGATGATCGCGCGCGGCTTCGTCGCCGCGGGTGCCCGCGTCTACATCTCCTCGCGCTCGGTCGAGGCGTGCGAGACGCTGGCCGCTGAGTTGTCGGCCGACGGCACCTGCGTCGCGCTGCCTGCCGACCTGTCGGACCCGGCCGAGGTGCGACGGTTGGCGGCCGAGGTGGCCGGGCGCGAGGACCGGGTCGACGTCCTGGTCAACAACGCCGGCGCCACGTGGGGCGCACCGCTCGACGAGTACCCCGAGTCGGGCTGGGACAAGGTCATGGACCTCAACGTCAAGTCGTTGTTCCTGCTGACCCAGGCGCTCGCGCCGCAGCTGCGTGCAGCGGCGTCCGCCGAGGACCCGGCCCGCGTGATCAACATCGGCTCGATCGACGGCGGCTTCCACGTTCCCGCGTTCGAGAGCTACGCGTACTCGGCGTCCAAGGCGGCCGTGCACCAGTTGACCCGGCACCTCGCCAAGTTCCTCGCCGCGGACCACGTGACGGTCAACGCGATCGCGCCGGGCTTCTTCCCGTCGAAGATGACGGCGTTCATGCTCGAGCACGAGGAGCAGCTGATCGGGGCGATCCCCATGGGGCGGGTGGGGCAGGCAGAGGACATGGCCGGCATCGCGATCTATCTCGCCTCCCGCGCCGGGGCGTACACGACCGGCGCCGTCATCCCCGTCGACGGAGGCCACGCCACCCTCGCCTCGTGAGCTGGTGACCCAGCAGTGGCGACATCGTCCACAGGCAGGTCGGCGGTGGGGTCGGGGGCGTGTCACACTCGCCTTCTAGCTTGGTGGGCATGGAGTTCGAGGTGCCCCGCTACCCGTCCCGCCGCCCTCGCGGCGGGCCGCAGTCACGCCTGCACGCCGCGCCCAGTCCGCTCGAGGAGCAGTTCGCCGACCTGCTGGTGCGTCTGCAGGACCAGCCGGTCCTGGCCGCGGACGAGCGGGCCGGCTACGACGCCGACGAGCCTGACGCGGGCGTCGGGGTGCCGTTACCCGCGGGTCCGGATCCGGAGCCGGTGGGGGATCTGCGGGCCGCGGTCGCCGCGGCGAAGGCGGCGCTCGAACAGGTGCACCGGATCGCGGCGGCCCGTGAGGTGTCGGCTGGTGGTGAGCTTTCGGGTCTGGCCGAGCTGGTCGAGGTGCTCGACCGCGGCCACGCGGCGGCGCTGGCGTTGGTCGATCGGATCGAGACGTCCGGGCTGGCCGAACGCAAGGCCGGGCTGCCGCTCGAATCGTGGTTGGCGCTCAAGACCAACGCGACGTTCGGTGACCGCCGGTTTCTGACCGGTGCCCGTGAGGTGCTTCGCCATCTGCCCAACGTCCGTGCCGCGTTCGACGCCGGGCTGTTGGGGTGGGGGCAGGTCCGCGCGATCGTGTCCGAAGCAAGGCCGCTCACCGTCGGGTTGCGCCAGACGTTGGATGCCGGGTTCGCCGACCTGGACGAGTTGGGCCGGCTGCAGTCGGACGAGGTGGTCGACCGCACCGCCACCGCCGCGGCCGGGCTACGTGAGGACCTCGAGCGCAAGCGGACGGTGGCGCGCCAGCAGCGCCGTTACCTGCACGTGCAGGAATCGTTCGACGGTGGGGTACGTGGCAATTTCGATCTGCCTGCCGAGGACGGCGCGGTGCTGCTCGAAGC
>DATHUR010000196.1:0-15798 GCA_035462025.1 Egicoccus sp. | reverse complement strand
CGGGACACCGAGTACGGCCCGGGTGAAGTCGGGCGCGAGCGCGGTCAGGGCACCACCCATGATCCCGCCCTGGGAGTTGCCGTCGTAGACGAGGCCACGGTGGTCGAAGCGGGCCCGACCGTCGGCGTCCTGGAACGCGGGGTCGGTGGCGAAGCCGTGGGGGTGGGCCAACAGGCGGCCGAGGTAGAGGAAGTTCACGAACCCCTGCTGGGCCCGGTCGGGCAGGCTCGCGAAGTTGCCCATGTCGGCCAGGATCGTGGCGACGTTGGCGACGTCCTCGGTCGACATCCCGATCCATGGGGTGGCGCACACGAGGTGGTTGTCCTCGCGCAGCAGGCTGGTCGAGCCGCCGCCGACCTCGCCGAGCGAGCCGAGCAGGCCGTGGCCGTACAGCGTCGCCCGGGCCGGGTCGGCGGCGTCCGCGTCGTGGGGCAGGAAGCAGGCGAACTCGGCCTCCATGGTCGGCGCGACCGGGTTGACCTGGGGCAGCGCCATCGGGCCGGGCGTCGCGCTGCCGTAGTACAGCCGCGAACCGGGCGCGTACTGCTGCACGCCCGAGTCGAGGTGGTCCTCGGCCTCGTCGGGCGGGACGCGGGGCAGGTCCTGCGGCAGGGTCAGGAAGTTCGGCACCGTGACCGTCCCGCGGATCGCGGTGTCGATCTCGCGTTCCTCGACCTCGGTGATCGTGTAGGTCGGTGCGACGCCGCTCACACGCCGGTCGCCGAGGTCGTTGTCGCCGAGGCGGGCGAACGCCTGGTCACGCATCGACAGGGCTCGGCCGGTGACGTTGTGGGCGGACGCGACCGTGAAGTCCCAGGCGAGGTGGAGGTTGTCGATGCGGACCCGGGCGCGCTCCAGGTCGGCGAACAACCGCTGGTAGCGCGGCGACCGGGCGTCGCGGTGGTCGCGGACGGCCGCGAACGCGGGACCCGACGGGATGATCCCGCCGTCCGCGTCGCGCAGGTTGCGCAGCGCCACGATGTAGCGGTGGCCGTGCGCGAGGTTGACGAGCGGCCGGATGATCAGCAGGCGCTGCTCGTCGGTGGTGTCGGGATGGCTGTCGAGTTCGGCGACGTAGGGGTGGCGCTTCCCGGTCGTCGCGTCGAGCAGCACGATCGGCGCGTTCCTGTCCAGCGAGAGGCTCGGCTGACGGATCTGTGCCGCACCGGTGCCGTCGGCGTTCAGGCCGCGTGCCGTCAGCCCGAAGGTGGCGTCGAGGTCGAGGCCGGACACGTAGGTCAGGGCCATCGCCCCGGGCGAGAAGCCGTCGTTGCGGTTCCACTCGTCGGGACGGATCGGCACGCCGGCGACGTTGGTCGGCATCGCCAGCGGCGACAGGTTCACCCGCAGCCCGGTCGGCGTGTCGGCCGGCACCGTGAACCGGTCGTTCGGGAACGGCAGCAGGCACCGCAACGGGTCGGTCGGGTCGCAGGTCTCGTCGCCCGCGACCGCCTCGAGTACCGGTGCCAATGGACCGGTCGGTCCCCGCTGCAGGTCGCCGGGCAGCACCGTGCCGCCGGGCACCTCCCCGAGCGCGTCGACCACGACGTCCTCGGGCGACTGCGCCGCCGCCGGCGACACCGTGGCCAGTCCCATTGCCAGCGCCAGACCGACGCCGGCGAATCGCTTCGCCTTCATCTGCACCCGAGTCTCCCGTCTCGTGCCTGCCGAACGGGATTCGCCGAGCACCCCCTCGATCCCTGCCCGACGCCGGGTCAGGCGATGCCGGAGGCGGACAGGGCGCCGCCGAGGAGCGGCGAGCGGTGGCGGGCACCGAGCCAGAACGGGCTGGCGTAGGCGACGACCGCCTTGTCGCCGGGATGCCCGGTCCCCGACCCTCTTGGGTTGGCGGCGTGCGGATCGGCGATGCGCAGCACCACCCAGTCGCCGTCGTCGAGGTCGAGGTCGACCGTGAAGGCGATGGGCGGCTGGTCGGGTGCGGGGATGCGGGCCGACTCGACGTGGACGACGGCGGGCACGTGGTCGTGGGGGCGCAACACCTGGACCTCGACGTCGCGGGCGGCCCAGTCGGCGGTGTGGGCGAGGTCGACCGCGAACTCGACCGTGCCCCGGTCGTGGTCGAGCACGCTGCCCATCCGCTGCCATGCGTCCGTGCCGACCGGCCGCGCGGCGACGTCCAGACGCAGGCCGGCCTCGAACGTGGCGAACGCGTGACGGCGTGACAGCGCGTCTCGGACCCCGCCACGAGACAGGTCGGTGACCCACAGGCCGGCGCGGCCCTTGCCGTGGGCGGGATTGCCCCAGTCGGTGCCGTGCTCGTCGGTGACGCCGATCAGCCCGACCCGCCAGCCGGCGTTGAGGCACTCGACCAGCGGCGAGGGCTGGCCGTCGTGGTAGCCCTCGAACAGGTAGTCCTCGTCGCGGTTGAGGATCTCCATCGCGACGATGCGCTCGGCCGCCCGTGGGTGGTAGCGGAAGCGCGCGAACCGGCCCGGTTCGCGGCCGGGATGGTTGAAGCTGGCGATGCCGTCGGCGCCACCGCCGACCACCGGCGTCGACGGATCGCCGACCAGCCACTCGTAGAACGGCAGCATCCCGGTCCCCAGCGGGTTTCCGCGCAGCACGGTGTCGAGCAGTTCGGCGACCGGTTCGCTGGTGTCGCGCAGGCGCGCCACCTCCTCGAGGCCCTGCTCGAGGATGCCGTCGAGTTCGTCGAGGCCCTGGCGGAGGTGCACGCCGAGACCGGACGCGTCGACGCCGCCGGTGTGCAACGGGTCGATCCAGCGCTGCGAGTCCCACACGTTGACATGGCCGAGCAGCGGCGAGGACCACTCGAAGCCGTGCAGCGCCGCGAAGGTGCCGGGCCGGTCGTGCGCCGCGGCGAGGTCGCGGGTGCGCGCCCAGCGGGCCTCGTCGAGCCCGGCCAGGCTGCGGCAGGCGCCGTCCTCGCCGTCGACCGGGTCGCCGTCGATCGCCGCACAGGCCGGGTCGGTGACCGCGCCCATCGCGCCCCACGACAGCGTGGCGTGGTCGGTCAGCGCGGCGGCGTCGAGGCCGTGGTCGCGCATCGACGCGTAGGCGTTGCCCGGGTCGCCGGTGCCGTCGGAGTGGTGGCTGTGGTTGTGCATGTCGGCCTGGATCGCGAACCGCCCGTCGATCGGCAGGCGCGAGGTGCGGTCGGCGCCGGTCCGACCGAACAACTCGCCGGCCAGCGCGAGCGCGCGACCAGGCCGCAGGGTGAGCATCGCGCCGGCCGCGAGCCCGGACTGCAGGACCCGCCGCCGCGACAGTCCGTGCAGGTGGCCACCGCTCATCGTCGCCACCACCACGGCCGGCCGTGCGGCTCGATGCGCAGTTCGTGCTCGCCGGCCGGCAGCGTGATCGTCAGCGTCCCGCCCCGGCGTTCGACATCGTGGGTGCGCCCGTCCACGACGACGTGGACCCGCGGGCGCCAGTCGCCGTCGAGGCGCAGCGTCACCTCGTGGTCGCTGACGACCGTGGCGGTCACCTCGCGGCCGGCGTCGAGATCCATGCGCCCGATGTCCAGCCGGGCGCCGGACGCGCCCTCGAGGTCGAGCTCGAAGCCGTTGATCCGGCCGGCCGCGGCCAGCGGGTCCTCGATCCAGCGCAGGCCGGTGACCGTGTAGGGGCCGGTCTGGTTGGGCGAGGTCGGCGCGTCGGTGTCGGGCACGGCGGTCGGTCCGTCCGGTCCGTGCGCCAGCGTCCGCCCGTCGAAGCGGGCGCGGTCGGCACCGTCGGCGACCTCGAGGTCGTTCATCCAGTAGGCGCGGTCGAAGCGCCAGTCGAAGGCGAGGTCGCCGGCCTGTACCTCGTTGACGGCCGCCTCGAAGGCACGGTCGCGGACGTAGGTGACGTGGGCCGGGTTCTCGTCGCGGCGGAACTGGTCGAGGTAGGCCACGCCCGCTGCCCACTCGTCGACGATCGGGTGGGTGTAGTGCTCGTGCGCCGGGAAGGTGAACATCCGGTGGCGGTAGCCGAGTTCGAGCAGGCGTTCGTGCTGGCGCAGCGCGCCGCTGATAGGCACGAGTTCGTCGGCGCCGGCGTAGAACATCCCGATCGGGACGTTGCGCAGGTTGTCGAGCATCCGGCGGGTGTGCTGGTCGCGCGGACGGCTGCCGTTGGCCTCGATGTAGCAGGCCGAGTAGTCGTCGATGCGCAGGTCGTCGCAGCCGGGTGCGTCCAGGCCGGTCCACGCCCCCTGCGTGACCGGGCCGGCGACGGGCAGGGCCGCGGCGAACCGGTCGGGGTAGAGGATCGAGAGCAGGTAGCTGCCCCAGCCGCCCATCGAGTGGCCCGACACGTAGGTGCGGTCGTCGTCGACCGGCAGCGTCGCCTCGACGTCGGCGAGCACCTCGAGGACGTCGGCGTGGCCGCGCCCGACGTACCACGTCGAGGTGCCGCGACCCCGGGGCGAAACGACGATGCCGTCGCGGTCCTCGCCCATGTGCCGGAAGATGCCGGGTGCGAGCGCCGCGGCCGCATGGGCCGTCCCGCCGCGCCAGTGCAGCCACAGTTGCAGCGGCAGGACTCCGGCGTCGTCGAGGCCCTCGTACGCGCTCGGCAGGTACAGGCCGTAGTGCTGGTGGATGCCCTCGCGTCCCTCCTCACGGGCGAGCCCGGGGGTGGTCGAGGCGAACACGCGCTCGTGGTAGCCGGGGCCGAGGTGGAACGTGTCGGTGCGGCCGGTGCGCAGTCCGGCGAGGTCCACGTCGTGGAGGAAGTCGTCGATCGTGCCGTCGTGCAGCGCCAGGGCCTGCTGCTGGTCCATCCACTCGCGGACGGGTTCGGCGGTGCGGAAGGCCACGTTGGCGAGGTTGGCGCCCAGCCCACCGTCGGCGAACGTTTGCGCCGCTGGATCCCACGGGCCGGCCGCCACCGCCACGGCGACCTCGTCGGAACCGAGGAGGTCGAGCGGTAGGGCGGCCTCGACGGCGTTGGTGAAGCCGTCCGGGTTCGTGGCGACGCTGCCCGCGGGCAGGTCGCGGACGGTGCCGGCGGCGAGATCGACCACCCGACCGCGGTCGCCGACGAGCACGACCGCGAGGTCGGCCCGCTCGGTCCTGATGCCCGCGCCGAACGGCACGGCGTGCGCCCCGCCGCCCCGTGCGTCGGTGTCGAGCAGCACGAGCACGGCCGTCTGCTCGACGGACGTGAGTTGCGCGGTCCGCGCCAGCAGCCACAGCGCCGACGTGTCCGCCGCGACCCGGACCTCGACCAGGTCGGCGGCGTGCTGGTGGTCGAGGTCGCCGTAGTTCGAACTCATGTCGACGCCGGGTGGCGCCGGGGCGCCGACCTGGCCGGGCAGGTCGGCGTTGATCGCGGCCTCGATCCGGTAGGCCTCGGCGGCACGGTCCTCGGTGGGTCCGAGCAGGTCGCGCCGCTGCGCGTCGGTGCCGTCGTCGGCCCCGTAGGCGTCGAAGAGGTGGTCGGTGTAGATCAACTCCCCGGCGTCGTGGACCACGGTGCCCGCGTACCCGCTCGCCGTTCCGACCCAGTCCTCGATCGCGCCGTCGACCGACTTCACGGCGGGTGCGACGGATTCGGACGGTGAGGTCGACCAGGTCCCGCGTGGGACCTCGGCACCGGCGACGGGCGGGTCGACCGGCAGGGGGGCGGCTCCCATCGTCCCCAGGACCAGCGGGGCGAGTGCGAGGACACCGATCGGTCGGCGCGGCGGCATGTGATCTCCAGGCGACGGTGGCAGGGACCGGGCTGCCGTCAGGAGTTCGCCGCCCGTCCGCCGCTCCCCTGCCCGTGCAACGGCGGCGGGCGCCACGGGTCACCCCGACGCGCGCGAGGCGTTCGTCGTACGATGGAGCGGTCGGCTCGGCGGGAGCGCCGGCCGCGGGAGGCGAACGGCATGGCGAACCTGTCCGGGACCCCACAGCACGAGGCGTCCGAACGACAGCGCCTCGAAGAAGCGGCGCAGCAGGCCGAGGCCCGGCGTGCCGCGCTGCATGTCGTCGTCGTCGACGTCACGGCCGCCCTCGCGACCCGGGCGCCCGGTTCGGACGCGTGGTTCGACGCCGTGAGGGCCGCGCTGGGACGGTTGCAGGACGGGCTGCGCGCCCACGTGCGCGAGGCCGAACTGCCCGGGGGCCTGCTGGCCGAGATCGTGCATTGGCAGCCGGAGTACGAGGCACGTGTGACCGCGATGCGACACGAGCACGAGACCATGCTCGCCCGCGTCGAGGAGTTGGTTGATCGGTCCCGGACATCGCTCCCGGCCGACGAACTGCAGCGCGACGCGGACGAGTTGATCGGCCTGATCGACCGTCACCGCCACAAGGCGCTGGAGTTGGTGCTCGACGCCCACAATCTCGACGTCGCGGCCGGTGACTGACACAGCGGCCACGAGCACGGCGCCGCCGGAGGTGTGATGGACGCCCGCGATTGGGACGAACGCTACGGCGCCACGGATCTGGTGTGGTCGGCCGACCCCAACCGGTTCGTGGTCGAGGAGACCGCCGACCTGCAGCCCGGGCGTGCCCTCGACCTCGCTGCGGGTGAGGGACGCAACGCGATCTGGCTCGCCGAACAGGGCTGGCAGGTCACCGCCGTCGACTTCTCGCCGGTCGGGGTCGACAAGGGACGCCGGCTCGCCGACGCCGCCGGTGTCGAGGTGGCATGGCTCGTCGCCGACGCCACCACGTGGGAACCCCCCGCGCAGGGCTTCGACCTCGTGCTCGTCGCCTACCTGCAGGTGCCGCCGGACGGCCGGCGCGCGGCACACCGCCGCGCCGCCGAGGCCGTCGCCCGGGGCGGGACGCTGCTGATCGTCGGGCACGACCGCGACAATCTCGAACTCGGCTACGGCGGCCCACCCGACCCCGAGGTCCTGCTCGACGTCGACGGCGTCGTCGGTGATCTCGAGGGCACCGGCCTGACCATCGTCGCCGCCGGCCAGGTGGAACGGACGGTCGACACCGACGAGGGCACCAGGACCGCCATCGACTGCCTGGTCCGTGCAACGCGGCCCCGCTGACCGAGTACGCGGTCCCGGACCCGTCACCGAGGAATGCGACGGCGCCCCCGGTGTATCGCCGGGGGCGCCGGAGCCTGACGCGGAGGGTGGGGGATTCGAACCCCCGAGGGATGTGACTCCCAACACGGATTCCAGCCGTGCGCCATAGGCCGAACTAGGCGAACCCTCCGTGTCCCGCACGAACCGGTGGGTTCATGGCGAGGCGGGCAGGAGGGTACGCGGCCGGTCACCTCGGCGGCAACGTGGTGCCCTGCACCTCGGGCAACGCGACCACGTCGAGGTCGTCGGGCGGCCACGCGCGGGCGGCGTCGCCCAGCATCTCGATCAGTCGCCGCCCGTTGTGCACGGCGTGGCCGTCGTAGTCGTTGTTGAAGAACACCCAGGCCGGCGTGCCCGCCGACGCCACCTCGCGCAATCGCGCCGCCCAGGGCTGGAGCTCCACATCGGTGTAGTCGTGCCGGTAGGCCTCGTCGGACAGTCCGTGGAACCGGACGTAGACGTGGTCGCCCGTGGCCACGGGTTCGTGCCGCGTGGTCAGGCTCGACGACAGCCACACGTGTGACGCCCCGTGGCGGTCGAGCAGGTCGTAGGTGTCGGGGTGGAACCAGTCGTCGTCGCGGAACTCGACCGCGTAGCGGTGGGTCGGCGGCAGCATGTCGAGGAACCGGTCGAGGCGGTCGAGGTTGCGCTTGAAGTTGGGGGGCAGTTGCCACAGGATCACGGCGGTGCGGTCGAGCACGGGCACCAGCGGCGCGAAGAACCGCCCCACCGCGTCGTAGGCGTCGCGCAGCTTGAGCCGGTGGGTGATGAACTGGCTGCCCTTGAGCACGAACTCGAACCCCGAGGGTGCGGTGTCGCGCCACCGCTGCGTGGCCGTCTGACGGGCGAGCCGGTAGAAGGTCGAGTTCACCTCGACCGTCGGGAACCAGCCGACGTAGTGCGACAGCCAGCGCGGCTGGCCGACCCCTTCGGGATAGATCGTCCCGCGCCAGTCGTCGTACTGCCAGCCACTGGTGCCGACCCGTACCTCTCCGGCCATCGACGCGCCCCCGTGTCGTCGTGCGAAACAGGGTAGGTTCCGGCGCGTGGCAGGCCAGGGTCGCACCCTGTCCACACGACGCGTCAGGCCATGCGGCGCGCGGGCGCACGGGGGACGACGGTGACCGAACCGGCCGCACGGCCCGCACTCGAGCGGACGACCGCTTCGCGCTACGCGCAGGTCGGCCTGGCCAACGTCGCGCGCGAGTACCCCAATCACCCCATGCATCTGCTGACCAGCGCCGACGACCTCGGCCGGGCGCCATCCGAGCTGCACCCGGTCTTCTACGGCAGCTACGACTGGCACTCGTCGGTCCACCAGCACTGGATGCTGATCCGCCTGCTGCGCCGGTTCCCGGATCTCGCGGAGGCCGACGCGATCCGTGCCTGGTGCGACGGGCACGTGACCGACGAGGCGGTCGCCGCGGAGGCCGCCTACCTCACTGACGCTGCCCGGCGCAGTTGGGAGCGGCCCTACGGCTGGGCGTGGTTGCTGACGCTGTCGGCCGAACTGCGCGCCGCAGGCGACGAGGACGGCGCCCTGCGGCGGTGGGCGGCGATCCTCGGCCCGCTGGTCGAGGTGGTGCGGGGCCGCTGCCTCGACTGGCTCGGCACGACCACCTATCCCCAGCGAAGCGGCACGCACGCCAACAGTGCGTTCGCCTGCGGACTCCTGCACGACGCGGCCGCCGTGACCGCCGACACGACCATGACCGCGGCGGTCGGCGAGGCGGCGCTGCGCTGGTACGGCCGCGACGTCGGGTACGCCGCCGCGTTCGAGCCGTCGGCCAACGACTTCCTCTCGCCCGCCCTCGTCGAGGCCGACCTGCTGCGACGGATCCTGGCGGCCGGCGAGTTCGCTCCGTGGCTGCACCGTTTCCTGCCGGACCCCCGCCCACTGACCGAACCGGCAAAGGTCAGCGATCGCACCGACCCGCAGGTCGTCCACCTCGACGGGCTCAACCTCAGCCGCGCCTGGTGCTGGGAGGCGATCGCGGATGCGCTGCCGCCCGGCGACGCCCTCGTCGAGGTGGCCCGGCAGGCCGCGGACCGTCACCGCGAGGCCGCCCTGCCGGCCGTGCTCGGTGGCGACTACGTCGGCGAGCACTGGCTGCCGACCTTCGCGATCTACCTGCTCGACCGGCAGGCGGCCTGAGCCCTGCGGTCCACGAGGGGCCCGCGGGGCCGTTGTCCTCTGGACGGCTCGCGCGCGACCGTGTAACGCTCGAAGCCCGCATGGGAGACGGGTCATGACCATCGACCGTCACACCGCCGCATCCTCCGGCCGCTTCTCGCTGCGGCACCTGCTCCCCGCGCTGGTCGAGCAACCAGGCTTCCACCAGTGCGCGTTGTGCAGCTACGACTTCCGCACGGACGAAGGCGACCGCGGCTGCCACTACTTCGAGTGTCCGTACCTGCCCGAGGCCCTGGACGTCTGGTGCCCGACCTGCCGCTTCAACTTCATGGTCGACGACGGCAACCCCGCCTGCGGCGACCCTCCGGACTGCGACTTCGCCCGCGACATCGCGCCGCAGCGCGTCCGTGCCCTCGAGGGGTGGCTGACCGAGCAACCGTGACCTTCGTTCGCCGCGAGGCAACCCGGGCGGGCGCCGTGACGTCCCACCGGTGACCGACCTTCCACGTCGTCACCGACCGAGGAGTCCGCCATGCGCCGCCTGGCCGCCTCACTGCTGCTGTCCGCCCTGGTCCTCGCCGGCTGCACCGGCACCGAAGGCGACGCACCGCGGCAGGGCGAGGGTGCACGCACCACCGGCGACGATCCGTTCGTGCTACCCGACGACCTCGAACTCGCGGCGGCGTCGCTGTCGGGGTTCGACGCGTGCGAGGACTACCTCGCCCACGTCAAGGAGGCGGCGCTCGAGGTGGTCACGCCCTGGGGCATGGGCGGTGGCGGCTGGTACCGGGGCATGGACGGGGCCGAGGAGGCAGTGGAGGCCGAGGACAGCGCCGGCGCGGCCGACCGCGACCTGGCCGCGGCGCCGACACCAGGCGTCGACTTCTCGGGCACCAACGTGCAGGAGGCCGGCGTCGACGAACCCGACCGGGTCAAGAGCGACGGCGACACGATGTACGTCGTCAACGAGTCGGGTCTGACCATCCTCGACATCACCGGTGACGACCCGGTCGAACTCGGCTCGCTGCGTTTGCGCGAGGCCTGGGACGCGCAACTGCTGCTCGACGGCGACCGCCTGCTGATCACCTCGTCGGTGTACGGCGTGGTGCCGTTCGCCGGTGAGCGGATCGCGCCGGACTCGCTGCCCTACGGCGGCGCGGGCGTCGCGACCCTCACGCTCGTCGACGTGTCCGACCCGGCCGACCCGCAGGTCACCGAGCGGCTGACGGTCGACGGGGCGACGGTCTCGTCGCGCCTGGTCGACGGGGTCGCCCGCGTCGTGGTCCGCACCGAGCAGGGCATCAACCTGCCGTGGGTGATGCCGGAAGGGTCCGGCCTGCGGGCCGAGCGGCGCGCGCTGGAGGCGAACAAGGACCTGATCCGCGCGTCGGAGGCCGAGGACTGGATCCCCTACTACATCCACGAGACCGCCGACGGCGACACGAGCGAGGGCACCCTGCTGCCCTGCAACCGCATCTCGCACCCACAACAGTTCGCGGGCCTGGGTGTGCTGTCCGTGCTGACCATCGACGTCGCCGGCGGCGGCCTGGTCCCGGGCGACGCCGCGATCGGCGTGCTCGCCGGCGGCGACACGGTGTACGCGTCCACCGAGCGGCTGTACGTGGCGACGACCCGCTGGATGGACTGGGAGTCGATGAACGACGTTGCCCGCCGCGACGCGGCCGAGGACGTGGTCACCGAACTGCACGCCTTCGACATCAGCGACCCGGCCACGACCGGCTACCTCGCCTCCGGCCAGGTGCCGGGCACGTTGCTGAGCCAGTGGGCGATGTCCGAGCACGAGGGTCGGCTGCGCGTCGCCTCCACGGTCGGTGACCCGTGGGGCTGGGACGGCGGTGGACCGTCGGAGAGCGTGGTGACCGTGCTCGAACCCGACGGCGCCGAACTGGTCGAGGTCGGCCAGGTCACCGGGCTGGGGCTGACCGAGCGCATCTACGCCGTCCGCTTCATCGGTGACGTCGGCTACGTGGTGACCTTCCGGCAGACCGACCCGCTCTACACGCTCGACCTGTCCGACCCGACCGACCCGCAGGTCACCGGGGAGCTCAAGATCCTGGGCTACTCGGCCTACCTGCACCCGGTGGGCGAGGGTCTGTTGCTCGGCGTCGGCCAGGACGCCGACGAGGACGGGCGCACCAAGGGCACGCAGTTGTCGCTGTTCGACGTGTCCGACCCGGCCGACCCGCAGCGCCTCGACCAGGTGACCCTCGCCGACGGGATGAGCGAGGTCGAGTACGACCACCACGCGTTCCTGCACTGGCCCGCCACGGGACTGACCGTCGTGCCGTTCCAGCAGTGGCACTACGACGAGGCGACCCAGCAGGAGAGTTCGGACTCGGGCGCGCTGGCCTTCACGGTGAACCGCGAGGACGGCATCGTCGAGGAAGGCACCCTGCGCCACATCCCGTTCCTGCGCCGTGACCTCGCCGAGCTCGAGGGCGACGACCCGTTCGACCTCGACGGCGACGGCGAGGTGGCCGAGACGGTCCCGACCGAGCGGATGTGGGAGTGGACCTGGCGGGGCGCGATCAGCCGCTCGATGGTGCGCGGCGACCGGCTGCTGACCCTGTCGCAGGCCGGCGTCGCCACCCACGACCTCGACACCCTCGACGACGTCGGCTGGTACCGGTTCGGGAGCTGACCCGTGCGACGTGTGGAGTCGCATCAGCCCTCGTCGGCGGCGAGGTCGGCGAGGGGCACCTCGGGGTCACGCAGGAGCTCGGGCGGGACCCGCCGTTCCGCCTCGAGCAGCCGCCGGAGGTCGTCGCCGACGTCCCACAGGTTGACGTTCATGGCGGCACGCGGCCGGCCCTCGTGCAGCCAGAAGGCGACGAACTCGCCCCGTTCGGGGTCGCCGCGCACGACGATCTCGTCCGACGCCTCCGCGAGTCCGCGGTACTCCATCCCGAGGTCGTACTGGTCGCTGAAGAAGTACGGCAGGGCGTCGTGGGCCTGGCCGGCTCCGAGCATGTTGGCGGCGGCGAGACGGCCCTGGTGGAGCGCGTTCGACCAGTGCTCGACACGCAGGTGCCGCTGGTAGCGCGGGTGCCAGGCGTTGGCGACGTCACCCGCGGCGAAGATGCGCGGATCGTCGGTCACCAGCGTCGCGTCGAGCACGACCCCATCGCGGACGGCGAGGCCGGCCGCCTCGGCGAGCTCGACGCGCGGGACGACCCCGATGCCGACGACCACGAGCTCGGTGTCGATGACGGTGCCGTCGCCGAGGCCGACCCCCTCCACCCGGTCGGTGCCGTGCAGCCCGGTGACCCCGACGCCCGGGCGAAGGTCGACACCGTGCCGGCGATGGAGGTCGCCGAACAACGTCCCGATCCGTGGCCCGAGGACGCGGTGCAGCGGCGTCGCGAGCGGGTCGACCATCGCCACCTCGGTGCCCAGTCGGCGGGCGGCCGCAGCCACCTCGCAGCCGATCCAGCCGGCGCCGACGACCGTGACGTGGCCGGCCGCGCGGAGGAGTTCGCCGAGACGGCGGCTGTCGTCGAGGGTGCGAAGGGTCACGACGCCGTCGAGGTCACCGGCCCCGGGCAGGGACCGCGGCACCGCCCCGGTGGCGAGCAACAGGCGGTCGAAGGCCAGCGACCGACCACCCGCCGTGACGACCCGGCCGGCAGTTCGGTCGATCGTCGTCACCGCGTCCCCGGTGATCACCTCGACCTCGTGCTCGGCGTACCAGTCCGCCGGATGCACGTGGACGGTGTCCTCGGACTCGTCGCCGACCAGTACGCCCTTCGACAGCGGGGGCCGCTCGTACGGCCGGTGGGTCTCGTCGGTCACGAGGATGACGGCGCCGGTGTAGCCGTCGGCGCGCAGTCCCTCGGCCGCCTTGGCGGCGGCGAGGCCGCCGCCGATCAGCACGACGTGGTCGATGCGGTCGTTCACCGTGTGCTCCGTTCAGCCGGTGCGGACGAGTTGGAGGAACTCCTGGCGGGCGGCCGGACGCTCACGCAACAGGCCGTACATGGTGGAGGTGACGGTGCGGGCACCCTCGGCACGGATGCCGCGGATGCTCATGCACAGGTGCTCGGCCTCGACCACGACGCCGACGCCTCGTGGCGCGAGGTGGTCGCGGATCCAGTCGGCGATCTGGGCGGTCAGGCGTTCCTGGACCTGGGGCCGGCGGGCGACCGCCTCGACGAGCCTGGCGAACTTCGACAGGCCGAGGATGCGCTCACCGGGCAGGTAGCCCACGTGGGCGACGCCGCGGAACGGCAACAGGTGGTGTTCGCACAGCGACGTGAAGCGGATGTCGCCGACCACGACCAACTCGTCGTATCCGGCGTCGTTGGGGAAGGTCGTCGCCTCGAACGGCCGTGGGGTGAGCAGCTCGGCCAGCATGGCTGCGACCCGGGCAGGCGTGCCGGCGAGTCCGGGCTGCGACCGGTCGACACCGAGCGCGTCGAGCAGGTCCGTCGCCGCGGCCGTGGCGCGGCCGAGGTCGACGGGGCGGACCATCGCGGTGGGTGACACGACGGCGAGTTCGGTGGGTGCCGACGCGGCGGCGTGCATGCCCGTCATCGGCCGGCCCGCACGACCGACGGCCGCGCACCGTAGGTGCCGGCGAGGCGGCCGAGTACCAGCGCCGCGACCAGCAGGCCGACATCGCGCACGACCACGTCGTAGAAGCCGCCGACCAGCAGCAGGTTCACGATCACGGTGCCCAGCCAGCCCGCGACCACGTAGGCGCCGATCCGGGGGCGGACGGCGACCAGGAGTCCCGCGATGATCTCGACGACCCCGACGGCCAGCATGATCTGCTGGCCCGAGACCGGGAGCAGGTCCGTGACGCCGGACCAGAGGTAGACCGTCCAGTCCACGAGGTCGGTGAACTTCATCAGGCCGACGAGGATCGGGGCGCCGGTGAACAGCACCCGCAGCCACTGGAAGGCCTCGCGGCCGGCGTCATTGGAGGGGGCGGTCACGGTCGGAACCGCGGTTTCGGGGGCCATGTGGCGCTCCTGTTGTAAAGTGGATGAGGTTTCACGTTAGAGCCTCGGCGTTCTAACGTCAATTGATCTCTGTTTTAGAAAGTGAACGATGAGCCCCTCCGATGCCCGCGAGACGGGCAGCGCCGCCCTCGACCGGCTGTGCAGCCTCGACGACCCGACCCGACGCCGGCTCTACGACCTCGTCGCGGCGCAGCCGGACCCCGTGAGCCGGGACCGCGCCGCCGAGGCGGCCGGCGTCGATCGCTCGACCGTCGCCTACCACCTCGACCGACTCGTGGACGAGGGACTGCTCGAGGCCACGTTCGCGCGTCCCGCGGGCCGCACCGGACCGGGGGCCGGCAGGCCGGCGAAGCACTATGCGCGGTCGCGACGGGAGTTCAGCGTCAGCATCCCGCCGCGTGACTACCGCCTCGCGGCGGAGCTGTTGGCGCGGGCGGTCGAGGCCGACACCGACGGCACCGTCCGTGCGGCGCTCGACCGAGTGGCGGGTGAACTCGGCCGCGAACTGGCCGGCCAGGCAACCGACGCCGAGCCGACCGCGGACCTGGTCGAGCACCTGGCCGAGCAGGGGTTCGAGCCCTACGAGGACGAGGGGGTGGTGCGGCTGCGCAACTGCCCGTTCCACCAACTGGCGCGGGAGCACACCGACCTGGTCTGCGGCATGAACCTCGCCATGCTCGCCGGCGTCACGCAGTCACTCGGGGCCGGGTACGAGGCCCGGCTCGAGCCCGACGTCGACCGCTGCTGCGTGGCCTTCCACCCCACCGACGGCTGACCCTTAGGCTCCCGCGCATGCTGCTCACCCTGCACGCGCTGGTCTACGTCGCGGTCAACGTCCTGCTCGTGCTGCTCTGGCTGATGCTGGGTGGCGACTGGGCCGGCGCGTCCGATCCGCTGGCGGCCGCCCGCGGATCCGGGTTCTGGCCGTTCTGGGTCATGGCGGTCTGGGGCGTCGCCCTCGCACTCCACGCCGCCCTCGTGGTCGTGGTCAGGTCACGCCGCCGGTCGAGGCGACGCGACCGCGCCGAGGCGGCGGGCGCCGGGAACCGCTCGGGTACCCGGTGGGTCGCGGCGATGTTCACCGACATCGTCGGCAGCACGGCGCTGGCGGCCCGGCTCGGCGACGCCGACTACGCGGACGTGCTCGTCGCGCACCGCCGCACGGTGCGCGAGGTCATCGCCGCCGCGGACGGTCGCGAGGTCGGCACCCAGGGCGACGGCTTCCTGGTCACGTTCGCGTCCCCGAGGCAGGCGACGGCCTGCGCCGTCGCGCTGCAGCGCCGGTTGGCCGAGGACCGCGACGATGCCGACCGGGTCCCGCACGTCCGCATCGGCGTCCATGCCGGCGAGGTGCACGAGCGCGACGGTGACGTCGTCGGCCAGGTCGTCAACGTCGCCGCCCGTGTCGCGGACAGCGCCGGCCCCGACGAGGTCGTGGTGACCGAGACGGTCGCCGAGCACGCACCGGCGGATGTCGCCGTGGACGACCGGGGCGTCCACCAACTCGAGGGCCTGCCCACGCCTCGCCACCTGCTCACCCTGCGCTGGCACGGCTGACACGGCGCCAGGATCGAGCGACGCCCCGGCCGGGGGCCGGGGCGTCGGATGGCGGAGGGAGAGGGATTCGAACCCTCGAGACCCTTGCGGGCCTACCCGCTTTCGAGGCGGGCGCA
>DATHUR010000195.1:0-16850 GCA_035462025.1 Egicoccus sp. | reverse complement strand
ATCCCGCGTGGTCTCCGGACGGTCGGCAGTTGGCGTTCAACCGCGGCGCCGACCAGGACGGCAACCTCAGCGTGTGGCGCATGAACGCCGACGGCACCGGCATGGCGCAGGTCACCACCCCGCCCGACCCCGTGGACCAAGCGGTCGTCGACTGGCGGGTCCTGCCCACGTCGATCATGACGGCGTGCCCGCCCGACCAGGTTCCGGATGCACAGTTCATGGGCGGTCCGAACATGCACGACGACGCCATCGACTGCGTCGCCTGGTACGACATCGCCCGCGGCTACCACAACGACTACCACCACGCCCTGCCGGTCCGTCGCGACCAGATCGCGTCGTTCCTGGCCCGCCTGCTCGAACATGCCGGCGTCGACCTCCCTGAGCCGACCGACCAGGGCTTCACCGACATCGAGGCCGGCAAGACCCACGCCGACGCCGTCAACCAACTCGCCCAACTCGGGCTCGTCAACGGCACCAGCGCGACCACCTACACCCCCCATGCGCCGATGACCCGCGGCCAGATGGCAACCTTGCTGGCACGGATCCACCACCACGTCACCGGCTCGGCCCTGCCGCGCGCACTCGACGAGTTCGACGACGACAACGGCGCGACGCACGAAGCTGCCATCGACAGGATCGCGCACGCGGGGATCGCGACCGGCACCAGCACCTCGCGCTACCAGCCGGGCGCGAACGTCCGCCGCGACCAGATGGCGACCTTCCTGGCCCGCCTGCTCGACGAACTCGCCCGCGACGGCCACATCACCCTCCCCCAGTGACCCGGCCCGACCAGACCCGAAGAACCCGCGTGCGGCGCCGCCTGCCCGCCCTCACACTCGCACTCGCCCTGGTCGCGACCGGCGCAGCACCCGCCCTCGCGGCCGACACCGACCCGGGCGTCATCGTCTACACCCGCAACCCGGGTGATGTCGCCGCGGACGAGCGCGGCCACGACCTGGTGGCCGTCACGCCCGACGCGGAGAGCTTCCAGACCCTGTACGAGGGCTGGTCCGGCGTCGCCCTCTCGCCCAGCGCCCGCTGGGTCGTCCGGCTCGTCCGGGACCGCGAGACCGAGAACGCCAACGCGGTCGAGGTCTCGCGCACGGATGGCAGCGGCTTGTGGCGGTTGCCGTACGACCGCCACGTCGACCTGACCGGTGCGACCTGGTCTCCCGACGGAGCGCACCTCGCCTATGCCGTCGCCGACGGCGACGCGCCCACCGCCGACCAGGTCGAGATCCACGTGGTCGACCTGATCACGCGGACCGTCGCGGTCGTGCCGGTCCCGGACGAGGTCGCGGGTGTCATCGACCTGCGCTGGTCGCCCGATGGTGATTGGTTCGTCTTCGACGACTGGGCGTACGCCGGGCTGCCGGGCATGCACCACATCGTGTGGCGCATGCGGGTCGACGGTACGGAGGCGCAGTCGCTGGCCGGGAGCCGCGACGGCGCGGCCCCGAGTTCGGCCATGGATCCCGCGTGGTCGCCCGACGGCCGTTCCATCGCCTTCACGCACGCCGACGAGGATGAGTCGAGCACCGGTCTGGCGCTGTGGGTCATGGACGCCGACGGCGAAAACGCCCGCGAGGTCCTGCCCGCGACCGGCGACTGGATCTACGGCCTGGCGTGGTCACCGGACGGCACGCAGCTCGCGATGTCCCGCGACCCGAGCGGCCTGCAGGACGCGACCTCGATCTGGCGAGTGGGCGTCGACGGCAGTGGTCTTGTGCGCGTCACCCAGCCACCGCCCCCCGTCCGCCACCTCGTCGACGACTGGCGTCACCTGTCTACCTCCACGAGAGCGGCCTGCCCGCCAGGCGAGGTCCCGGATTCGGGGTTCACCGACACGTCCGGTCATCCGCACCGCGCAGGGATCGACTGTGCCACCTGGCTCGGCCTCGCCAACGGGCGCAGTGAGCACACCTACGACCCGGTGCGACCCGTGCTGCGTGGCCAACTCGCCACATTCCTCGCCAGACTCCTCGAGGCGTCGGGCGTCGCGTTGCCCCCGCCCACCGATCAGGGGTTCACCGATGTCGAGGCCAGCCACCACGCCGACGCGATCAACCAGCTCGCCGAGTTGGGCATCGTCCAGGGGGTGACCGACACCACCTACGAACCCTCGTGGGCGACCAACCGGGCGCAGATGGCGGCGCTGCTCGTGCGAACGTACGAGTACATCACCGACAGCGCCCTGACACGTGCGGCCGACGAGTTCGATGACGACGACGGCAGCGCGCACGAGGCGGCCATCGACAAGGCGGCGAACGCGGGACTGACCGGCGGGCACAGCGTGTCGAGCTACCAGCCGATCGTCGCCGTGAAGCGCGGCCAGATGGCGACGTTCCTGACCCGTATCGCCAACCGACTCGTGATCGACGGCCGCATCATCCTGCCCGAGTGACGCGCCCGCCGTCGGGCCTACAGCAGGACGAGGTCGTCGCGGTGGATGACCTCACGGGCGAACCCGGACCCGAAGTTCTCGGCGGCCGAGGCGGTCGAGTGGCCGGCGATGCGGCGTAGGTCGGCGACCCCGTAGTTGGTCAGGCCGCGGGCGACGACCTGACCGTCGGGGGCGCACACCTCGACCGCGTCGCCGGCGGCGAAGTCGCCCTCGGCGTGGACCACGCCGACCGAGAGCAGCGATGCGCCGGTCGTCCTCAGCGCCTGGGCAGCGCCCTCGTTGACGTGGACCTGGCCGTGCGCGCGCAGCGCGAACCCGATCCACAACCGGCGGGCCTCGATGCGCCGTTCCTGGGCGACGAACCAGGTCCCAACCTCGCCGCCTGCAAGGACGTCGGCGAGCACGCCCGGGCGGCGCGCGTTGGCGACGACCGCGTGCGCGGCCGACCGGACGGCGACCCGGGCCGAACCGACCTTGGTGCGCATCCCGCCCGACCCGACGTAGGAACCGACGCCGCCGATGGCGGCCGTGTCCAACGCGTCGACGTCGTCGACCCGGTCGATCAGCTTCACGTCCGCGCGCGTGCGCGGATCGCCGTCGTAGAGGCCCTCGACGTCGCTGAGCAGGACGAGCAGTTGCGCGTCGAGCATCGAGGCCACCAGCGCGGCGAGGTGGTCGTTGTCGCCGTAGGACAGCTCCTCGGTCGCGACCGCGTCGTTTTCGTTGATGACCGGCATCGCGCCGAGTTCGAGCAGGCGTCGCAGGGTCGTGCGCGCGTTGAGGTAGCGGGCCCGGCGCACGAAGTCGTCCTGGCTGAGCAGGATCTGGGCGGCGGCCCGGCCGTGCCGGCCGAGCACCTGCTGGTACTCGTGGATCAGTTCGCCCTGGCCGACGGCCGCGCAGGCCTGCAGCGTCGGCAGGTCCGTGGGCCGCCGCTCGAGCCCGATCAGGCCCATGCCCGCGGCCACCGCGCCAGACGACACCAGCACCACCTGGGTGCCCGCCTCCTGGGCGGCGACGAGTTGCTCGGCGATCACCGCGACCTGGTCGCGGTCGAGCCGGCCGTGGGGGCCGCGCAGCGACGACGAGCCGACCTTGACGACCGCGAGTTGCGGCCGCGGAAAGCGTGCGACGGACCCGGCGCTCACGGCGCGGACTCCTCGCCGCGGTCGCCGTCGTCGGCATCCGTGTCGTCGGTCGGCGTGTCGGCGACCGCCACGTCGTCGCCCCAGTCGGGTACGAGGTCGTCACCCTCGGCGTCCTCGGGGTCGAGTTCACCGGCCAGGATCGCCTCGCGCTCCTCGGCCGGCAGATCGTCGAGGTCGGGGTCGAAGTCGAACACGACGTCGCCGATGACCACGTCGTCGCCCTTGCGGGCGCCGGCGTCGACCAGCGCCTTCTCGACGCCGGCCCGGCGCAGGCGGCCCTGCAGGTAGCGGGCCGCCTCCCAGTCCTCGATCGGCAGCATCTGCACCCACCGTTCGACCCGCTCGCCGATGACCTCGAAGCGGCCCTCGGCGGCGACCACCTCGAAGTCCTTGGTGCGCTGGGTCAGTCGGAGCACGACCTCCTCGTCGACCTCCGGCGCCTGCACGATCACGTCGCCGCGGACCCGGCGTTCGTCCGCCACGAGCACCCCGAGGCGATAGCGCAGGGTGTCGAGCCCGGCGCCGGACACGGCCGAGACGGGCAGGACCTCCTCGCCGGCGTCCTCGAGTTGCTCGCGCACGAGGTCGGCCATGGCCTGGCCGTCGGGCAGGTCGAGCTTGTTGAGCACGATCAGTTGCGGCCGCTCGAGCAGCGACGGGTCGTGCTTGCGCAACTCCTCGCGCAGCGCCGCCAGGTCGCGGATGGGGTCGCGGTCGGGCTCCATCGGGACCGCGTCGAGGACGTGCAGCAGCACGAGGCAGCGCTCGATGTGGCGCAGGAAGCGGATCCCGAGCCCCTTGCCCTCGGCGGCGCCCTCGATCAGCCCGGGGACGTCGGCGAGCACCACGTCGATCGCCTGCCCGTCGGCGTCCTCGCCGGCCCGCATGACCCCGAGATGCGGGGTCAGGGTCGTGAACGGCCACGCCTCGATACGGGGACGGGCCGAGGACAGCCGCGCCACCAGCGACGACTTGCCGGCCGAGGGGAACCCGACCAGTCCGACGTCGGCGATCATCTTCAGCTCGAGGCGCAACGAGCGTTCGCGCACCTTCTCGCCGCGTTCGGCGAACCGGGGCAGGCGGCGGTAGCGGGTGGCGAAGGCGACGTTGCCGCGCCCGCCACGGCCACCACGGCCGGCGATCCAGCGCTGGCCGTCACCGACGAGATCGGCGAGCACGGCGCCGCTGTCACGGTCGCGGACCACGGTGCCGAGCGGCACCGGGATCACCTCGTCGCGACCCTCGGCGCCCGTTCGGTTCTGGCCCGAACCGTGGCCGCCATCGCCGCCTCGACGGTGCGGCAGACGGTGCAGGTCGAGCAGGGAGGTCGTGTTTCGGTCGGCGACGAACACGACGTCGCCGCCGCGGCCGCCGTCACCGCCGTCGGGACCACCGCGCGGGACGTGGGCCTCGCGACGCATGGAGACCGAGCCGTTGCCACCGTCCCCGCCGCGCACGTGGACCGTGCATTCGTCGACGAAGCTTGGCGTGTCCACGGTGGCTCCGGGGGGTGTGGCGTGCACTGACGTGCTGGATCACGTGAGAGGGCGGCCACGATGGGCCGCCCTCTCGCGTGCTGCAAACGCTAGCGGTCGTCAGTCCTGGGTCGGCAGGACCGAGACGGTGGTACGCGAACGCGTCTTGTGGAACGTGACGGCCCCATCGGCGAGCGCGAACAGCGTGTCGTCACCGCCACGACCGACGTTCTCGCCGGGGTGGACCTTGGTGCCGCGCTGCCGGACGATGATGCCGCCGGCACGGATGGTCTCGCCGCCGTACTTCTTCACGCCGAGGCGCTTCGCGTTGGAGTCGCGGCCGTTGTTGGACGAACCGCCGCCCTTCTTGTGCGCCATGTCAGATCTCCTCGATGCGGACGGTCGTGCGGTGCTGACGGTGACCGCGACGCTTGTGCTGGCGGGACTTGTTCTTGTAGGTGAACACCCGGATCCGCTCACCCTTGTCGTGCCCGGTGATGGTGGCCTTCACCGCGCGACCCTCGAGGTCGCCGCCGGTGGTGACCGCACCGTCGTCGCCGACGACGAGCACCGGGACGAGTTCGACGGCGTCGCCGACCTCACCCGAGAGCTTCTCGACGATGACTTCGTGGCCGGGTTCGACCCGGTACTGCTTGCCGCCCGTGGCGATGACCGCGTACACGGTGGCCTCCTGGTGTTCGTGGGCCCCGTGCATGGGGCAGGTGAGCGTGGAAAGGTCGGTCCGTCTTCGGTCTCTCGCTGATCCCGGCCGCGTGCCAGCGCGCGGGGCGTGGCGAGTCGGTCGTTTCAAAGGACCGGGCGTCGGGCGAGAGCGAGACGGGCGCGCGAATGCACCGCGTAGGGCAACGCGCGTCCTGGGAAGGTACCGGGGTGGTGCGCAGGTGGTCAACCGACGCCCGTACCCTACGCGCCCTCGGTCCGATGGACCCGCCCCCTTCTCCGGAGTGAACCACGCTGTGACGGCCACCTGCGCCGACACCTCCCGCCACCTGCACGAGCCGCTGGCCGGCACGGCACCGACGGCCCGCGGCTGGGTGTGTGTCGAGCAGGGCGGTGCGTGGGGTCGCAAGGCCGAGCGCCAGTCGGGCCTCGACGCCGCGGTGGCCGCCCACCTGCTCGCCGCGACCGACGCTGTGCCGGTCCGCCTGCAACTGATCCGGCGTCCCGCGGCCGGCGCGGTCGGCACCGGCGCCGTCGCATCAGGCAGCCGCACGGTGCTGCTCGCCCACGCCGGCGAGCAACCCTGGCTCGAGGTCGTCGAGGTCGCCGACGTTCGCGACCTGCTCGACCTCGACCCGGCCGTGTGCGCCTCCCCGACCCCACCGGGCATCGGCCGCCGGGACGACGGCCCCCGCTACCTGGTGTGCACGCACGCCAAGCGCGACCGCTGCTGCGCGACGTGGGGCCGCCCGATCGCCGACACGCTCGCCGCCCTTCACCCCGAGCAGACCTGGGAGGTGTCGCACATCGGCGGCCACCGGTTCGCCGCCAACCTGCTGGTGCTGCCACACGGCAGCGTGCACGGGGGACTGGACGTCGCCGGCGCCATGCGGGTCGTCGACCTCGCCGGGGCAGCTCGGCTCGACCTCGTCTCGGCGCGGGGTCGCTCGGGCCTGCCGCGTCCGGCACAGGCCGCCGAGCTGTTCCTGCGCAGCCACGTCGGCGAGGACGACCTCGACGCCGTCCGCGTCGTCGAGGTGGAGGACCTCGGCGCGGACCGGTCCCGCGTCCACCTCGACGTCCACGGCCACGCGCATGTGGTCGAGGTCGTGTTCGAGCCGACCGGCGTCGAGCGGCCGGTGTCGTGCGACAGCGACGAGTTCGAGGACCCCGGCGTCTACCGCCTGCTCGAGGTCAGCCGCGCAGGGCGTGCCAGCTGATCGACGGGAGCAGACCCGCATTGCCGGTCGCCATCAGCTCGGCGAGCTTCGGGCCCATCTGCGCCACGCCACGGTGGGTGTGGAACCAGACGGGCTTGAGCGGTGGCCGGAACGGGCCACGCACCACCGACTTCTCGACGTCCTCGAGCAGGTAGGTGTTGTGCACGACCCCGACCCCGGACTGGATGTCCTGCGGCGTCGAGCCGGGATAGGCGCCCCAACTGGTCGAGACCATGCCGTAGGGCACGGCCGACCAGTGGTTGACGACCACCGAGCCGTAGCGCAGCCGGTCGATGGCACGCTCGACGGCCGCCGCGATCTCGGGATCCTTGAGCGAGTCCGGGTGGACCAGGATCGACGCGGACAGGGTGCCCCACAGCGTCTCGTTGCAGAAGTCGACGGCCGCGTCGAGGTAGTCCCCCACCGCCCGGGGCGCGTCCAGCGCGACCTCGCCGAAGACGCCGCAGAACGCCTCGGTGGTGAAGGCGACGTCGTCGAGGTTGGTCGGGTCGAGGTCGGGGATGAAGGTGAACGGCAGCCGCTCCCCGGCCTCGTCCGGCGCATCGCCGTACCACTCGGCGGTCGGGTGGGCGCCGGTGAAACGGCGCCAGCGATCGACCGCGCCGGGGTAGTACGGCGCACGTGGCTCGGCGCCGCGCAGCGAGTCACGCACGGCGTTGACGAGGTTGCGACGCTTGGCCCACTGGCGGTGCTGGACGATCACGCGCGCGGCGATGCAGTTGAACCCCGCGTTGTTCACCAGCATCGAGGCGATGTTGTCGCCCTGGAAGGCGATGTCCTTGTCGGTCCACGGGCCGGGCACCACGATGACGGGGCTGACGTTGCCGAGTTCGGACGTGATCGGACGGGTGTTCCTGGGCTCGTTGGCGGCCTTGCGGCGCTCGCCCTCGTCACCGGAGCCGAACACGATCGCGTCGTGGGTCTTGTCCGAGCCGGTGATGTGGATCGTGTCGACCTCGTCGTGGTCGGTCAGGTACGCGCCGACGTCACCGCCGCCGTAGACGATGCGCAGGACCCCCTCGCGGACGAGCGGCTGGAACGCCGCGGCGATGTGGGGACCGAGATAGTCGTTCACCGGGTTCATCTTGAGCAGCACGACCCGGTTGCGCGCGAACAACTCGTAGAGCGCGTCCATCGGACCGATCGAGGACACGTTGCCGGCGCCGAGCACGAGCGAGACGGTCGGTTCGGACACGACACCGTCACGGTAGACGCGGCCGATCTCGGCCTGCGCCCGGTCGAGGGTCACGTCGGGCCGCAGGCGGATCTCGCCGGTGAAGCCGGTGAACAGCAGGTGGTCGACCCAGTCCGAGGGGAACACCTTGGCCACGACCTGGCCGTTGGGGGCGACCTCGAGCGAGGGCGGCTGCGGACGGCCGGTGTCACGGATCTGTTCGAGGGTCCGCACCAGCAACTGCAGGTTGCGGATCACCATGATCGGGCCCGAGATCCAGTCCTCGCCCATCTTCGGCGAATCGCGCCGGATGCCCTTGGCCTCGGCGGCGGCGAGCGTCCAGGCCGGTGCCGCCTCGAGGGTGTCGTCGACCAGTTCGGCGAGCAGTTCGAGGCGCGCGTCGACGTCGGTGAGCACCCAGGCGGCCGCCCGCTCGCGCAGCGTCGACAACGCCGCGTCGATGTCCTCCCGCGACGTGGGCGGGATGCCCCGATCGGGTTCGGGGATCGCCAGGGTTCCGGTCGCTTTCGCCGTCACGAGGGGCTCCTTGCCGACACGCCCCGCGAGAGCCACGGGACCGCCGCGAGCGTAGCCACCCTCACGACGCGCCTAGGAAGCGGTCGTGCCGGCGCGCCAACTCGCGTGGAGGCCGGCGTAGACCCCGCCGGCGTCGACGAGGTCGAGGTGGTGGCCGCGCTCGACCAGTTCACCGTCGTCGAAGACGAGCACGTCGTCGGCGGCCTCGGCCGTCGACAGTCGGTGCGCGATCGTGACGGTCGTGCGCCCGCTGGTCAGCCCGACCAGCGCCCGTTGCAGCCGGACCTCGGTGGCGGGGTCGACGGCCGAGGTCGCCTCGTCGAGCACGAGCAGGTCGGGATTGGCGACGTAGGCGCGGGCGAGCGCGACGAGTTGGCGTTCGCCGGCCGAGAGCGCGTTGCCGCGCTCCCCCACGGCCGTGTCCAGTCCCTGGGGCAACTCGGCGACCCAGTCGGCCAGGCCGAGTTCGACCATGGCGAGTCCGAGGTCGGCGTCGTCGATGTCGGGCTTGCCCTGCCGGACGTTGGCGGCGATCGTGCCGTCGAAGAGCATGCCGTCCTGCGGGACCATCACCACGCGCTTGCGCAGCGAGTCGAACCGGACCGTGTCGAGCGGCGTGCCGGCCAGCAGCACGCGCCCCTCGCTCGGGTCCATCAGGCGGGTCAACAGCTTGGCGAAGGTGGTCTTGCCCGACCCGGTCTCGCCGACCACGGCGACTCGGGTCTGCGGGGCGATGTCGAGGTGGACGTCGCGCAACACCAGCGGCCCCGACGCCTCGCGCCCGGTCTCGCCGGAGCGCGGGTAGCGGAACGAGACGTGTTCGAAGGCGACACCGATCGGGCCGGCGGGCAGGGCGACCCCGTCCTCGCCCGGGTCAGCCACATCGGGTTCGAGGTCGAGGACGTCGAGGACGCGGCGCCAGCCGGCGACGGCGGTCTGGCCCTCGTTGACGACCTCGGTGGCCATCAGCACCGGCTCGACGAACAGCGCGATCAGGAACATGAAGGCGAGCACGGTGCCGGGGGTGACCTGGTCGTCGACGCCGAGGAACACGCCGGCGATCACGGCCCCGGCGGTCGCCAGTCCGGCGAACACCTCGCCGCTGCCCGAGAACGACGCCGACAGGCGGCCGGCCCGCAGGGCCGCGAGACGGTGGTCCTCGATGCGGTCGTCGAGCCGCTGCTGGGTGCGGCGCTCGATGCCGTAGGCGCGGACGACGGGGGCGCCCACGACCGTCTCGGCGAGCGCGCCGAGCATGCGCCCGACCCGCTCGCGGACCAGCAGGTAGGCGTCGGTGAGTCGGACCTGGAACCAGCGGGCCAACAGCAGGAACGGCAGGAAGATGACGAGCACGACCAGCGCGAGCCGCCACGAGTAGTACAGCATCACCAGCAGCGACACGGTGAGCTGGCCGGTCGCGGTGATCAGGTTGAGACCGGCCCACTGCATGAACCGGCTGATCTCGTCGATGTCGGTGGTGACCCGGGCGGTCAGCGTCCCCCGCTGCTGGGTCGCCTGGTGCAGCATCGACAGGTCGTGGATGTGCCGGAACGCGCGCACGCGCAGGTTGGACAGCGCGGTCTCGACCACGCTGGCGAGCCGCCAGTTCATCCATCCGCTGGCCAGCGCCGTGATCAGCACGGCGACGGCGGCCAGTGAGACGGCGGTCGTGACCATCCCGATGTCGATGCCCGCCGTGTCCCCGCCGGCACCGAGACCGTCGTCGATGGTGACCTGCAACGCGATCGGGACGATGGCACGGCCGGCGGTGGCCAGCAGCGCGAGCGCCAGCGTGCCGGGCAGGCCGGTGCGCAGTTCGGGGCTGAGCGAGATGCCGCGGACCAGCGTCTTCCAGGCGCCGTCGACGTGGTCGTCGGAGCGTGCCGTGGTCGAGGTGGTGGCGCTCATGCGCGGGTCCCCTCCTCGGCACGGTCCCGGCGTTCCTGCTCGGCCTCGGCGGCCTGCCGTTCGTAGGCGGTCACCAGGGCGGCGTAGGCGGGCACGTCGCGCTGCAGGTCGTCGTGGCGGCCACGGCCCGCGACCCGGCCGTCCCGGACGAACACGACCTCGTCGGCCAGGGCGATCGAGCCGCGCCGGTAGGCGACGACCACGACGGTCGACGGCAGTTCCGCGTCGGACAGGCCACGCAGGATCTCGGACTCGACCGACGGGTCGACGGCCGAGGTGGCGTCGTCGAGCACCAGCAGGCGTGGCTTGCGGATGAGCGCACGGGCCAGCGCGATGCGCTGCCGCTGGCCGCCCGACAGGCTCGCGCCACGTTCGCCGACCTCGGTGTCGTAGCCGTCGGGCAGGCCGGTGATGAAGGTGTGGGCCTGGGCGACGCGGGCGGCGGCCTCGACCTCGGCGTCGGTGTAGTCGCCGCCGAGCGTGATGTTCTCGCGCACGGAGTCGTCGAACAGGAACGCCTCCTGGAACACGATCGCGACGTCCGAGGCGAGGCGGTCGCGGTCGAGGTCGCGCACGTCGCGGCCGTCGAGGCTGACCTGGCCGCGGTCGGGGTCGTACAGGCGCACCAGCAGTGCGGCGACGGTGGACTTGCCCGACCCGGTCGCGCCGACCAGCGCGATCGTGCGGCCGGCGTCGATGTCGAAGGTCAGCCCTTCGACGCCGCGGGTGCCGGTGCCCGTGTCCTCGGGCGCGTCGGCCTGCCGGCCCGACAGGTCCTCGCGGGCGATGCTCGGATGCAGGTAGCTGACGTCGTCGAGGTCGGTCTGCGCACCGCCCTCGCGGGTGTCGGCGTCGCGGCCGTAGACCATCTTGCCGACGGCGTTGAGCACCCGCTCGACCCGGTCCCAGCCCACGATGGCGCGCGGCAGTTCGCCGAGCAGCCAACCGAAGACGCGGATCGGCAGGGCGACCAGCCGGAACAGGTAGGCGAAGGTGACCAGGTCGCCGGCGGACAGTGCGCCGTCGCGCACCCGCATGGCGCCGACGAGCAGCACCATGAGGATGCCGATGTTGGGCAGCGACTCGATGACCGGGTCGAAGAACGCGCGCAGGCGGCCCACCACGATCAGCTTGTCGCGCAGGTCCTCGGAGATGCCGCGGAACTTGGTCGCCTCGGCGGCCTCGCGGCCCATGGTCTTGACGACGAGGGCGGCGTCGAAGGACTCGTGGGCGATCTCGGAGACGTCGGCCCGGGCCTGCTGCGCGACCGTGGCGGCGTGGCGCATCTTGCGCTGGTAGTACCAGTTCGCGGCGCCGAGGATCGGCCCGACCGAGAACCCGATCGCGGCGAGGAAGGGGTCGGTGAGCAGCAGCAGCACGCCGGTGATCAGCAACATCAACGTCGCGCCGAACGCCATCGGCAGTGGGGCGGCGACGAAGAAGGCCGATTCGACGTCGGCGTTGGCGTTGGACAGCAACTCGCCCGTCGGGTGGCGGCGGTGCCAGGCGATGGGCAACTCGAGGTAGCGACGCGTCACCTTGCGGCGGTAGGTGGCCTGCAGGCCGTATTGGGCCACGTAGGCCCCGTAGCGCCGCCCGAAGACGCCGATGGCTTTCAGCGTGGCGACACCGACCACCCCGGCGACGCCGAGCCACAACAGGCCGCGGTCCACCTCGCCGACGTCGAACGCGGGCAGGATGACGTTGTCGGTGACCCAGCCCAGGACCTCGGCGGAGGCCACGGTCATGCCGGCGAACACGGCAGAGCCGGCCATACCCCAGGCGAACGGCTTCGGAGCCGATCGCAGGGCTTGGGCGATCACGACGGCACCACGACGGATGACCCCATCGGTGGCGCGCGGCGTCGGGCGGGAGTTCACGGCGCTCATTGGGCCGAGATTACCCGCTCAGTTCGACGGCTCTCGACGGGCTGCCACCGCGGTTCGGGAACCTTCGAACGCCACTCGGTAGGTGCCGCGCTCGATCTTGGCGGCGTACATGGCGTCGTCGGCGGTGCGCAGCAGTTCCTCGGCGTCGGCGGCGGCCGCCGCGAAGGCGATGCCGATGCTGCCGCCGATGCGGACCTCGCCGGCGCGCAGGGCGAACGGTTCGGCCAGGCAGCGGACCAGCGTCGCCCCGACCCGCTCGGCGTCGTCGGGCCGCTCGAGACGGTGCAGCAGCACGCCGAACTCGTCCCCCGAGATCCGGGCGACGACGTCGGACTCGCGTACCTGGGCGCGCAGGCGCGCGGCGACCGCGACCAGCAGTTCGTCGCCGGTGGCGTGCCCGTGACGGTCGTTGACCGCCTTGAAGCCGTCGAGGTCGACGAAGCACAGCGCGGTGCCGAGCCGCTCCCGCCGGTCGGCCGCGATCGCGTGCTCGAGGTGCTGGCCGAACAGCGCCCGGTTGGGCAGCGCGGTGAGGGGGTCGTGGGTCGCGGCATGCCGGGCTTCGGTCAGCAGGCGGATGCCGGCCAGGGCGGTTCCCGCCTGGTCCGCCAGGCTGCCGAGGCTGCGCTGCGCCTCGGCGCCCGCACCGTGGCGGTCGGGATCCGACCAGCCCGCGAAGACCGCACCGTGGTAGGCGCCGTGAACCACAATGGGCGACGCGACGACGACCGGCACGCCGAAGGTGGTCAGGGTGGACCGGATCCAGGGATCGTCCGAGTCGACCGTGAGCACCCGCGTACGGAAGTCCTGCATGGCCTCGGGGACGAGCGCCGTGTCCGCGGCCGAGATCGTGGTCGCGAGCAGGTCGTCGCGTGCGGCCGGGTCCAGGCCGTGGACGGCGACCACGCGCAGGCAGGCCGTGGAGGCGTCCCACAGCATCAGCGATGCGCGGTCGGCGTCGACGACCGTGGGTACCGCGGCGACCACGCGTTCGGCGGCGCCCACCTCGGTGGTCTCGAGCGCCAGGCCGTGTGCGAGGTCGAGCAGCGCCTCGGCCCGCTCACCGCGGCGCCGGGCGTCCACCAGGGCACGGGCCCGGGTCAGCGCGGCCGCAGCCATGCCCGCGTAGGCGTCGAACTGGGCCTGCTCGGACGGCAGGAACCCCTCCCCGGTCGACGTCTCGGCGGCCAGCCGGCCGTAGCGCACGCCGTCCGCGGCGACTTCGGCGGTCATCCGGCGCGGATCGGCCAACACGTCGTCGTCGTCGGCCAGCAGGCGTCGGCCGAGATCCTGCGCCACCTGATCGGCGTAGCCGTCACCGATCACCCGCGGTGAAGACTCGTTGGGGAACTGCACCGCGAGCAGGTAGCGCTGGGCCCGGACGGCGGCGCTGGCCCGGGTCGCGATGCGGCCCAGGACGTCGTCGAGGTCCTCGGTCGAGACCAGGTCGGAGACCGTGCGTTGCAGGTCGACCAGCTGTTCCCGCAGGGCGGCGAGCTCGAACGTCGCGGCAGGATTCACGCGTAGGCGCCGGAAGAAGCGCCGACGCTGCCAACTGACGACGTAGACGCACTCGTCGGCCCCAGCCACCTGGCAGTCCGGATGCTCGACGGCGGCCTGCGGCAGGCCGAACAGCATCGAGACCTGGCTCAGCAGCCCCCGCGTGTAGTCGCAGTCGTGCCGGTTGGGCACGGACGGCGGGTGCAGCCGGCGCACCACGGTGCCGCTGTCGGCGCTCACTTCCACGCAGCGCATCGACGAACTGCTCGCGAACTTTGCATTCGCCTTCGCGATGCTGCGCAGGACCTGGCCGGGGCTGCCCAGGGCGCCGATGACCAGGCGCAGGGCGCCCCCGATCTTGTGGGCGAGCAGTGCCTCACCGACGTGCAGCCCGACGTCGGGGTCGTCGAGCACGTCGGCCGCGGTCTCGAACAGGGCGACCTTTGTCGTGTAGGACGACCAGGTGCGTTCGTCCTCGAGTTCTTCGACCGTGTGCGGCACGCCCGCGCGGCGCATGACCTCGGCGACGGCGTCGTCGCCGCCCTGCTCCCGGATGTACGCCAGGATCAGGCGGGTCGTGATCCCCGCCGTCTCACGCCCGTCTCCGTCCACCACGTCCGCCTCGTGATGGCCGCGTGACCATCAGGAGGCCGGTCGGCCGACCGGTTGCAGACTCAAGCGCTCGACGCGAACGGGTCAGTCGAGTTCGCTGATCAGGCCGCGGCCCTCGCACTCCTTGCAGGTGTGGCTGAACGACTCGACCAGGCCCTGACTGACGTTCTTGCGGGTCATCTGCACCAGCCCGAGCTTCGAGACGTCCGACACGCGGGTCTTGGTCCGGTCCCGCAGCAGCTCGCGCTTCAACCGGCGCACGACCTGCTCCTGGTTGGACTTGAGCAGCATGTCGATGAAGTCGATGACGATGATCCCGCCCATGTCGCGCAGGCGCAGCTGCCGGACGATCTCGTCGGCGGCCTCGAGGTTGGTCTTGAGCACGACCTCCTCGAGGTTGGTGTCGCTGCCACCGGTGAACTTGCCGGTGTTGACGTCGATGACCTTCATCGCCTCGGTGGTCTCGATGATCAGGTAGCCGCCCGACGGCAGCCAGACCTTGCGGCCCATCGCCTTGCGCAGCTGGTCGGAGACGTCGTAGGCGTCGAACAGCGCCTTCAGGTCCTCGCGTCGCCGGCGGGCCGCGTCGAAGTCGATCTCGCCCGAGGCGAGTTCCGCCTTCACCTCGGGGGCGGGCTCCTTACCCTCGGCATCGTCGCTGCCGGGGGTGGCCTCGGCGTCGGCGTCGTCGGCCGGCGAGGCACCGTCGGCCGAGGGGGCGCCCGCCGCCTTCGAGCGGGCATCGGTGGTCGGTGCCCCGTACAACTCGACCTTGTCGAGCAGTTCGGGGGCGACCTCGGCGAGGTAGTCGCGGACCTGCCTGAACAGCTCCTCGTCGTCGACGATGCAGCGCTCGAACTCGGGCCCGAAGTTGTCGCGGATGACCTTGACGACCAACGGCGGTTCCTCGTAGACCGTGGTCAGGGCCTTGGCCCCCTCCGCCGCCTCCTCGACCCGCTGCCACTTGGCGAGCAGGCGTTCGAGGTCGGCGGTGATCTGTTCGTCGGTGGCGCCCTCGGCGGCGGTGCGCACGATCACGCCGTGCTCGGAGGGCTTGACCTTCTTGACCACCTTGCGCAGGCGGTCCCGTTCGCGGTCGGTGAGCTTTCGCGAGATGCCGAACAGGTCGGAGTTGGGAGCCAGCACCATGTAGCGCCCCGCCAGCGACAGGTGCATCGTCAGGCGTGGACCCTTGGAGCCCATCGGGTCCTTGGTGACCTGCACCAACACCTTCTGGCCCGGCTTGAGCACGTTCTCGATCCGCTCCTCGGCGCCCTCCTCGAGGTCGAGTTCGTCGTAGAGCACCTCGCCGGCGTACAGCACGCCGTTGCGGCCCTTGCCGATGTCGAGGAACGCCGCCTCCATGCCGGGCAGGACGTTCTGGACCCGCGCCATGTAGATGTTGCCGACGTAGGTCACGTCCTCCTTGCGGGTGACGTAGTGCTCGACGACCGTGCGGTCCTCGAGCACGGCGATCTGCGTGCGGTCGGCACGGGCCGTCACGAGCATCGTGCGCGGCGGTCCCTCGAGGATGGCCCGACGCACCTCCTCGCTGACACCGCCGGGGCGCTGGCCGCGACCGCGGCCGTTGCCACCACCGGTGCTGCGGGAGCCGTCACGCCGGCCGCGCTTCGCCGCCAGCCGCGTGCCGCCCTTGGCCATCGCGGCCTCGACGCTCTCGTCCCCGGGGTGCGCCGACGCGGTGTCGGACTCGTCGTCCGACGTGTCGTCGCCGTCGTCGTCCCGCCCGGTGTCCTGGGGGCGACGGCCATCGTCGTCACGGCCACCGCCATTGCCACCACCGCCGCTGCCGCGACCACTGCCGCCCCGACCGCGACCGCCGCGACCGCGCCGACCACGGCGCCGGCGTCGCCGGCTGCCGTCCCCGGCCTCGCCGGATCCGTCGTCGTCGGACGGCTGGTCGTCCGAGCCTGCGTCATCGCCCGTCGGCGTCCCCGACCCGGCGTCCTCGGTCGTGTCGCCCGACCTGGTGCCGCGACCGGCACCCCCACGACCGCGTCCGGACCGCGCTTTCGGGGCATCGTCGGTCGCTGCGGTGTCCGGGGCGTCCCCGGCGGAGGCATCGTCGGCGTCCGACCCGGATGGCGCGTCGGCGTCGGACTCGCCATCCACCGACCGGGTCGTCTTGCGTCCGGAGGTCTTCCGTCCGGACGTCTTGCGTCCCGAGGTCTTGCGCCCGGACGTCTTGCGCCCGCGCGGCGCGCTCTCGCCGTCGGCGGCCTCGGCGGGGTTCGCCGCCTCGGCCGGGGTCGGCTCGTCC